>JAFSHK010000035.1 GCA_017440375.1 Lachnospiraceae bacterium
AATTATGGTGACGTTTACAGCCGTCTTGCTTTTAATGAATATGGCGATATTGCTTTCGAGAGACAAAGCACAAAATTAGACGTTGCTACTTATCTCACGGAAGAAATGATTCAAGTACCACAAATCAATGATACCTGTACCGATCGCATCAACGAACTAAATGAATATGTAACAGAACGCGGTGCAACCTTACTCGTTGCCGCTTATCCGATTGCCAATACGGATGTAACACCACCCGCCAAAGACTACATCAAATTTAAAGAGCAGTTGCAGGAATCCCTGAACTGCCCCGTAATATCCGATTATACCGATTATTTTCTGGATAGTAGTTATTTCTATGACACCAACTACCATCTGACTGACGAAGGAGCGACTCTTCGCACCAAACAACTTATTCTTGATTTACAACAGTGGATGGCTTCTGCGCAACCGGAATAATGTCCTGTCCGGTAAGCAGATAGCTTCCCATCATCATAAGCAGAAAATTTCTGCCTACATAAACCGAGAACAGGTGTGCTTCCACCACACTGTAAATAGCAAGAACGCTAAATATTACCAAGCCAAACGCATCCTTTTTCCGATAAAACTGCCACAGCAATGCCAAATTTGCAATGCAATACAAAATGCCCGGTATTACTCCATAGCGATAAAACAATTTCACCCATCCCATATCAAAATAATATGTCATATTGTTTGGACAGGAAAACATCGACCATGTTTCTATTGTTCCATCTTTATTTTCTGAATTCGTCAATGAAACAATTCTGCCATTAATCTGCTCATCAATTCGCAAAAGACCAACTACGTGCGCATCAAATCTGGCCTCTCCATAATAGGATTCATTCCATTTCGCTTCCCGCACATTTTGAGCGTTTACTGCTGCATCCACCGAAAAAGCTATACACAATACGAAAATCAGCAAACCACATGCATAAACAAACCATTTTTCCCGTAAAAATTTAGAATAGGTTATCACAAACGTACCCATTAATAAAAGCGTGGTAATCAACATACTTGTCTTTGAATCCGTCAGCCAGAATACACCTACATTCAAAAGCATCAAAAACAGATAAGAATACCATTTCATCCGTTCCGAAAAAGTATAAATTCCCATAGCAAGCAACATCAGAAACATACAAGACAATGCATTCGGATGTCCCATACCCAGTGTGTACCTAGTCTGTTCATAACCTCTTCCGTAATCCAAGGTCAGACTCATATCACCATAAATTCCAGTCACTGCCAGCAATACAATCATGACACAACCTGCAGTCGTTATATAAAACGCATAACGAATCATTTGTTTGAGCGGAATATCTTTACAAGCCGCCACAAACGTAACAATTCGAATAATATCATTTTCACCGGTTGCCCGATAAGAAATAAAGCCTATCACTTCCAGAAAAAAAATCACGACCCACTCTTTTATGCTATAACCGGTAAACATCAGTTTCAAAGCAAAAATCAAAAAGGTAATCCGAAACAAATATCCTTCAATCGGATTCACATAATTACTTTTGTCAATAATAACCATTCCTAATTCTATCGTTAGTCCGATATAGAAAAGAAACCAAGGTAGCTTACTCTCCCTGATTTTTCGATATAATTCCACCATAGCAATCCTCCATGCCAAACGAGGAGTCGGCATCTTGTTGATTCCCCTCAACTGCTCTTTTGTATCTGTCTTCGCAATTTTTTAGTGTCTAAAGCCCGCTACTTTTCCATGTATCTTGCGAAGTATCTGCTTGCCTGCTAACATTGCTTTTTTCCACGCAATTCGCATCTTGCTGACCGGCGGTGCAAGCAAAAAGTCATATTCCTGCAAATGTTCACGCAGATACTGCGGATATGTTTCATCAATTTCCACACGGATAAACTCTGCATTTCTACCGAAAATATCTTCCCCGCAAAGCAACCTGTCTACCGCCTCTGTCAAATATCTGGATTTATTATATTCCTGATGCGCCGCTGCCTGTACCTTGACCCCGATACGTTTTGCCACATCACGCTCACCATTTCCACCCATATAGCCAAAATGCCAGCCACCGTTTGCCACGCGCACACTAGACAGGTCTAACGGAGATACTTCACGTAAGAAAACAATACCTTCCTCCGGCAGATTACCGAAGCTGCACACCTTTGTGCCAAGCCACTGTTTTCTTGCCACATTCGGAAATTCTCCGGTAATCGACAAAAGATTTCCGGAAATCTCTTCCATATTCAAAAAACAATAAAACATTCGCTGCGCCAGATGATATACTTTGGTCGGATCAAAATCTTCTAAAATCTTCGTCAAAACCTCCGGATTCGGAATCTCATCCACATCACTGAAAATAACAATATCGCCCGGCTTACAATCGCCCATTGCCTTAATCAGCTGATTTTTCTGAAATTTATCTCTTTCATGCGTTGTTACACCGCTCATCGGCGAATTATCCACCGCCACATAAAGAATTTTATCTTCAAACTCTGCAAAAAGCTCTCTGTTTTCTGCAAATGTCATCGGCTTCGGCTCTCCTGAAAAAGTAACCGTTGACTCTTCAATGACAAATTTATCTACATACGGCGCCATAATGTGCATGCGCAGCTTCAAAATATCCAGTTCGTTAAAAAAAGGAATACAATCGTAAATCATGTTTTTCTCCATTCCGAAACCATGCTATTTCTTCAATCTTCTCCAAAACAATAAAGGCCTTATGACATTTTTCACCTTCTGCCATCTTACCTTCCAGGGATTGACAAATCTCGGATACTGCTCGTTTCTTCCTCGCCATTTATGAAACAAAAACGGCTTCTCCACATCCATAATCTCAGGAATCATATGCTCATGCCCGAAATATTTCGCTACTTCAATCGGTGCAAAACGCATCCCGGCATCTTCAATCACATTTTTATATTTACAACAAAGGAATGTATCCTCGTTATAATTACCATCTTCCATTTTTTCCCATTTCAGATTCGCCTGACGCGGAAACTCCAACAACTTTTTACTACGAATGGAAACACTGTTTCCCACACGGCAAAGCTGTCCTTTGGAATCACGGTACGCATAATCATTCTTCGGAAGCGGCCAAGGAGAACCGATGTAATCATAATCCAAGAATTCATCCCGCCAACTCTCCGGATGCACTACAAATCCATCATAGTGCACAAGCAGCACATAATCGGTATCAATATAATCTGCCAGTTCATACACCATTTTGTAGTTAAAAGCATCAATATCATTTAATTTGGATGTATGCTTATATCGAATCCCTTTTGGCAGAAAAAATGGTTTTCTGTGAGTAATGATCACCACATCTCCAAATTCAATGCCCTGCATGCTATATTCCATCGCCCGAAGCGTTTCATACATATTCACGCTGGTCATTGCCGCCAATGTTACATTCGGAAGTTTTAACTTTTTTGTTTCCATTCTTTTTCCTCGTACTCTATATAGTTTTATTAGGCATTTACTCTACCTGAGATTCCATTTTCACCGAATTCTTATGATAGTATCTCGTTACTGCCAAATTCAGCCAGTTGCCCTCATCCTCTGTCAAATCATTGAAATCAAATAATGCCGGTCTTGCCGTAAACGGCTTAACTACTACACCTGTCACACTTTCGTCTACATATAGTTCATGCCGTTCCATCGCTTCGGTATAATATGTCTGTGCATCTCCATTTGCAAGAGAACGAAGTGCTGAAATGCTGGTATAAGTATTTTTATCCGCCGTCAAAACCCAGACCATCAATACGAGCAACAGACAACTAACTGTCATTACATTCCCCGTTTTCTCCAGAAACAGACCAAATTCCTCCTCTTGTTTCCTATGCGAAATCCATCCAAACCAGTAAGTTGTTACAAAGAACAGGCACAGGTAATATACCATCTGAATAATATTGTCCACTCTCGAAAGTCCTACCATGCCAAGTGCATACAAAGTCGGGGTAAACATGGCTGCCAGAATGCAAAACGCACCAACTGTTACCCACACCGGATGCTCAAACTTTTTCTCTGATTTTTTTCCAATCTGCCACAGAATCGGCAACAGAGCGAGCCACACGAGAACTACCATAAGAGAAGTCCATTCAATCATAAAGACAACTGCATAATAGAACGATAAAATAACCGCCAGAATCGGAGAATATCCCGTATCCATATCCACCGTACTTCTTTGTGTATTTCCCGGTGCTAAAATATTAAACAAAAATCCTACTGTAAAAAACAGCCACGGAAATATGGCAAAAACTCGTCTTTCTTTTTTTAAAACAAAAGTGTATCCCACCAGAAATACCAGCATAATTTCTGCCTGTAAGCCGGTCACCAGATTACCACCGCCAACAATCACACCGCCGATACATGCCAGAACACACCACGCAATCGCATTTCCTTTTTTCTCCGTCCAAACAGAACCTGACACTGCTGTCAGAGTAAAAAACAGTAACGATTCCATAAGAACATAATGCGTAGAACCATTATACCAATAAATCCCTTCAAACGGTGCTTCCATCACCTGATAAAACAGAAACACCAGAAGCAACATAACCAAAGCAGCCTGTTTCTTATCGCTACCGAGCCATCTTGTCAAAATCTGTCTGCCAAACAGAAACGTTCCTGTAGCAAACATACCAATCATAATAATCGGCACTACAAAAGCAATGTCATATCGGAAATTCATGGGACATACTGCCATCAGAAAGCAGGACACATAAGTCCCCTGCCAATCCATGAAAAATTCTCCGGTCTGCCGTAATGCTGTCTGAATCGATTCCCAGAGTGAACCGGTTGCAATCCAAGTATCATGTACCTGTCTGCCATAATCATAATCGTCGATACACATGACATTATATTTTCCAAGCAAAAGGAGTGGAATCATAGATAACACAAACAGGATGGCCGCACAAACTACCATCCTACTTATTGAAATCCGATTCACAAATCCAAGCAGTTCGTTTCCGCATCTTTGCAAAAAAGCCACTGCCTTTTCGTATTTTTTTTGCATATTAATACTCATTTCCGCACACATTTTTTGCGCATAATTTAAGGATTTATCACTTTTTTCACACGTCGCATAACGCCTCTTGCGATTTTACCGCAATAAGCTTTTTTGTAAATGTACTGTCCGTGAAGCTCCATCACTTTCAAGCGCATTCCGGTTGGCTTCTCGTTAATTTTTGCATACTTACGGGAAGTCTTTTTATACTGTGCAAGCTCTGCCTTACATTCCTCAGCGCTAAAAACTTTTCCATGTCTGTCCATGTAATGCCATCCGACATAAATATTCTGCTCAGATGCCCAGTAACCATCGGACACATTGTGTCTAGCCCAGTATTTCGGTGCCAGAATATACTCTACTGTATCACTTGTAAATGCCGGGAAGTAGGCAAAAGAAGAATTGGCAAGCAACAGATATTTTGCATTTTTCAAAATGCTGTAATCCTTCGCCAAATCAAAATTATATGCCGGAATCCCCGGTAAAAACTTATTCGCTTCCTTTACATCATTGGTAATAATCATAAATTCCATATTCGGATTGACCTTGCGCATCTGCTTCATACCCTGAATCCAGTATTTTTTACGCAGATATAATTCCGGTGAACCCATATAATCACTACAACGCAGATGCAAAATACAAAGATTATCCTTGTTGTATTCCTTACAGTCATACTCCGGTTTTACTTTTAACCACTCTTTGATTTCTTCTTTATGATGGATAAAATAATCCTCTGCCTGCAAATTTCCATAAAGCAAGGTATTATCCTCGATATCAAATAATGCTTTATCGGTATCGGTAATGTACACGCCATGCGTCAAATCATGCTTAGAATTTCCCGCAAAAAGGCGATCTTCTTTTTCATAATAAATCTTTTGATAGTCCTCTTTCTTGGACGGCACACCATAGTCCAAATCCATGAAGTACAGACCACAATCACTGTGCATATTGTTGGCGAAATGTTCCGGATCAAGAACACTGAACTGGTAGCCCTTGTCCTTCGCAATACATCTTGTTGTGATATAGAAAAACAACTGATTTCCCAGTCCGAATCCCTCTTGTGTCTCAATTCCTAACATGTTTACTCCTTCTATCCTAATATTGTTATAGGAGATTGCGAAACTCATAAATTGTTTAGATACAATTGAGCATGATTAACAAGTACCATAAGCAGGTACTGTGAGTCCGTTGGTACTTAGATGCTGTATTTTAGCATCTTAGGTACCATTACGGAACGAGCGTAGCGAAAGCGTGCCTGCGGTGGTTTGTTAATTATGCGCAATCCTTATAAATTAAATCTGAGTTTCGCAATTACCTATGATATTATATCAAATTGCTCTCTACAATTTTCTCATTTTCAACTTTGTAAATCACATCACATTTTGCAATGGTATTCAGTCGATGTGCAATGATTACCATTGTTTTCTTGCCATGGAAGCTGTTTACCGCATCCATAACAGCTTTTTCGGTATCATTATCCAGTGCAGAAGTCGCCTCATCAAATACCAGAATTTCCGGATTATGATAAAGTGCTCTGGCAATACCGATACGCTGTCTTTGTCCACCGGATAATCTGACACCCCTGTCACCTATCTTCGTATCCAATCCTTCCGGTAAACCTTTAATAAACTCTTTTAACTGTGCCTCTTCTAATACTTCCCAGATTCTTTTATCGTCAATCTTGTCCGCATCAATACCGAAAGCGATGTTGTCTCTAATAGACTCATCCACCAGATAAATTGACTGTGGAATGTAACCAATCTGTGCAAGCCAGGATGCATAATTGTCAAAAATATTTACGCCATCGCAGGTAATCGTTCCTTCCTGTGCATGCAAAAGTCCGAGCAGAATATCAACAATCGTGGATTTTCCGGCACCGGACGGTCCCATAATACCTACGGACTGACCTCTTCTCACTTCCATATGAGCATCGGTGAAAATATTTTTCTCCGTGTTCGGGTATGCAAAAGTAATGTGATTTAACTCAATTCTATCTTTTAATACAAGCTTTTCCTTCTGCTCAAGCTTCTCTTTCTGTTCCTGTCTGGTCTCATCATCATAACCGGTAACACTGCCGTTCACATCTAACTTCATGCTTTCACTCAGATTTTCGTACAAATAATCCAGACAAGGCTGCGAATATGCAATCTGTGCAATATAGTTGTTGATACGGTTTGCACTCGGTACAATACGAACTGCCGCAACAACAAATGCTGCAAGCTGCGGAAGCAGCACGTTCATATTACCGCCATTCAGCATATATACCATAATATAAATCATCATACAAACAATAAAAATGGTTTCAATTAATACTCTCGGCAAGTTATTCAATACCGCATAATTTCTTGCTACATCAGCACCAATACTGCCGCTTTCATAGTAATTTCTTACAAAAAACTCTTCTCTGTTTAAAACCTTAACATCCTTCAAACCATAAATGGACTGAATACGCCATTTCGCAATACGTGACTGAATTTCCTGATTTTTCCGTCCAATACGATTCAAACGAGGTTTCAAAATTTTGGTCAATATTAATGTCATACCCAAGAAAAGCACTACGATAAAAAGAGTCATCATAGGGCTTACAACCACTAGTACTGCACAGATACATACAGAGACAACAACCTCTGTTACCATCTGAATCATTACCAGAATCAGCTGAAATGCATTCGGAATATCGCTGTCTGTCAAACGGAATACTGTCGGAATATCTGCTCCCAGATATTCTTCATACGGGCGATTCAAAAAATCACGCATAACACGAGTAATCATTCGATTTCGGTTCCGGGTAACAAACGTATTCTGTACATAAGTCTGGAATAAAATAAAAGCATTTTTAACCACAAACAAAAGAATAACTGCTACCAAAATAAGTACAACCAACTGTCTGCCAGTTTCAATATGCAAAAATGCCATGATTTTCTGCATATATTCATTTGCCATCAATGCTTCCAGATCCATAATAACATTAAAAACCGGAATCATCATAGAAACACCCAGTGTCTCCAATACACCACCAATCAAGATCAAAACCGCCAGTCCGGCAATCTGGATTTTCTGTTTTTTATCAAACATGTAACTAATTTTCTGTAACAAAGTTACTTTCTCTGTTGTTTGTTCCTGTTTAACCATTTAGTTCCTGTTTCCTTCCAAATTTAAAACATTGTCTATTCTTCAAAATTTTATCTATTTTTCAAGTTCCGCTCCAGCGCTTATTTTCGTCATATCTTCCCGGTAAATATCCTGACAATCCCAACCATTCAACCACTTGTCCGGCGCAAAAACTTTTTTTCGGTGATTATTATTCAGATACGAAGCCCACCAGCTAAAGCTGCTGTTTGCCAGAATGTTGTGTTTACAGCGACTCATCAAGATAAGTTCTTCATAGTCTTTTCCATCCGGCAAATCCACCAGTACAATATCAGTTTCCTTCAACCACTCTTTTGCCCAAGCGGTATCATTCGTAAAAAGAAAGAATACGCAGTCAGGCTCTTTCTGCTTCATTTCCTGCATAGCCTTCTTATAATATTTATCCGTACAAATATTCCCAAATAACGTCTGATTCTCCGGCAAAAGATAGTCTCCTCTACGAATATGCACGCTGACAGAGTTCGTTTCATCTATCTGTTGTAACATAACTTCTGCCTGCTCCGATAACCCATAGCCATTTTCTTTCTGTTTACGGATATTTTCCAGACTATATTCCTGTTTGAGCACATCTGCCACATCAGCAAAATATTTTTCTGACTGCCAATAGCCCTCCAGATAAATTTCATCCCAGTCAAAAATTTTGGACTGAAAACGCTTATTTTCCTCAAAATAGGATTTCTTATGTCTGCCGAAAAGTTTTCTTCGCACCTTCGCTGTAAAGCTCGGCGAAGAATCGGTAATTTTCATAATCTCTTCTCTGGATGCTCTTCGATACTCTATACCAAACGGAGCCAGTGCAGGCTCTCTCTGTGCATCCTCGCGAAAGCCCTCTTCATCATCCATTTTTACATTTTTCCCTATGCTTTCAAGCTGTTTGTAGAGAGCATATTGGAACATCTGGTTTCCAAGCCCGCCTGCCATCTGGATGATAATCATCTCTGCCTCCATTACTTATTCTTTATGAGTTTCGCAAATCTCTATTCTTCCTCATTTTCAGCGGAAGTATCACTGCCTCATTTAACACCATTACACCCCAATATAACTTTGGTGATTTCAAAAACAAATCCATCTTTTTCTTCTCATTCGGATTTGCTATGTTACACTGATATACTCTATCATAATTTCCCTTGTTTTCGTAAATGATTTCTGCAATCTCCCGCAGATATTTCTTCTTATCCTGAAGCTTGCTCTTCTTTAACTGATTATAGAACAAAAGCAATCTTTTATAGAAAAAATAATCATGAACATCAGCCAAATCCTGTCTGCCAAGTACCTGCAAAAATCTGGTTTTCTCCCGGTACGCCGGTATCTGGTCGGTAAAAGTACGGGGATTTATCTGTGTATTCATGATACTTCCTTCTCTGTCTATTATATAGTTATAACAGGCAGTGTCAAGGTAAACGCATCTGTTCGCATTGCTCAGAGCAGCGGTTGCAAACATGATATCTTCATACCACTTACCTGCTGGAAAACTAACATTTTGAAGTACTTCTTTGCAATACAATTTGTTCCATGCCGCATTCTGAATATCGTATTCTTTGCGCTCTTCTACATAATATTGCAAAGCTTCCTGCCCTTCAAACACAATTGCCCTATCAACAGACTTGTCTTCTGTATATTCCTTGTGTACCTGACGATAACGGCAGATAGCAATGTCCGCCTGCTGCTCCAAAAGAGCACCCAGCATTTTCTCATACATATCTGAATCAATCCAGTCATCGCCATCCACAAAGCCGATATAACTGCCCTTTGCAATCGCAATACCGGCATTTCTGGCATCTGCCGGGCCACCATTTTCCTTATGAATAACCATGACACGATTGTCATTTTCTGCTAATTTATCACAAATCACCCCGCTTGCATCGGTAGAACCATCGTCCACAAGAATGACTTCCAGATTCTGATAGGTCTGCTGCAAAATCGAGGTAACACCACGTTCCACATAGTCTTCTATATTATAAACTGCAACAATAACAGAAATTAACGCATTTTGCTTCTCTACCGGAATCTGCGCCGGCCTGTACTTCTCTATAATTCTCATATCTATCTCCAAATTTATTTCTGTATTCAACCTTATCTTCGTAATCTCTTAGAACTTCTTCTCACCCTGCTTACCCTAACCATTCCTGAAACATCAGTATATACCAAATCTGCACACGCCAGATATCTCTTTCGATAAAGTCTTCCCAAAGTTTCCATACTACATCAGGATTCAAGAAGCCCTGTGCCATCAATTTCTGTTTCTCAAGCAATCCTTCTGCCCAGACACGAAGCTCCGGCTGTTTCAGCCACTTATGCAATGGAATGGCAAATCCAGTCTTCGGACGTTCTACCAGTTCTCTCGGTACATATTTATAGAGAACATCCCGTAGCACCTTCTTCGTCACATCCCCCTGCTTCTTATAAGAAATCGGCAGACTCCATGCAAATTCTATAACATCCTTATCCAACATCGGTACACGTGTTTCCAACGAAACTGCCATCGCCGTTCTATCTACCTTCGTCAAAATATCATCAGGATGATACATTAACATATCCATTAACATCAGATTGTGCTGTGGCTCTTGCAAAAAACCATCTTGATAGGTGTCCATAGACGTCTGACAACAATTCTTCGCACTTCTTACAGATACCCCTTTTATACGTAACTCTTTTACACGTACTGCTTCTTCACGCAATATATCTTGGGACAAAAGATTGATTCCTTCTCCGATTTCGGAACGACGATACATATCTTCAATCCCGGAAGCACCAAGCAATCTTGCTCTCGTTGCCATCCCCCCACTCCTACCAAGAGGACTATGTGTAATAATAGCACTCGCAGGTTTACGAACAATCGCCGGAATTTTGGCAGTCTTATTCCAGATACGATTCATGGAACGGTAGGTCTGATAACCGCAGAATAATTCGTCACCACCATCCCCACTCAAAGATACCGTCACATGTTCTCTCGTCATTTTACTCACCAGATAAGTTGGTATCTGAGAAGAATCTGCAAATGGCTCGCCAAATATTCCTTTCAATTTTGGAATTACCTGTTTGGCATCGTCTTCCGTAATATATAATTCGGTATGCTCTGTTCCTAAATGAGCAGCTATTTTCTTCGCAATCTCTGCCTCATTAAATTCCCTCTCCCACATACCGATTGTAAAACTTCTCACTTTTCGGTCACTTAATGATTGCATCAAAGAAACAATCGTCGAACTATCTATTCCTGCTGACAGAAAAGCACCAACAGGAACATCTGCTATCATCTGGTCTTTGATAGAGTTCTTCAAACGCTTCTCTAATTCCAAGGCCGCCTCTTCTTCTGTTCCTTCAAACAAATGTGTCTGTCCGTAATAAGCTGCTTCTGCCATCGACCAATAAGACGTTTCTTTTATATCGCATTTATTGAATGGCGATTTAATTTCCAATATTTTTCCAGGCTCTAATTTCCAAATATCATCATAAATAGAATATGGTGCCGGAATATATCCATGACGGAAGTAAATCTCCAAAACGCTTGTATTTACGGGATTTGCAAATCCATCCAACGCTTTAATCGAATTCAAATCCGAAGCAAAAACAAGTGTTTTTTTATTCATAAAACCATAATATAAAGGTTTCTCTCCAACCCTATCTCTGGATAAATATAACACCCGCTCTTTTTTGTCATATAAGGCTAGCGCAAACATCCCCTTGCTCATTTTCAAAGTTGCTTCCAGACCATATGCAGAAACTGCTTCCAAAAGCACCTCCGTATCAGAGGTTCCTCTAAAAGCAGTTACCTTTTCTTCTTTTATCAGCTTGTCTTTTATTTCTTTGTAATTATATACTTCTCCATTGTAAGCAATCACATAACGACCGTTATGTGATTCCATCGGCTGTGCCCCGCCAGGTGTCAAATCAACAATTGATAATCTTCTATGTCCTAATACTACACTTTTATCTGCTGATGCCCATACACCGAAAGCATCCGGTCCTCTATGGTACATTTTTTCATTCATTTGATTGATGTTACTTTGCCAATTAAATTCTGCATTACAAAATCCAGCAATCCCGCACATAATATCCTCCCTGCCCAATCTCCGGCAGCATTCGGTCTTTTCAATTCTGCTATAATTTCAACTTTTCTACTCCTCGCGTTCCGCGTAGTCTTCCTTTGCAATACGCTCCGCGATTATAGCTCTGGCAGTTTCTAATTCACTCTGCCACAAGGTATATGCCTCATCCCAAGATTCATATTCTGCATTCCCTCGTTTATCCGTAAACGAATAGTTTGTCAACAAATAATTTTTCAGAAATTCCGTACATTTCTCTGCACCCACTGCATTCGTATGACTACCGTAATCTGCAAAGTCTTCTTCAAAAATGATGCCAATTTCTTCATAATAATTATTCATATTTAAGAAGTTAAAACCGTACGACTCTACAATTCCTTCCATATAATTGAACATCTGCTGTTCTTCTAAGGATTCTCCATACGGAGATACAATGAAAAGTGCATTCTCTCCATTCTCCTGCAGATAATTCAACAAATCAACCAGATATTCTTCCTGTTCCTCTGGTATCGGCACTTCACCTTCTGCTCCGCCACAATCCGGTGCAGGCTGCGGTCCAACTTCATCTTTAATATAGAAACCCTTCAACGGATTTGCCTTATGATAACGGTAATTTGCCCATTCCGACGGAAATGCAAACATTTTCCAGTTCGTATGATATTTGAACAAATCAATATAATATGTGAGTTTATCTCTGTCCGCATTATCTGTTGCAGCTACTTCATCTTCTACTGTCTCGCTGTTGCCGTTTTCTTCTGTTTCATCCGGCACCATTGCCCGAATCGTCTTCACGCGATTCCAAGAGTATTTCATGTTATCCGTCACACCACGAGTATATGCCATATTCTCACAAAGATCTACATCCTGCATCGTAAACATACGCATTTCAAAAATATAAAGTTCCGGCGACTGGCTTTTCTCTGCTTCTTCCACTAAATACTTCATTGCCACCGGTCTCTGCATATTGGAAGAAAGAGGATATGCTGCAATTCCCGTTTCTCCCCACAGCTTAGGTGCTGAATAATATGGAAAAACCGGACTGGAGCCTATCATCACAATATCCAGTGTGTTATCTTTCTCTGCATAGAAACCGGAAAATCTGTCCTTTACATCCCCGTTTGTCCGTACAATATAAGAAACCGGAACAACCATGCATAAAAATAATCCTATAAATATAATACTTTTTAGTAATTGCTTTCGATTCATCTAAGTAACCATATCTTTCTTCTATCTGCTCAGACAGTTTCTGCCATCAGGCTCACTTTCTCTTGCTTCACTCTATATCAACTCATGAACAAATAATACTCTCAAAATATTCCTTCCACTGCGCATTCACCCTCTTCGGCGCAAGTCTTTCCTGTAATTTACTTGCATTTTTACCAAGTCTATCTGCCAGAACACAGTCTGATAATAAAATATCCATCGCTTCTTCCAACGCTCTCTGATCTCCAGTCGGAATCATCCAGCCATTTTCTTTATGCTGTATCAATTCTACTGTTCCACCGCTTGGCACATCCGTTGCAATAACCGGAAGTCCAAGTGCCATTGCTTCAATTAACGCATTCGATACTCCTTCCGAATAAGAAGTTAACAAAAATAAAGAAGCTCGCTCTATCTGATTCGCTACATCAGGAATGACACCCGGCATAGAAACACTCTCTGCCAGTCCTAATTCTTCTATTAACTGTTGCAAATAATCCCGAAGTTCTCCATCCCCATAAATAGTAAATGTATACTCCGGATACTTGTCTGCTATTGTTGCAAATGCTCGAAGCATCATTTCATGATTCTTATTCGCATCCATTCGCCCTACAGTAACAATTTTTCTCTCTCGTTCTCCTTCATATCGAGGTCTGATAAACAGCGGATTTAAAGAGTTTGGTAAAATAACGGCTGTTTTTTGAACTTTTTTACAGAAAAAATATCGTGAACGTTCCGTCTGTAAAATAACACCTGATGCGAATGGGAATAATAAATTCGCCAAACCTTTCATGAGTCTCCCCGGATATTCTTCTTTGGCTTCTCCCACAACTGAAACTATCGATTTTGTTTTGGTAAACATTGTCGTTACAATAGTCATAAAGTTATTTTTTCCCACACAGGATAATACCGCATCCGGCTTTTCTGTCTTCCAAATATTCCGAAGCTTCTTGACTCTGCGGTAAAAATTCGTAATACGGTTATTTGATGTTTCCTCCGGCGTAATGTCAGATATCACTCTTTTGATTCCATCTGCCAGAACATACTCATCTTCCTTCTGATATTGGGTTACCATGATAACCTCATATCCTTCCTGTAAAAAAAATTCTGCCAGATTTACAAATACGCGTTCTGCGCCGCCTTTATTTAATGATCCAATATAAAATGCAAGTTTTCTTGCATTTTTCTTATTATTTTTACTTTTGACGCCATTTTCTTGCATTTTTACCACTTTTTATTAAACCTTGTTTTAATTATCAAAATAATATTGATACCATTGCTGGAATACAAAGAAGGACCATGACAGTTTTGAGTAGTTTGCTCCCGTTGCCGGACCTGCATCACCTGTCTTAATATAGTTCTGAATCATATCCGAAGTATACTTCGCATCAAATACATCCTGCTTCTTCAAGTAATCATAACTACTGTAATCTAATAACTGTTCTTTCAACGGTCCACGCAGCCACTTATCAAGCGGCACACCGAATCCAACTTTGGGTCTTTCCAACAACTCTTTCGGAATATAATCATACGCTATATCCTTCAGAATGTGTTTCTTGTCACCTTTCGCATATTTATAGTCATGCGGTATACGATAAGAATACTCCATAACATCCGCATCTAAAATCGGACATCTGGATTCTAAAGAATATTTCATGGAAGCCCTGTCTACCTTACAAAGAATATCACCCGGTAAATAAGTATCCATATCTACTAACATTCTGCGAATCTGCCAGTTTTTCACGCCATATGTGCTCTCTATCAGATAATGAATTGGAAGTGGATTGTCACACTCCTTCACCATTGCTTTCGCTTTCATAATATAATTACCCGCGCCAAACTGTGTCTGGCTCTCTTTTTCACGATTTCCGGCAATGACTCGCACCTTAAACGGTAATCTTTCTTCCAATTTCACCTGTTTCATGCCCGGTAAATTGCAAATCCCATGCACCATAGCGCCAAGCTTGTCCAATTGCTGCGCCTGTTTTACATTTTCATATATATTATACCCACAGAAAAACTCATCACCGCCATCGCCTGACAGAGCAACTGTTACATGCTCTTTGGCAAGCTGTGATACTAACATGGTAGCAATCTGCGAGCTATCGGCAAAAGGTTCGTCATAATATTTCGGAATACTGTCTACCAAGTCAAACATTGCCTGCTCATCAATATACATTTCTGTATGATTGGTACCCAAATAATCAGCTACCGCTTTTGCGTAGCATGCTTCATTATATTTTTCCTCATGAAAACCGATAGAAAAAGTTTTTACCGGTGTATCCGAATGCTCCTGCGCAATCGCCGTAACCAAAGATGAATCATAACCACCGCTTAAAAAAGAACCTAACGGTACGTCCGCAATCATTCTGGATGCTACGGATTTCTTCAAAAGCTCTTTCAGATTTTCCTTTGCTTCTGCATAGCTTTTTACAGGATTTTCACTCTGCTTCTTATATACTTCTTTGATATCCCAGTATTTCCAAGCTTTAATTTCTCCGAATTTGAATCGTACAATACCACCCGGCTCTACCTTATATACATTCCGGAAAATACTGTCCGGCGCATTAATATACTGCTGGAACAAATAACGCGATAATACTTCCTGTCGAATGTCCTTCGGAAATTCCGGACAAGTCATAATCGGCTTCAGTTCCGATGCGAATACAATTCCATCCACATCCTGCCAATAATACAGCGGTTTTTTACCGATTCTATCGCGAATCAAATATACTTCCTGCGTATCTCTGTCGTACAAAGCAATCGCAAACATACCGTTAAAACGTTTGACACAATCAATACCCCACTTCAAATAAGCCGCAATAATCACTTCTGTATCACAATTCGATTGGAATGGATAATCTGTTAATTCCTCTTTTAGTTCTTGAAAATTATATATTTCACCGTTATAAACAACGGAAATTCTTTTATTCTCGGAGTGCATCGGTTGATGCCCCAGATAGGATAAATCCAAAATAGATAATCTTCGCTGTGCGAAACCAACCTGATATCCCTGCGGCATCACATAAATTTCTTCCCCACTGTCATCGGGACCACGGTGATACATGGTATCATTCATCTCTTTTAACTGCTCTAACGTAATATTCTTTTTACTCACATATCCGCAGATACCGCACATAACTTATTCCTCATCATCTCTGATATTTTTCAATAAAATAATCTCTATACTCACCAAAATCCTTGCATTCCTGATCAATGGAATTAATGAGTTCCACATACTTCTCCTGTACTAACGAACGATAATTATTAAAGTTATTATATCCTTCTTTACACCATGCAAAAGGATGTGTTAAAATCTGTACTTTATCATATCCTGTAATATTTTCTTCATCCGGATATCCGTAACGCCAAATATGATTAGCATCGGACAAGTATTTTACCTGTACCGGAGTTTCCGTTGTAACCTTCTCCGCAAAAGTAAAGAAATCATCCTGATAAGCATTTATAATACCATCTAATTTAATATTTTCACGCAACACATCCTTAGACGGTCTGTGAATGGAAAATTCCGTAATCTGGAAGCCAAACATTTCACTTAAAATATCAATTTCCTTTTTAATTCTCTTACGAATCTCATTCATATCAGTCATACCGTTTAAAGCAAAATGAAGTCCGATATGTTGCCCTCTTTCATGCATATCTTTAATCATATCCAGATTTTTTCTGGACAAAATATTATAGGAATTATTCGTCCACTGGAAAAAGAATGTAGAAATGAAATCCATACTTGATTCGACTCTGGCAAGTTCATAAGCACGCTCCACACTGTATTCTACATCGTGACGCATGATAACAAACTTGTCCTTTCCCAAAGCATCCGCATAATTCGCATGTCTGCCGGTAGACTGTATAATTCTGATAATCTCTTTATAATCTTCAAATGAAAACATTGGTTTCTCCTTTTATCTGATTCGCACAATTTCTCTATGATATAATATCTTCTATATTATATACGTTATGTGCCAAACTAGCAAGGGATTACGCCTTTGCAGTCTGGAACACTTTCATTTTTTCCTCTATTAAATCTAATATTTCCTTTATATCCTTTGTCCTGGCATACTCCAGAATTTCTTCCATCGCTTTACACATCTCTTGCCTTACCTCCTCTCTTGCATCTTCTAGCATCTCTTCCATTGCTCTACACATCTCTTGCCTTACCTCCTCTCTTGCATCTTCTAGCATCTCTTCCATTGCTCTACACATACTATAATTCCCTCCTGTCTCGACAGATTCTTTTCTGAATCCGCTAAAATCAAAGTTACTCAGCTTTTCAATAACCTCAAAAGTTTCGCTTGTTAATGACTCATATTCTGCTCGGTGGTTTGCAAGATACTCCTGCAATTCTTTCTTATTTGTATCTCTCTTTATAAAATTGAATACCTGCTTCAAATCAGTACGAAAAACATCCGGATTTTCCATGTGCCTTACATCAATCAAATTGATATGATAGTTATTTATGAACTTTCCCAAATGTTTCTGTATCTCCGGCGGATAGCTTTGCATATCCATTAGTTCATACAAATCGGTAGCTCCTCTCCATTTTTCCTCGCCAAAATACAGCACTATGGTAATAACCGGTATAATTCTGTCTTTTTTCGAGAAACCTGACAAATACTCCTTTCCCAGCAAATCGCGTTTCTGCTCATGCTGTTTCCTAATGTTGTCATACTGTTTCTGATAATCCGCCGCTTCACTGACAAAGTTTCGAATCGGCATTGCATAATGAATATCATTCTGATTCTCAAGACTTACAACAATAAATTGTGTACCTAATGTTACTCTTTTTATAACGTCACTGGTACGTTGCATTTCCCTTTTCCCCCGATGACTTTTCACATTTGCAGTCCTGACACTATCCTGTACTTCTAACTGCGCCGGTAAAATTACCTGTCTTCCCTGAAAAACGGATGCATTTACTAAATCTGCAAAGCGGTCATTATCTGCTAAATATGACTTTAATATAATATCTCTACTTCCCATACTTCCCTTTCATTATAATATTTTATTTTCCATTTATCAATCTCTTTTAGCGTGTTTAAATACGTATTTTCGTTTATCAAAGTCGTTTTTCTCTTCCCATCCTCCTTCCATATTTTTGATAGTCTCTGGAATTTGCGACATAAATGTCAATGAAATACTGATTCTTATTATTAGAAAATATTGATATAAATAGATGTGTTTGATTATATCACTCTTTAAACGGAAAAGCAATCCCTTATTTACGGATATATTCTTATATATTCTTGTATACCAAAACACTCCCAAGTTTTTCACTTGAGAGTGCTCATTACTTAGCGTTCTGGCATATTTCTTCGATATAATCTCTCCACTGCTCGAAAATCGCTTCCCCATTGGCACGATTCGCAATCTCTCTTGCTTTCCGCCCAAGCTGCTCACCAAACTCCGGATTCTCAATCAAACGGTTAATGCCATCCTCCAAAGCTTTCTGATTTTTAATTGGAATCAGAATACCATCCACTTCATTCGTCATAATGGTTCGCGGACCACCACACGGACAATCCGTCGCCACAATCGGAAGACCAAGTGCCATTGCTTCCATCAGTGCATTCGGCAAGCCTTCCCAATCCGACGAAAAAGCAAACACCGCCGCATCCACCAAATCCTTCTCCAGACTATCGCTGGCTCCCATCAGATGAATATAGTCCTGAGCGTTGTTTTCTGCAATCAAGGATTCCAGAATCTCTTTGGTGCCGTCAAAAGAATCGCCACCGTAAATTTTCAAATCATAATCCGGATGCTTTTTGTGAACCTCCACAAATGCCTTAATCAACATCGGTTGATTCTTGAAGTCTACCAGACGTCCGGATTGCACAACTGTTTTCGTACGTTTCTCAGGTTCCGGTACGCCGATATATTTCGGGTTAATCGGATTTAAAATAATCCGTGAATTTTTCTGTAATCTTGGGGCAAAAAAGTCCCGCGCTCCCTCTGTCTGGAACACACAACCATCTGCTCTTGGGAACAAAATCGGAATCTGTATTTTATCAGAGCGTTCTTCGTAATGTCCCGCCGGATCCGTACGAATCGAAATGAGTACCGGAATCTTAATAAAATAAGCTGCCATCAAGCCTCGATACAAAGCTTTTCTGGCAAAAGGAATCAAAATATCCGGCTTTTCTTCCTTCAAAAACTGTTTTAAATATTTCACACGGAGCAAAAATTGAACCAGACGATGCTTCTTCTCATCCCCTTCTCTCAGACCGACATGAACACGTCTGACTTTTGGATCAATCTGAAATTCATTCTCACCATACCACTCCGTAGCAATAATAACTTCATATCCTTTGTCTGCAAACTGGTTTGCCAGATTGGTAACAACCCGCTCTGCACCTCCCTGTTCCAGACAATTCAAATGAAACGCAATTTTTCGCATCATAAAATATAATTTCCCCCAGTAATACTGATATTCTCACCGGTAATCGCTGCTGCCTCATCCGATAACAAAAGCTTCATGGTCGGTAAAATATCTTCTTTTTGCAGGAGTCTTCCCAATGGACTGATACTCTTATGCTGCTCTACAATCAATTCCGGCACTTCTTTTAAGAATTTCGTTTCTATCATCTGTGGTGAAATCCCATTCACAGTAATTCCTTTGGCTGCATATTCTGCAGAAACTGATTTTAGTAGTCCTAAAAGTGCGTATTTGGAAGCCACATAAGGAGCCGCATATTTCGGGTCCGGTATCGTTGTATAAGCTGATAACATAAACAAAATTCTTCCGAATTTCTGCTTCTGCATTGCCGGAATAAAAGCCTTCAGAACTTCTACAATACTATAAAAAGAAACCTGCATCATTGCTTCGTATTCATCCACTTCGCTCTTGTGAAAACGAATACTTTTCGCGGGTAAAGATACCAGATGTACAATATGAGTAAGTGTAAGTTTTTCTTCCTTCAATTCTTGTACAAATCGCTCTACTTCTTCCCGTTTAGAGAAGTCCGCCTGCATCGGCAGAATTTTATCCTTATGCGCATCTAACAAAGCTTCAAAGGCTTCATTTTTATGATTATAATGAGCAACTACCCTCGTATACTCTGCAATATTTTCCTGTATAAAAGAGATTCCTAAATCCGAGGAAGCTCCGGTTATTAACACTATTTTATCCATGCCTACGCCTCCTCATCCAGTACCTTAATCTGCATTGTTCCTTTGGAAACCTTCTCGCCGTTCTGATTCTTAATGAGCAAAGCAAGAATCAACATCCGGTAAGCATCTTCCTTCTCTTTCACCGTACCGGAGATTGTCAGTGTATCCCCCACGTAAACAGGTCGAAGAAACTTGCTTTCCATACTGTGAATCAGACTGTATTTGCCCGGCAGATACATTCCCGCCAAAGTGGAATAAAAAGAGGCACTAAGCATTCCATAGACCACTTTATCTGCATAATTTCTGGATTGCGCATATTCTGCATTCCTATGTAACGGATTCTCATCTCCTGTTATCTGCAAAAATTGCTCCATCATTTTCTCAGTGATTGTCACCTGAAAAGACTCTTCCAAGCCTACTTCAACTTCGTCGTAGGTATATTCCTTCATACTCGCCTCCACTATTATACCGGCATACGCTCCAAAATAATATCTACCATCTCGCCTACGTTTTTCATTTCGTTTGCTTCACCAACCGTAAATTTGATACCGAATTTCTTTTCCACTGCAATGACCAGATTGATGTGTTCAAAGCTGTCCCAATCCTCGATATCCGCTGCTGTTGTCTCATCCTGCACTGTAATACTGTCATCATCAAATACATACTGAAATACTTCATTTAAATTTTCATAAACTTCTTCTCTTGTCATAATAAAATCCTTCCTTCTTATCAGTCTTTTAAAAAATCTTTTTATAAATCATTTTCCACATCAATCACATGATTCTTCACGTCATACCCATCTGCCAGCGACAAACGCCATTCGGTATTACCCTGCTCATCTTCTTTCATTTTCTCAAAACCCTGCAAAGCATAAAATTCTTTCACCATACTATTCTTGGCAGTTGGATAATAATAACCACGAATCTCTGTGATGCCTTGTTTCTTACAAGCCTCTGCTACTGTATCCATCATCGCATATTCCATATCTCTTTTCAAGACACGACAGCTCATAATCCATAAATCAATATGTAACACATTTTCTATGTTATGTCCAATCACTACAGAAATGACACCATTGTCACCAAATTTATCCTCTAACTTACCATATAAAGTAATATAGTCTGGATTGGCTGCTGCCTCTTCAATTTCCGGCTGTGTATATCTTCTGGTCGTTAAATTAAACTGATTGCTCTTATTAGTAAGCTGCGCAATACGCGCCATATAAACCGGTGTAAAGGATTTAATTTCCGCTTTCATGTTTAATGCTTTCAAATAGTCTTCGTAATTCTCGAACGCCGCTTCTTCTTTCGCGCGTTTTGCATTTTCCTGATACATGGCAGTACGTTTTCTGTCATCCTCAGAAAGATTCGTCACCTCGAAGAATCCGGAACGGTCGATAATCTTCGCATATTCTTCCGGTCTCTCCAATTCCGGTACAGCTACTCCCGGCACCTGTCCTCTTACAATTTCACGTTCTGCCGGATTGTCGTCTACGAAAACCATGCTGTCCGGCATCAAATTCAATTCTTTCGCAATTTGTACCAGATTTCTGTCTTTCGGTTCCCAGTTTGCCTTAATTTGAATGAAATCGTCCGGTTTCAATACCCCTGCCGGATGATTCAAACCGGCAATCGCATTTTCATAATCATTCTTAGAATCAATATTTAACAAAACACCAAGTGCTTTGTATTCTTTCAAATACTCTTGAAAAGCACAATAGACCTGTCCGGCAGATGTTTCATGCCCTAGCACCAGATTTTCCACACCATCATCGCCTACAATACCGCCCCACAAGGTGTTGTCCAAATCCAGTACAAACGCTTTCTTGTTCCGTCCGTAAACAGATTTGATAATCTTCGCTACACTAAATGCCAAATCCGGTATTGCCGGAACACAGAGCGCATATTTGTAGCTGTGCCAGTAAAATGGATCAGACCATTTCTCTAATCCATACTGTGCTGACAAGTAGTTGATATCGTTAATATAAAAGTTTGGTGTGTTCTGTGCATACTCATAGAATTTGCAGTTCAGTCTTGTCACAAAATTCACCTTGCCATGCATATCGCTGGCATCCTTGTTTCCAAGCAGACGATAATATGGGTATTCAAAGTTATTCTGGATAATGACACAATGATAAACCTTCGCCAGACGCTCCCACATTTTCACATATTTCAGGTATTCTTTATCCAGTAATTCCTGTACTGTTTCTGCAGAATCAGACAGTGTCGGAAAGTCTGCAATATTACGGAAAGTTGTATGAATGAAAATAATGTCCGGCGCAAAAGCCTCTAATTCCGGATTCGGGAACATTGCATCCTGATAATACTGATTAAATTCGGATTCATAAAACTCCGGTTGAATACCATAATTCAACAAGAAAAGTTCTAACATCAATTTAATATCTCTGGTCGTAGAACCGCCAAGAATTGCTATTTTTTTATGCAGACAGCTTTTCTCATCAAGCTGTGCGAGAAGCTCCCTTTTTAATGCCTTTTTCCTTCCATAAATTGCTTCGCTGTCAAATGGATATTCTAATTCTCTCATTGGTCTATATCCTTTCTATTGTAATGTACTAATATATACCTCAACATTTTCCTTCGTCACATATTGTCCAAAACCTTCTGCTACCAAATCAGCATCGATTTCGTCCCCCTGCATTACTGCAAGCATCTTATCTCCTACTTCCATCCGGTAATGACTGATATCATGAAAATTCTGCATGTCAATTGTAACACTGTTGATACCACAAAAGCTGTAATAATCCGTAATCTCTGCCAATCCACGTAAGAAATCGGTATAACCGTTTGCTACCGCTTCCTCAAAACGAACCTGATATTCCGGATTCACAAAAACGACTAACTCAATCTGCTTTTCTTCACACAAAGCTACTATCTGTGCAATGTCTTCCAACGCTTCTTCTCCATACCATGCAAAATAATTGGGCCACTGTTCCTGCGCGAGACTTTCTTCTGTCAGAGAACTGTCCAGATAATAATTCCCCGTGGAATATAATCGCTCACTAAATCCTTCTTCTTTGCCTTCATAAGCCCAAATAGTCTCCAATGACTGTAATGCCACCGACGGGTCCATATAATCCCATAAAAAGCTGATGTTTGCTTCCTCTGCTTTGAACGGACGCCGTATTAACTGTTCATCGTGTATTGCCTGGTCTACAAAACAACTGACATCATCAATGCCGAGATAAATTCTCTGCACGTCCACCCCTGCTTCTAAAAAAGCAATCAGGTTCTCATAATGCTCTGCCGGAAGTCCTTCGGAATAGTACATGTTGTAGCAGTTACCATCCGTAATCTTAGAAGCATCCAAAGAACCTACACGGGAGTTACCGAAAATAAACATATTATATTTTTCCGGATTGTGTAAAACGTATTGGGTTTTTACATAGTTCTTATTTGGCTCAACACCATTATCTCTGGCATCACTCCAATGAAAAACATTGTATGGATCAATTCCCACCGATATGCCCGCCGCAAGAGCCAGACATAAAATACCAAGAACTATCAGTTTACACGCTAATTTACCTAACGACTTTATTTTCATTACTTCTTTTTCCTATATATTATATATACTATATAACCATTTCTTTATTGATAATTTGCTTCAATATTCCTTATTTCTATCCTTATTACAATTTAGAATCCCGCATAGATAAAACTCTGTCCGGAAATACTTAAGGACAGCAGAATCATACCGCAGATAAAAAGATAAATGCACCAGCTAGCAATCGCCGGTTTCTTCGTTACCCACTCAAAAATATCAATTTCTTTATTTTGTATCAGTTCTACAACAACAAGCACAAGCAATGCCACGCATAACAGAATCAGATTAATGTAACCCAAATCACCTTTCACCTGACTGAAACCACGCTCTCCAAACTGCGTTACGCCCGCTTTTAAAACCGCAAATACCTGTCCCATGTTTTCTGCACGGAAACAAATAAGACCAATGCTGAAAATCAGAAACGTTCTCAGTCTCTGGAAAGTGACCCAAAGAATATTTTTCGGATTGATATGCAATTTCTGGACAAGCTTCTGCAAGGATTTACCGCACATGTTGCCGGAAATAATCACAATCCAGAACCAGAGCCCCTCCCCAATGATGAATTTCCAACCGCTTCCATGCCACATACCCATAGAAAGCCATAGTATCAACATACCGAGATAAGTCGGAACTCTTTTGCCCCATTTTTTACCAAAACGCTTTCTGGAATTCTCACCGAGTTTTATCCATGCATTCGATTTTAGAACCGGATCCATAATGTAATCCTTCAACCACATACCAAGTGTAATATGCCATCTCTGCCAGAATTCCTGAATAGTCGTGGAAAAAAACGGATTCTTAAAGTTTTCCGGCAAATAAATACCAAGACATTCCGACGTACCTAGAATGATATCCATACAACCGGAGAAATCCGTATAAAGCTGCAGGGCAAAACAGAAAATTCCTGCCCAGATTAACAACACATTATAAGATTCATAATTGCCATAAACCGAGTTCACAATCAATCCCAACCGGTCTGCAATTACCATTTTCTTAAACATACCCCACGCCATACGTTTGAAACCGTGAGTCACTTTTTCGTAAACAAACGGATGTGGCTCATACAGATTCTCCTGAATCTTCTTATAACGGCTGATTGGTCCGGAGGTCATCTGCGGAAAATAGCAGGCAAACAAGGCAAATTTGGTAAAATTTGTCTGTACCATGCCAACCTTCCAGTAACAATCCAGCAAATAACCACATAGCTGCAAAGTATAATAACTGACACCAAGGGATGCCACAATACGAACAGCGAAGTCGATTTTGTCTCCGCCAAACAGCCCACGCACCATATTCACATTATCTAACACAAAACCATTATATTTTAACAGTGCCAGAAGTCCAAAATTCAAGACTAATGTAAGCACCAGAATTCTTTTTGCTCTTTTCTCTTCGGTTGCCTTATCTATAGCAATCGCCGCATAGTATACGCTAACTGCTGATACTGCCAGATAAATAAGCGTATATGGTTCGCCGGACAAGCAATAAAATACCAGACTGGCAAGCAGAAGATACCCGGTCTGCCAGCTTGGTTTTATCAGATAATAACCAATCAATACGATTGCCAGAAATGCCAGGTAGGCAAATGATGTAATGGAAATCATACTTCTTTCTCCTTCCCAAGCCCCTCACACAGAAGTATGGGCAATGCCACAAAAATACCATAAGCATACCGGAATTCCGCATGCACCGGAGTTGCTAACAGCAAAGAAACAAGTACCATCACATATGGCACAAATATCATCACATTCTTTCTGCGATAGGTAGCATAAGCAAAGGCAAAGAACATTAACCATGTATTTATGCCAAGGCTCCATACTTTGTTATAAGCTTCTTGGAATTTTAATAAAAAGGCATCGACTGCTAACCCAAAATCATAAGTAAACACTTTTCTTTCGGTTGTCATTTCAAAAGGATTCGTTGCCATTAAATACTGCTCATAGACATATTGGAAATCCGTTGTTTTTCTTGCAAAATATCCCTGTGTCTGTTTGATTTCTGCCTCCAGATACTGCTTCGGACTACGCAAGCCTATCTGTAACCAGATTTTGAAAAATTCACCTTTGTTTTCTGCAATCACTTCCTGATTGCCTGCTTCTCGAATGTAATTTTTCACAATATCAAAAAAATATGGATTGTGATAAGAAGCCACCGTGTCCATCGGAATTACTGCATTCAAAAGTTCTAATTCTTCCTCTGTTACAGTTCCTCCATTTAAATACGCATTTAGAATGTGCTGTGTCGGCATGGTAAGACCTTCTATCGTATCGCCTTTCTCTACTTCCAACGCGTTTAATATCGGTCCCTGCCAAACCACATAACAAAGTAGCACTGCTCCCATAGCAACAAACAGCTTCTTCCAGTTCTTATAAACGAGACATAAAATAGCCATGATAAAAGAGGTACCAAGAAATACAAAAATACCATTGCTGCGCAACAAACAAACTGCTACACCAAAAATAAAATACCAGATTACTTCACTGGTTTTGATTTCCTGTTTTTTCACTAAAGCGATTGCCAATCTGCCACTCATCCATGCATACAAAAGCAATGCACCGGAGAAAAAGACATCTTTTCCCATGCAAATCGCATAAATACCATTCATCGGTAAAATGGCATAAAACAACAATGCCAGAATAATCGCAATCAGAGAAGTTCCCTTACGATAAAGCCAGAATAAAAGAAAAGCATAGATGCCTGCCATCACCAACATCTGCACTACCGTATAAACCGCACAAGCCCCTGTATAGGTACCAAAAATGCGATAACCTAACATGAAAAACGCTTTGATAATCATGGTATGTGCATACGGGTGATGATTCGAACCGGACACCCAGCCACAAGCCTGCTCTAACTGCCAGACCGAATCGTTACTTATCCAACCAGGAAAATAAATCAGAAAATATGGTAGCCAGCAAACAAAACAAACCACAAAGAAAATCGCAAATATGTACCATTTCGCCTGTCGCACAGTCCTTTCACTTGTCTGCTCCTTGTCAGTCTGTTCCGATATTTTTTGCAATTTTATTTTCCAATCGGATATAAAATCCTGTAAAAAAGTAATGCCCACACAAAGCGCAAGCAGAATCACATAGCTTACAAGCGCCCATAAAAACACTTTTAAAAAGCCTTGTCCGCCATTTAATACTGCCAATTCATCCCATTTCGTCCACACCATAAAAATAGCATAGATAACCGCAAACGGAATCAATATAAGACACTGCCTTTTACTCATGTATTTTTCCGCAAATTCTTTCATCTTTTGTTCATACTCCTAACCTTCTGTGTACATTTCCAACGCTTGCACTATTCTCAATTTCCTGCCCACTCTTTTATTTGGGCAATATAACTTTCTTTGGAATAATTTCCTGCTCTTTGCAAGGACAATTTCCGATATCGCTCCATCTGCGCCGGATTCTCTAATAAATCAATTATCTTTTCGGCGAGATTTTTTTCCTCATCGGTAATCACTTTTTCATCTAAATCCAAATCAGGACTCATATTCGGCACTAGAATACCGTATTTATCTTCTAATATTTCTCCAGGTCCTGTCATGCAATCTGTGGCAATTACCGGAAGTCCCATAGACATAGCTTCCACCATTGCATTGGGAAATCCCTCATAGTAAGACGTCAGTACATACAAACTGCCCTTTTTCAAATAAGGATATGGATTTCTTTTCACTCCGGTAAAATAAACCGCATCGTCCACACCAAGCTTTCTGGCAAGTTCCTTATACTCTGTAAATTCACCTTTTCCGATAATCATAAGCTTCGTATCAGGCAATTTTTTGTGTACCAATGCGAAGCTTTTTAACAGATGCCAGAAACCCTTTACCATATCCTCTCTTCCCATGGAAACAAGAATTCTACCCTCATTCCACGGCAATTCGACCTCTTCCTGCTCGGATAATTCCGCAACCTCTGCAATATCAAAAGGATTGTTTAATGCAACGGCTTTCTGACATTTATATTTCTCCTGTACTTCTTTACAAATCACTTCCGAACAGCAAATAACTCTATCCGCATATTTACAGAAAAGACGAATCTGCTTCGGATTCCCCATATCCATATAGCTACGGATACCAAGCCATTTCTCGGCTTTACCAAAAGAAGCTATGTTAGCAAGATTGGCTGTTGGTCCAAAGCTGTATGCAATATCAATTCCTTCCTGCCGCATTAACTGACGCACCTTGTAGCCTCTTTTTAACACATTCAGACACTTTGCCAATTTACCCGGTCTGCTTGCCAAATGCAAGTCAGCCACCTGAATTCCTTTAATATCATAAGCTATATTTTTAGAATCGAAAATTGCAATCTGTACTTGAAAATATGGTTGCAACAATCTTGCCGTTGTCACGCATACTTTTTCCAACCCACCTTGATGTAAAGATGGTACAATTAACAGTAATTTTTTCATAATCCCGAACTGTCTCCACTTAAATAAAAGTTTTTATATCCTTCTGCCTGTGTTTTTACGTCAAAACCGCTTGCTACCATTTCATGATAAACGTTTTTTCGCTCATAATCTACCTGCCCAAGAATCGCCTCTGCCCATTTTTCAGCAGGTTGCTCAATACTAAGATAAGTCACAAGCTCTGTTGCTTTCGCTTCTCTTGTTATCGTGTCCGCTGCAAAACAACGAAGCCCTGCTGCCTGTGCTTCTACAAGCACGCCCGGAAGGCCTTCATAGAAGGATGGCAACAGGAAGAAATCAAACACCTGATAATATTCTTCCGGGTGTCTTTGGTTGCCTTCGAAAAGAACCTTTTCGCGAATACCAAGCTCCGCACATTTTTTCTCCATTTGTTCCTTATCCGGTCCATCACCGAGAAGAATCAGTACCGCATCTTCCCTTTTCTTACAAATTTCTGCAAAAATATCAATCAGATAAGGATGATTTTTCTGTGTATTAAAACGTCCCACATGACCTAATACCAGTTTATTCTCCAGTTGCATTTTTTGCCGCATAGAAGTTCTTTTTTCCAAATCATAAGTAAACTTTCCGGCATCAATGGCATTGTGAATAATCTTCACATTGCCTTTTTCCACCCATTCTTTTCCAAATACATCTACTCCGGCAAGTACAGAACAGGCAAAACAATGGTCTGCTTTACGATACAAATTCTTGCGTAAGTATTTCGTTGCTATTCCTTTCAAACCTTTCTCCACTCCGGCATTTCTGGAGTGTGCCACCGTCACCGGAACTCCGGCACGTTTTGCAATCGGAAGATAGATGGAGGCTGTGCTTGTCATATGACCCTGTACTACTTCAAACTCATGATGCTCTGCAAAAAAAACTTTCACAGCCTTGCGGTATGTGAAATAATTGTATACTTTAAATTTAGGGAGCACATAAATATGTCCTCCCATTTTCTGAATTTCTTCATCATAAAATTGCGGTTCTCTGCCACATTCTTTCGCACCGTAAACGCGACTTAACGCAGCACCACGAACATGGTTCAGCGCTTCGCTATGGACCAGAAAATCAAACTGTATTTCCTCTTTATTCATCTGGCGGTACAGATCCATAATACGGCTTTCTGCGCCGCCAAGACCGGTTCCGCCAAGTACATGTAATACATGTGTTACACTCATAATTTCTCCTAAACAAGAATATCGCCTGTCTGCAATTTCTTCTCACATTCGTATCGATCAATCAATAAAGAACCATCCACTGTACGCACAATTAGCTTGTCATCAAATACATCTATAATCTCTCCCGGTGCATAAGCTGAGAAATCCATCATTTCATCAAATGGATGAGCTTCCCATACGGTTACTTTATCCTCGCCAAACATAGCAAAAGCACCCGGAAACGGAGCTGCCACACCACGAATCAGATTGTAAATATTTCTGGTTCTTTCATGGAAATCAATTTTGCCATCTACCGCTGTACGCTTGTTATACCAAGAATCAAAGTCCTTAGAATCCGTACGAACAGTAATTGTTCCCTGCTCATAAGCCTGTAATAACTTACGAATCAGATTTTTGGAACAAATCATATTTTTATATTGTGCAGTACGAATGTCATCATGTGGCGTGATGGAAAACATCTCCGTCGCAAATACATTTGGGCTGTCTGCTTTCTCATCATAACGGAATAAATTCAAATTAAATCTGGTATCGCCCAATATAATAGACCAGTTGAGTGGTGAACGGCCACGACCAAACGGTAAATAACCACAATTTCCATGGAAACCGTAAATACCGAATTTAAAACAATCCAACACAGAAGCCGGAATCAATCTCTGCCATCCCATGGAAATACCAATATCGAATTCATTTTCCTGTAAGAATTTCTGAGTCTTTTCATCGGTCAGAAAATAGCTATCTGCTTCATGTACCGGAATACCGAATTTCTCTGTCAGAATGGATAAGCCTTTATAACCGGATACCTGATTTTTCTTCGTCACTTCCGGACTGATGGTAATGACTAAATCCACCGGACAGATGGTTTTATGAATAAACTCTACAATATTTTCTGAAGTATCTTTTACACCAAATACAACTACTTTGTATTTCATTTTGTATTCCTTTCCTGTGCCGTTTCTTGCACCATATCACTCATAGAAGCCACTACTTCGTAGCTTGTTACCTTGCGATTCCCTTATCATTTTGCATGGTTTAGGTAGTGCTCATACAGATAGTCCTGCATATTTACATATTCCTGTACACGATTGTAATTATCCTTAACCGCAGATAAACGAGCCTCATAATTTTCTCTGGTACACTGCGCAATTACCTGCGCTGCATGCTCCAAATCTGTATCCGGTAAAAACATAATGCCATCCGAATTGAAAAAGTCCGCAATCTTGCGTGCTCCCAAATATACCGGAATGGTCTGTGATGCAAAACAGCTTGTCAGACGTTCCGAAAAATAATAATCGGAAATATCATTCTCAATCACAATCGAATATCGGAAGGTGTCCAGACATTCGTCCACGCTCTTCACATAGGAACCCCCATCAAATTTTCCAAAGGTATGTGCCAGCTGCTCTTTCTTGCATTTTCTGGCAAGCTCTAAACGAAACTGATGAAGCGGACACATGACCTTGTCCGAACAGAGAATGGAAATGTCCTCTTCCTTCTTTTTATATAAATCTTCTTTCATGTTCTGGTTCCAGATGCCGGCCGCAATCGGATAGAATCTGGCATTATCCAGTTCATTTAAGATTTTTTCATCATAAGTAAAAATATATTTAAACTCTTTTTCTAAGCCTTTATGCTTATGAAATACTTCATAATCCTGCGGTACAATAATTCTGGACTCTGTCAACATACCATATTTCACTGTCGGCGTACCAATCGTGTTTGGCATCATCTCCGGTCCATAAAAATGAGTGTCGAGCCCATAATTATATCTGTCCCAGAAAAAATATTTTCCTTCATGTCCGTAAGGCGCATGCTGGCTGTGTCTGTTACGGATAAAGTAGGTTTCTAACAGCATACCTTCCGCATTATAAATCTTTGGCTTTGTGCCATCAATATGATATTCCTTGCCAAATTGCAGTCGGTAACTGCCTAGTTTCAATTCCATACTCATCCTCATTTTTGCACGCTTTTTCTCGCGCTATGCCCGTTCGCACTTTTTATAGATTTTCCTTATACCACTCAATTGCTAACTCAATTCCTTTTTTGAAATCATATTCCGGATTATAGCCAAACGCTTCCCTTGCTTTGGAAATATCCGCATTGGAATCTCTGACATCGCCTTTTCGGTTTGGTCCGAAATTCGGCTCTACCTTTTTTTCAAGTGCTTCGCACAAATTATAATAAATATCAATCAAAAACTCTCTGCCACCGGCACCGATATTAAATGCTTCTCCTGCTGCATCGGACGGTGCTTTACACGCTTTTAAGTTTGCTTCGATAACGTTATCAATATAAGTAAAATCTCTGGACTGTTTACCATCCCCGTTAATCGTTGGCACTTCGTCATTCAGAAGCTGTTTGATAAACTTCGGAATAACTGCTGCATACATACCGTTTGGATCCTGACGACGACCAAACACGTTGAAATAACGGAGTGCATAAGTATCCAGACCATATAATTCTTTATAGAGTCTGCCGTACTCCTCATCTACTTTTTTCGTTAACGCATAAGGAGAAATCACCTTGCCCTCTTGTCCCTCTTTCTTAGGCAATACGGTAGAATCTCCGTACACCGAAGAACTGGAAGCGTATACAAACTTCTTCACACCATTCTGTCTGGATGCTTCCATCATATTCAAAGTGCCGCGAATATTGATTTCTTCATACAGAAGTGGCATTTCAATACTACGAGGCACACTTCCCCATGCTGCCTGATTCAATACATAGGTAACATCCTTTGTCGCTTCCAGACATGTATCAAAATCTCTGATATCTCCTTCGATAAAAGTAAAATTATTACATTTCGTCAGATGTTCAATATTCTCAAATTTACCGGTAGAAAGGTTGTCCAGACAACGCACTGTATAACCCATATTTACCAATGCTTCACAAATATTAGAACCGATAAACCCTGCTCCTCCTCCTACCAGAAATACACTATCTTTTTCAAATATAACATCTTGATAACTCATTTTTATTTCCATCCTCACTTGGTATTTATAATTTTAGGCGATTGCGAAACTCACAAATTGCTTAGATTAAATTGTGCATGATTAACAAGTACCATAAGCAGGTACTGTGAGTCCGTTGGTACTTAGACGCTGTATTTTAGCGTCTTATGCACTACTACGGAACGAGCGTAGCGCAAGCGTGCCTGCGGTGGTTTGTTAATTATGCATAATTTCTATAAAGTAAATAGGAGTTTCGCAACAGCAAAAAGAGTGCCATATAAAACAACGAAAAACCATATATCATATATCTTGATAAACACATAATCGTCAAAGAAGTAGCGCAGGCATTTGCAGCAATGAACAAAAATGCCAATCCCATTATACATGCTGCCTGACTCCTTTTATGCTTCCAAAGCATCCAAATAGATGCCCCTGCCGCCACCAAATAAATAAACATTGCCATCCAGTTTATCAGTGGATGTACCACCGCAATACTTCGAATGAATCCGTAACGGCATAGCATGAAATAGTTTGCCAACCACTGCCCGAAACACTCCGGCAAAAGCTTCACAAGCATCTTTCCTGCCATTTCATCCGACATACTGCTTTGCATATAATAGTCTACCTGCCCAAGTCCAAAGTAATACGCAGACATATTTGCCTCTATTACCTGAAACTTTAAATCATCGTGACAGGCTTCCAGATGCTCTGTCTTTTGTGCAAGTGTATCGCCTGCATATTTATAATTATAGCCAAGCGCATCTGCCTGTTCATAGAATTGTTCAAAAAAAATACGCTCCCGTGTACCTTCCTCAAACACCTCTCCATCTTCTTTATCGCAAGCATAAATAACATTCGTAAGTGTGTTGACCTGCCCATAAGTATTACCCATGAAATAACCTGTTACAAAATAGTTATAAGTATGAACGGAAAGACTGCGCAGTCCAAAAACACATGCCATCACAAGCACCGGAAAAATCAGTTTTCTATATTTCTTCTCTATAACTAATTTAATTCCTAAAACTACCATCCAAATCAAAATGGTTGACATCATTTGTCCTCTTGTCATCGATAACAGAAATGCAAAGACAAGACTCCAAATAATATCCGTTTTCTTTCCCTCAAACATCATCCGCAATGTAAATAAGATAAAAAAGTTAAAAAGCGGAATACACAACGCTTCACTCATAATGGAATTTTCCATAAAAATATGAAGTGCCGAAACATAACGGGTAATGAAATGCGGCATAAGTTCTAAGACAAGTAATACCAATTCACCAAACAAATTCAATGAAAACTTTTTCTGCAAATATTCAATCAGAAAAAAAATACTGAAAGCGGTCAAAATATTCTGTACCACAGCCGCCGCAATAAGCCCTGCATTTTCTCCCAGTATCACACGAAAAAATGCCAAAAACAATGGATACAACGGCTCTCTGTGAATATGCATCGTAATATATTGTTCGGAATCATTATAAACTCCCACTCCATAAACTGCAAACATTCCCAGAAAAAAAATCAATAACCCTATTAAAATACCTAATGATTTTTTACGGTTTTGTGCCACATTGTCCTCCTAATTAGAGTCTCCAATATAAGTAGTCCTCTGTGAGATATTCTTTTCTATCCAATAATCCTTTAATGTCCATAAGTACCTTTTGTTTGTGCTTTGGTGCATAGAACTTGCTGATATCTTCTTTGGTCAGCTTCAAAAATTCATCATGTGCCACGGCAATCACAACCGCATCCATGTCTTTAATATCTTCTTTCGTGCCAAATGTAATGCCATAAAGTTTCTTCGCTTCGTCTGCATCTGCTGCCGGGTCTACAACGAGTGGTTTAATGCCATATTCACCCAGTTCGTTATAAATATCAATTATCTTCGTATTTCTGGTATCCGGACAATTTTCTTTGAAGGTAAACCCAAGAATGGCTACCTTAGCACCTTTTACGGCTACATCTGTCTTAATCAAATTCTTAACAAGACTCTCTGCTACATATTTACCCATATCATCATTGATACGACGACCGGACAAAATAATCTGGGAATGATATCCCAAGTCTTCTGCTTTATAGGTCAGATAGTAAGGATCAACACCGATACAGTGTCCGCCTACCAACCCCGGCATAAAAGGAAGGAAATTCCATTTCGTTCCTGCTGCCTCTAATACCGATTTCGTATCAATATTCATCTTATGAAAGATGATAGATAATTCGTTCATGAAAGCAATATTGATATCGCGTTGGCTGTTTTCAATCACTTTAGCTGCCTCTGCCACTTTAATGGACTCTGCGCGATAAACACCTGCTTCTACAACCAGTTCATAAACCTTTGCTACGATATCCAAAGTTTCTTCATCCATACCGGATACAATCTTGGTAATCGTTTCCAGCCTATGTACTTTATCGCCCGGATTAATACGTTCTGGTGAATAACCAATTTTGAAATCCACACCGCATTTTAGACCGGATTCTTTCTCCAGAATCGGCACACACACATCCTCTGTTACCCCCGGATAAACGGTAGATTCAAACACAACAACAGAACCTTTTGTCAGATTCTGACCAAGGATACGGCTTGCCCCCTCTACGGGAGTCAAATCCGGTGTATGATCATCATTTACCGGTGTCGGCACCGCTACGATATGGAATTTTGCTTCCTTCAATTTCGAAGGGTCTGCCGTAAATTCTACGGTTGTATTTTTGATTACATCATTACCAACTTCATTGGTAGGGTCAATACCGTTCTTATATAAATCAATTTTCTTCTCGTTTAAGTCAAAGCCTACTACTTTGATTTTTCTGGCAAAAGCAACCGCAATCGGCATACCCACATAACCAAGACCGACTAAAGATACTTTTTCTTCGCCTTTTACTATCTTTTCATATAAACTCATTTTTATCCCCTTATCCTTTCTTACCAAGAATCCGATGCACCTCATCCATATAAGATGCCGTTACCAGTTTTCTGTCAAACTCTTTTTCCATTTTCTTTCTGGCTGCCTGTCCCATTTCAGCACGTTTCTCATAAGGAAGCTCCAGAAATTTCTCCATCGACTGTATCAATTCTTCCGGTTTGCCCGGTGTAAATCCAAATCCGGTTTTGCCCTCTTCAAAAGCTTCCAGGCAACCACTGATATTCGAAGCAATGACAGGTCTTCCGGTAGCTGCTGCTTCTATCAAAGCATTCGACATTCCTTCATGGAAGGAGGCAATGACAATGGCGCTGGCATCTGCCAGATAAGGATGTACTTCTGTATGAAAACCAAGCTGGTGAATGATTCCTTGCTGTTCCAGTTCATCCAACAGACTCTGGTAATCTTCGTCGCAATAACCTAAAATATCGAAATGTATTTTATCACTATGCAGCTTCTTCGCTGCTTCGATAAATTCCAGAATACCTCGTTCCTTCATCACACGTCCTACAAACAGGAAATGTGTTTCATCATGTTCCGGATATGGTTCGTATACATGACGCTCCAGATTCACACCGGAACCCATAACCAGCTTCTCCTTTTTGCCATGAATACCGAACTTCTGGAAAATGCCTTTGTTTTCTTCGTTCTGGAAAAAGACACAGGATGCTTTCTTCATACCAGCCCGATACATATGAATAATCAGTTGTAACAAAAGCCCTGTTCTGTCAAACGCTCCACCAAGTCCTGTAATCGTTGAGATATAAGGAATCTTCCTTCTGCCTGCACAGAAACCGCCGTATATATTCGGTTTAATCGTATAGGTCACCACCAAATCCGGCTCAAGTTCCTTCATCATATTACGATAAGTACGATACAACTTCAAATCCTCTATCGGATTAATACCTCTTCGATTGATGGATGTCTTTATAATCTGACAGCCTTCCTCCATCAACTCTTTTTCTTTGGTATCATCCGGCATACTGATAAAAACTTGATTTTCTTCCAAAAGTGCTTTTACAAATTCATTGCGAAAATCATACAAACCACCGGAAGAATTTGTCAAAACCAATACTCTGCCCATTTCATCCTCCATGTCACATTTCCTGCAACATTTCCCTTGCAGCTTTTTCTTTACGGAACAATCTCGATTCCGTTCATATCCTTAATACTGATTTCGTTATATTTCATCATACAGATATTTTCTTTGTATTCACCAATCGCATTCTCATTGGCTTTGCCTGCCAGATTCGTAAATACTTGTTTTGGCATATTCACGCCACAGGCATACGCATGCGGGTAACCACCGCCAAATCTCGGATTCACTTCGGAAATATAATAAGTTCCGTTTACGTCAAAAATATCAATATCTATCATGCCGCGGAAACCGCAACGCTCTACAAAATCCTGTAGCATAATAAACAGCTTCTCATCCTTTACAGATACCGATTTGTCTGTTTCACCTGCACGCATTTTGATCTTTTTCTTGATAAAAATGGATGTACACTTGCCGGTTATCATATCGATATAAACATCAGCTCCGTATTCCTGCCCATCCATATATTCCTGTACCATTAAATCATCATATAGTGTAAATAGAAGGTCTACTTCCGCTTTGCTGTTCACTTTATTGATGTTAATGCTGGCGCTTCCTTTTACCGGCTTAACAAAAACCGGATAGGAAATGTCACCTTTATCAACTGCCTCAAAAAAGGCTTCCTTTTCTACATAGCATTTTCCGGTTGGAATCTCCATTTCCTGTAACATCTGATACATTTTGTATTTATCAAAACAAGTCTCTACCAAATCATATGGGGAAATAATCGGTGTTGTACCAACCGCCAGAAATTTGTCTTTTTCTTTGGCTAACATACTAAGTTCCGGATCAATCAGCGAAAAAACACCATCTATCTCTTCTTTCTTACAGATATCCAAAATAGTGTCCAGATATCCCGGTGCTGTAATACGTGGCACTAAATAAAATTTATCCGCATCATAAACAGCCGGAGCCAGATTGCTGCAGTCTGTTGCAACAATTTTACCGTTTTCTCCTGCCTCTTTCTTGAAATACTGCACTACTTTATCTCTTGTTCCCGCACTTAATATCAAGATATTCAAAATCGGACTCCTCCTGCTATTTTTCAGCTCTCTTATTTCGTCTGTTTTCTGCTTTTCTACTTTGTCAGCTTCCCTGTTTCGTCCAGACGTTTCTGTCGTATCTGAGCAAAATTGCCCTCTACGGCATTGGTATCTTCCGCCACTTCATCCTGATGTCCAAGAACGGTCTGTACCGTCATCCAAAGCACCTTTATATCCATAGCAAAAGAAAGATTCTCTACATATTCTACATCTTTTTCCATTCGTTTATCCCAATCGATAAAGTTACGACCGCTCACCTGTGCCAGTCCCGTTAATCCCGGTCTTACACTATGACGCAGTTTCTCACGCTCGGAATAATAGGGCAGATACGAAACCAAAAGCGGTCTTGGACCGATAATACTCATATCGCCTTTCAAAATATTAAGTAATTCCGGTAATTCATCCAGACTGGTTGCCCGAAGAAATTTACCGAACTTGGTCAGTCTTACATTATCCGGAAGCAGATTTCCGTTCTCATCTCTTTCATCTGTCATCGTACGGAATTTACAAAGTGTAAAAATCTTCTCATTTCTGCCCGGTCTCTCCTGTTTAAAGAAAATCGGACTGCCTAACTTCGTCCGCACCAAAATACACAAAACCAGAAGCACCGGACTAAGCACAATAATCGCACATAAGGAAAGAAGAAAATCCAATATTCTTTTTATAAATCTCGCGTATATCATAAATTTCTCCTTTCATAAATACAAACTACTAGGCGATTGCGAAACTCAAAAAATTGTTTAGATTAAATTGTGCATGATTAACAAGTACCATAAGCAGGTACTGTGAGTCCGTTGGTACTTAGACGCTGTACTTTAGCGTCTTATGTACCACTACGGAACGAGCGTAGCGCAAGCGTGCCTGCGATGGTTTGTTAATTATGTGCAATTTCTACAAAGTAAATAGGAGTTTCGCAATCACCTAATACAAACTACCTTCCGAAGCACTTCCTTACAATTCCAATAATCAATTCCATATCTTCTTGTGTATTTTTGATATCACTCGGCAGGCATAAACCTCTTGCAAAAATATCACTGCCCACGCTACTGCCATCCTCATTGTGAGGAATAAAGTCGTATCCTTCAAATACCGGCTGCTCATGCATCGGTTTCCAAATAGGTCTGGATTCGATATTTTCCGCTTCCAATGCATCCATTATCTCATCCGGTGTTACACTACAGCCTTTTGCAATCGTCATACAGGACAACCAGTTATTCGAGTCACCATCCGGATTCATCGGGTTCATTTCAATTTCCGGAATGTCTGCAAACGCCTCTTTATACTGCTTATAAATCGCCTGTTTCTTTTCCTTGTGTTCCTCTAAAAACATCAATTGTCCACGACCGATTCCTGCTGTAATGTTACTCATTCTATAATTATAACCAATGTGGGAATGGAGATAGTATCTTGCCGGATCTCTTGCCTGTGTTGCTAAGAAGGTAGCCTTCTTAATCGCAGCTTCATCCTCGGACACTAACATACCACCACCGGAAGTCGTTATAATCTTATTTCCATTAAAAGAATAAATTCCAAACTTACCAAAAGTTCCTGTCTGTTTCCCCTTATAGGTACTGCTCAAAGATTCCGCAGCATCTTCTATAAAAGGAACATTATGTTTCTCACAGATTGCCATAATCTCATCAATTTTTGCCGGGGTACCATATAAATAAACACAAATTACTGCTTTGGGATTCGGATATTTTTCAAATGCTTTCTCCAAAGCCTGCGGAGACATATTCCATGTGTCCGGTTCAGAATCGATAAAGACCGGAGTTGCTTTCTCGTAAGCAATCGGATTGCAGGTTGCGGAAAAAGTTAAATCGGATACAAAAACTACATCGTCTTCTCCGATGCCAAGCAATTTCACTGCTAAATGAATTGCTGCAGTACCGGCACTCAAAGCCGCTGCATGTCCGGCGCCTGTATAAGCAGCCATTTCCTTTTCAAAAGAATTTACATTCGGTCCAAGAGGGGCTACCCAGTTTGTATCAAATGCTTCTTTGATAAATTCCTGTTCCTTGCCATGCATGGTAGGACATGATAAATAAATTCTTTTTTTCTCCATAATATCCTCCTCGCCGTAATATCGCGGCATATCGTGCTTCTATCATTTCTTATAATGATAGGTAGGTACAATTTTCTGAATCAAAGGTCTGATATCAGAGCTTTCAATCTGACTCTCATCCTTTAACTCTTTTAACTGAGCAAAAAATTCCTGCTCATCTAATTCAATCGGCTTACCGATGTGAATCATCTTATTGGCAGTATCTTTCATGCCTTCTTCGTCCATCAATAACTCTTCGTATAATTTCTCACCCGGACGAAGCCCCGTAAATTCTATCTTAATATCCTCGCCTACCCGATAACCGGACAAACGAATTAAATTTTCTGCCAAAGTCAGAATCTTAACAGGCTCACCCATATCCAAAACGAAAATTTCTCCGCCCTTTGCGTAAGCACCTGCCTGCAATACCAATGACACTGCTTCGGGAATGGTCATGAAATAACGGATGATGTCAGGATGCGTTACCGTAACCGGTCCACCTTCCGCAATCTGTTTACGGAACAGAGGAATAACACTTCCGTTACTGCCAAGCACATTACCAAAACGCACTGCTACAAATTCGGTATCATAATGTTTATTAAATGTCTGAATAATCATTTCACAGATACGCTTGCTGGCTCCCATAATATTGGTCGGATTAACCGCTTTATCCGTTGAAATCATAACAAATCGCTGCACACCGCTCATTGCTGCTGCCTGCGCTGTTTTGAACGTTCCGAATACATTATTTTTAATCGCTTCTGTCGGACTGTCTTCCATAAGCGGTACATGCTTATGCGCTGCCGCATGGTAAACGATATCCGGTTTATAAGTCGCACATATCCAGTTCATACGGTTCGTATTTCTAACAGAAGCAATGAGTACTACCAAATCCAACTCAGGATATTTATTTTTCAATTCCTGCTGTACATCATATACGCTGTTTTCATAAATATCAATTACCACAAGTCTCTTCGGTTTGTGCTGTGCAACCTGTCTGCAAAGCTCGCTTCCGATAGAACCGCCACCACCGGTAACTAATACCGTCTTACCCTGCACATAGCCGAGAATAGAATTCATATCAACCGTAATCGGATCTCTTCCAAGCAAATCTTCTACTTCAACATCACGAAGCTTGCTGACACTAACTTCACCGTTTACCAACTGATACATACCCGGCAAAGAGCGAATCTTACAGTTTGTATCCTTACAAATTTCCAGGATTCCTTTGATATCGGCTCTGGATGCAGAGGGCATTGCCACAATGACTTCGTCCACACTGTACACATCGGCACACTCAACAATCTTGTCCCGTCCACCGACTACTTTAATGCCCTGAATATATCTTCCCCATTTTCCCTTGTCATCATCGATAATACATTTGATAACCATAGTAGAAAAGTTGCTGTTTACAATTTCTTTGATAATTGCATTTGCCGCTTCTCCGGCACCGATTACCATAACCGAAATCTGATTTTTCTTGTTCTGCTGTTTATGCTTCAGTCCACGGAAAAAGCGGTAAGAAAACCTGCTTGCAAAAATACAACTAATAAGCAAAAACATATAAAAGAAATAATAACTCTTTGGTACGGCTTGTTCTTTCAATCTGAAAAATTGAAGACCTACTCCGTTCACTGCCGCAGAAATAACACAAGATACAATTATATTCTGCAATTCTGTCTCTCCCGCATATGCCCACAAGCTGCTGTACAAATGAAAAACATAGAATATCAACAGCGTAAGAAGAATATTAATCGGCAAAAACAGTTCAATCGGGCGAAGGAAATGTTTGGGTATCGAATCCACATCAAATTCATAACGAATGATAATCGCCAGATAGCTTGCCAGAATCACACTGATAATATCATAGATAATTAAACAGGTTCTTCGATAGAACAATTTTACATTAAAGGGTTTTCTTTTCTTCTTTTCCATTTAATTCGTTCCTTTAAGCACCCTTTTTCATATCAAACAAAAGCGGTGCCAGTGTTAATAGTAAACAATATGCTATCGGATTGCATGGATGGAAAATCCATTCTGTCAATCCGGCAACTGCAAATAACAGTAAAATAGCAAATGGTAATGCCGCACAGGCTCTGTCTTCCTTTTTCCGGAAGAAATAAATCATTCCCTGTGCAAGTGTTCCGATTCCCATCAGAACAAATATAATTCCCACATAAATACCGTGATCATATGCTACCTGCAAATAAATATTATGTGCATGTACAATCAGTGAACCATCCGGCAAAGTAATATACATATCATCGTGACCTTCGTTGTTCAGATAATTATAGTAAAGTTCAAATATTTCAAAACGACCGTTTGCATAAGACTGCGCATCACTTTGCTCTTCCTGTGATTCTTCTGTGGAAATTCCATCCACGCCTGCATCTGTCGAAACAAGCAACATGCCATCACCCAGAATGTCTATGCTATCATTTTTTACAATACTGTGTGCTTCGATACATTTCTCTTCCGGCATACCAAGTACCTTCATCTGGAATACCTGAATCATTCTCTGAATATTGATATAGTAACGGGAGTCTGTCACTCTGCCACGCATCAATTCATCCGGCAACTCCTCAATTTCATGAAGTTCCGGCTCAGCTACAAGAGATGGTATGATACGCTGTGCCGTAAAGGTAACCGGAAAACATAATACAACTGCAAGAATGAGCATTGCGATCACCTTTCCCATGGCCTTGAACTTCCCACGCATCGTTAGGCAAACTACCGGAATCACAATCACCGCCATCGCCATTACCGCCAGATAACCGGTTCTGGACAATGTAAATATCAGATATATGGTCGCAAAGCCAAACACAAGCAGTTCCTTCCACGCACCGGATAACTTCTGATTTTTACGATAAGTATCCAAAACTTTAACCAGTGCCGCGCCTACAACAAGTGCCAGATAAACCGCTGTCATCGTTACGGTATGGAAGGTAAACGGATAACGATAGTAGATATAATACATATATGGTCTGTGACCCAGACAATAAATCATACTAAGCAAAAAGTGTACCAAGATACCATTACAAATATTGTTAAGCAATCTTTCTTTTTTATCCCACGCCGCCATGCGTAAATAATACAGTCCGAAAGCACAAGCCATATAAATCGGCCAACCTCTTGTATTACGCTGTACAATTAACGCAGTGAAAAAAGCAATTACCAACAAACCGTATGCCGGTGAAATTCTTCTGATTTTTCCATGCACCAGAAACCATATCGTATTGATAAGAATAATACCGGTAATAAAGGCTACCCATACAGTTAACTTCACCACCTCAATGTCTTCCGGTTTCTCCAATCCGATAATGTTGTTCTGGTAATAGTTATAACAAGCCACCGCTGCTATCGGAAGATAAATCAGATTTACCAGATTAAAAATTTCTTTTCTCTTATAAGTTACAATAATTGCAAGTCCGAAATAAATCAGCATTTCGCGATATGCCAGTGTATGATGAATTTCATACAAACCATTCATGTAATTACAGCATGCCTGAATAGCTCCTGCAAACAGAAGTGCCTGTAACCAATCCGTCCATCTATCTTTCACTACCGCAAAACCTAAATCATGACGTTTGCCATCTCTCGTGTGATTAATGCCATAAAGAGCCAGTAATACTGCAAGCACAATGGCTACTTCATAGAAAATAAGGGACGGTACATTCTCTGTATAAAGCTTTAATGGCCAAACCGTAACCATTGCTACGGCTCCCACTACAACAACGAGCGGACTCAATACCGTACGGAAGGTCTTCTCAACGGTAAGTAACGTGTTCTGCTCCGGTTTCTTCGCATAATATTTACCCGTCAGGAACGTAACCAGTAATCCAAACAGCACTAATAGGGCATCAACAAAAAATGTTTTGCCCTTTCTAAGCGGAACTGTGTAATCATACTCTGCCATCACACAATGCTCATTGTCTTCAATACTTCCGTAGTACACAGTGCTGATATAAATATTTTCTGCTGCGGCAGTTTCTTCATATGCCACATAGAAATTCGTGGTAATACCCTGTATCAGGAAATAATAATCCCTACCGACTTCCACTGTCTGGTTAAGGGGTACTGTACAATATCCCGGCATTTCTTCCATATTGTCTGTGGAGACTACCTGCTGCACCAGAATATTCATTTCTGAATCATATAATACAAAGTTAAACTCTTCACCCGCAGACTCATTCAGCAGATAAACCTTGATACTTTCCAATTTATCATACTGCGCAATAAATCGCTGCTTTACCACATAATCTGTGGTAATCGCCTGAGATTCCATTGCAATTTGTCCGTTACCACGAGACACTACTGTTTCATTTATAAGTCGAAGAGGCCAAAGCGAAATAACGATGCAGAAAATCGCAACCCATACACTACCACAAATCGCCTGCCGTCTGGTAATTATTTTATCCATTTCTCAATCCATTCCAACATGATTCTACAAAAATTATTTTACAGTCTAGTATATCACGAATACATTTATTTTACAACTAAGCCAAATCGTTCCTCTTCCAGCATGACTGCCACAAACAATGGAAGTCCGAACCAAAATATCAGTACATATCTGGGCAGATAGGTCGGACCAAGAATCACGGTCAGCCATACAAGCAGCACAAGAAGATATGGTATCAGAACATGATATTTTCTCCGATAAAACATATAACTACAAACAAAAGCAAAGCACCAGAACATACATCCCGGCGAATACAACATGGATATAACCGGTACTTTTTCCTGCGCCACTTCTAAAGAAAGTTTGCGATATGCTTCATCCAACCATGGAATCTTACTGTCACGCACTCCCGGCTGCTCCACTTCATATCCAAAATAGGAACTGTCTTCGTAAGTAAAAGTAAATACCGTATTACCGGAATATACATCAATCACCGTATCCGGATACCAAAATCCATAAGAAGTCATTAACCATGCATTCAAATAAGACAATGGTTTCTTCAAGCCAATTTTAATCCACAGCTTCGCATACTTCGTTTTGTCCGCAGCGAAAGCCTGATTATCAAATCGCCATTTTACCGGATCGGATAACTTTGCATTATATAAATTCAATGCCTCCTCCGGTAGTATTTCGTGCAACGTTGCAATATCTTCCTCACTAAATACTTCTTTACTATATTTATACGTTCTGGTTAACTGTTGTATTGGCACTGTTAAGATTTCCTGATTTTCTTCATTCTGTGCGCGGAGCACCGTTGTCAATGTTCCGCTTACCGCAAAATAAGACAAAAATGCAATTAGTAACAGGAGCACCATCTTCTTCCAATATTTTTTGTAATAACAAATAAGCACCACTGCCATAACAGCAAACGCATAAATACCGTTTTTGCGAAACAACATCATTGTCAACGCACAGAGAAGAAAGAATGCCATCTTTTTCTTAGAAGCAAAGAAAGATTCTTGATCCATGCCCATCTCCAACAAACTAACCATAAGCAAAAGCAATGCCACCGTAAAAATTGTATCCTTCGCCGAACAAAGGGTAAACATCACAATCACCGGAAAGAATGCAAAATAAAGCATTGCTATGATACGTAATCCTTTGGACACCTTTTTCCTGCGTAAATAAGATAGCAGATAAGTAAAACCGCCCGAAACAATTACCATCTGTACAATCATATAACAGACAATACCAAGATTATAGGAATCCGTCACCTTATGCACGGCGCAAATAATCCCTCCAAGCATCAATACATGTACAAGCGGATGATGCGTTGTGAAATTTCTGGAAGCCACTTGTAAATATTCATCCTGCGCATCATAAACAAAGAACCCCGGATATACCGCCAGTAAAACAGGAAGCCAGCAAAGCAGGAAAAAGAAAAAAATCAAAATGTCTTTTCCTCTCTCATTTTTTACAGGAGAATTGGGCAATTTTATATTTGCTGCCACTTTTTTCTTCCATTCCTCCATGCCACCAAGAAAATTCCAAAACTTACGCACCAGAATCGTAAACAAACAGGTCAGCACAGGAAGCGATATCCATAATTTCCAATCCTTAAAATTGACATTTTCGGCATTTTCCAGTTGTACACCAAATAACATCGCCGTGGTAAAAAGAAATGACAATATTCCTGCAATCGTCCATCCACGCGCGTCCCTCAAGTCAATCGTATGAAGCGATAAATTTACCGCATACAAGCAAAGCAGCCAGACAAACACCGAAAAAATACTGTTCGTAAAACCAAGTGTATTTTCCTTCAAGTTCAATATCTGCGGAAAACACAAGGTTCCTGCTGTTGCGATAAGAAACGCAATCATATTCAATTTTATCTTAATGCGAAATTCATTCTCGTTCATCTATACACTCTCTAATTACATATTGAGGAGAATTATTCATGGAAATATAGATTCTTCCAACATATTCCCCGATAATACCAAGCATCAGCATCATCATGCCACCAAGAAAAACAATCGCGGACATGAGCGAACTAAATCCGATTACCACATCCGGATTCACAAATTTCTTGATAACCGTATAAATACCATATAAAAATCCTGCACATGCCGTTAACACCCCTATCGCAGTTGCAATACGAAGCGGTTTGATACTAAATGCGGTGAATCCGTTAAACCAAAGCCCTAACAGCTTGCCAATCGTATAACCGGAAGTACCGACTTCCCTTTCTCTATGATTCACATCCGCGTTTGCTATTTTCTTTGTTGTGCGCAAAACCAGACCCATGACATACGGATAGGGATTTGCATAGCGAATCATTTCCTCAATGATAAACCGACGTGCCGCAAAATAGCTGGAAAGGTATAATTCCTTTGGTTTTCCTAACATCACTCTGGTCATCAGCTCATTAATCTTACTGCCGAAGTTACGAAAACCGGAATGTTGCTTATGTGCATAGCGGGCATAAACCGCATCATATCCTTCTTCGATTTTGGCAAGCAGTTTTCCAACCTCATCTGCCGGAGTTTGTCCATCATCATCGAGACACACAACAATATCCCCATGTACATGATGAAATCCTGCCATAAGCGCCGCATGTTGTCCGAAGTTTTTCGCTAGATTAATACCGCAAACTTCTTTCTTTTCTGCACATATACCACGAATTACTTCAAACGTATCATCCGGCGAACAGTCATTTACCAACACAATTTCATATCTGTACTGTTCCAAACCTTTCATCGTTGTTTCAATTTCTTCTATCACTTTTCCAATTGTCTGCGCCGACCGATAACACGGAATTACAAAGCTAACTAACTGACTCATTTTAATCTCCGTTTCTGCACACGTTTTCTGTGCGCATTCCGTTCCGAAACATTCCATAAAAACAACTTTTCGAGAAACACCCTCTATTGTTACTTCTTCCTGTTTTCCTTCTATCAACCGAAAACCGGCATTCTCATAACTTTTTCTGGCTCCCACATTATCCGCAAAAACACGTAGAAAAACCCTTTGCAAGCGTAAGCTCTCAAAAGCATATCTGAGCGCCTCTTTTGCAGCCTGTGTACCGTAGCCTTTTCCTACTGCATCATCTTCGCCGATGAAAATACCATATTCCGCACAGCCCTTTTCTCTATCGATATCGCGAAAATAAACACTGCCAACCGCTCTGTCCGTTTCTGTCTCACAAATGATAAACTGTATCACATGTCCCGGTTCTATCTGCGTCCGGATCCAATTCATATGTCCTTCCGGTGTAAAAAGCTGTTGATATATGAAATTACGTCTTACTCTGTCATGATTACGCCATGCTACAATTTTCTCTGTATCAGAAACTTCCATTAGGCGCAAATATATATTACTCATTTCTTTCCCTCAATTCTCTTTCTGTTCCACCACTTGATAAACTGCATAAGCATCGTTTATCTTATCAACCTGTTCAACACTCACTGCAATTCCTTTACCTGCATAATACGCCCGCATCCAGTCTGTATCATCAGCCGTCATATCCATAATAAAATAAACATTCTCATCATAAAGCAGTCCCTCTTCCATTGTTGTCATTCCAAACTGCTCTAACTTGTCATAGTAAAGTGGACTTTTGCACATCCATCCACCCATAATATCATAATTCGATAAACTATTGTCCACATCCTCAAAAATCTTCTGCGAAAAACTAACGGTAGAATACACATCTTCAAAATAAAAATTATCAGGATGAGCCTTGCAATATTCTGCAATTGTAAGGCAGTCTTTATTCACTTCTTCCCTTGCTGTTTTATCCGCTCTCGTTGCCATAATGCTATGCGGTAGATAGCAGCCAAACAAGAAACCAAGCATTACTAGCGTGGCTATGGCAAAGGTCAATTTCTGACCCTTTCCTTCTTTTCGCATCCACCCTTCGCACTGCCTGTATAGCATTCCTGCAAGCACCGCAAACTCCGCCAGATAAAGGGAGTGGGTAATACGCACCGGATCTCTTCCCATCATCAGAACATACATCCACAGAATCGTACGGAATATACCTAACAGCACAATCTCCCAAACAAATCTCCATCTTCCTCTGCTTTTCTTATCAGCAAGGACACCACCCGTACCCATAACAACAACACACAAATATCCTGCTAAGACAATATAATTATAAGGTGCATCCCCATCATGCAATGTTCGATATACATACAGCTTCCCCTTTTCCACCAAACGGCTTAGGGACACTTCTGTATCAGATGTGTTTTCTTCTGCATAAACTGCAATCTCAGCAAGTAATTTCTCATCAATGGTTTCGTCTAAGCCAAAATTATAGTTGGACAAAAGCTCCTGCTGCGCTTCATTTAACCCAAGCGAAGCTAAATATTCTGCATGTTCTCCACTGGTCAACACCTCATAATGATAATCATAAATTTCTGTTCGTTTATCAAAAAAGACCAGAAATCGTTGCCACTCTTCGCTTCCATAAGCTGTATAATCCAGTAATCTGCTGACAAGCATTCCAACCAGAATACAACCAATCGTAATTCCATACTTGAGAAAATTTTCTTTCTCAAAAAAACGCTCTTCTTCCATCCACCGGAACAATCCGGCAAGGCAAATCAGCGGAAATACTAACAGAAGCATTTCGGTTCGAAGACAAAATGCCACAACCACTAAAACCATCGATGGCATATTCTGCATGATAAACTGCTTTGGTGAGAGTTCCTTTTCCGTTGTCAAAAATAGGAAAATAGCTGCTGCTGCCATAACCGATGCGGTAATCGTATACTGAATTGCTAGCAAGTGCGGCAATGTAATTCCCCATAGAAAGAGGCTTAGCAACACCATACAACCTGCTTTTGCCTTTACTTTTTTACAGAAACAAAGCAGACGAACTCCCACCAGGTACACACTTCCCATCTGACAAACGAACAAAAACAGGCCATACCACGGAATCCCCCTGCACAGCCTGTAACATAAACTAATAAATGCCCCTAAGATATATAAGGTCTGCATATTATGACCATCCGGTGTCCCGGTATAAACACCGGCCATAATATCCTTCATCATCACATCATCATTCAAATCATAATAAAAATCAAAAAGGAGGCTCATTAAAACAACATTGACTAAAACAGTCAATATTGATATTATGCAGTTCTTATTTTTCTCAAAAAATGTATGAACCTTCATGAACTACATACCTTTCTACCGATAGAACACTTTCACCTGTTCTGTAATATATTCTACCTCGTCCGCCGTCAGCTTATAATACATCGGCAGACGCAAAAGTCTTTCACTTTCTTTCGTGGTATACTTATCCTCTCCGTGGAATCTGCCAAACTTGATTCCTGCCGGTGCAGAATGCAGCGGCACATAATGGAATACTGCCAAAATTCCCTTTTCTTTCAGAAAAGCAATCAACTCGCTTCTCTCTTCCATGTCCTTCGTCTTAATGTAGAACATATGCGCATTGTGTTCACAATACTCCGGGATATACGGCAGTTCAATTCTGCCTTCCTTGGCAAGCGGTTCTAACTGCTCTTTGTACTCATTCCATCTATCCATTCTTGCCTTGGTAATTTCCTCTGCAAGTTCTAATTGCGCATACAGATATGCCGCATTCATATCACTTGGCAAATAAGAAGAACCATAGTTCTGCCAACGGTATTTATCTATCTGACCCCGATAATATTTGCTTCTGTCCGTTCCTTTTTCCCGATATATTTCAGCAGTTTCAATATATTTTTCATCCCGAATTAGAAGCGCACCGCCCTCACCCATACTGAAATTCTTTGTTTCATGGAAGCTGAAACATCCAAATTCACCAAAGGTTCCAAGTGGTTTTCCCTTGTAAGATGCCATAATCCCTTGTGCTGCATCCTCTATCACCATCAGATTATGTTTCTCTGCTATTTCCATAATCTTGTCCATTTCACAGCCAACACCGGCATAGTGCACCGGAACAATAGCCTTAGTGCGCTCCGTAATTGCCGCTTCAATCAGCTTCTCATCCATATTCATGGTATCCGGTCTGATATCCACAAAAACCGCTTTTGCCCCACGCAAAACAAACGCATCTGCTGTGGACACAAAGGTATAAGACGGAAGAATTACTTCGTCCCCTTCCTTGATATCTGCCAAAAGTGCCGCAAGCTCTGTTGCATGGGTACAAGAGGTCGTAAGCAGACACTTGGTTGTTCCCGTCTGCCTCTCTATCCATTCATGACATTTCTTGGTAAATGGACCATCACCACAAATTTTCTGGTTCTCGATGGCCTCCTTCATATATTCTAATTCTTTTCCCGTAAAAGGAGGTACATTAAAATTAATCATCGGCTCTCTCGCCTTCTTTCCAAATTCAGTGAAATCTCTCATCTAAATATTTCATCTGGGATTTTTCACACTATTTTACCATAGGAACACCTTACTTTGCAACGCAGCTCGTACTCACAAACCTCATATCACTATTCATAAACCGCATATCGCATATTACAGAAGGTTTCCTTATAATCATTCTCTTCCAAAAATTGAATAAGTAGTGCAATCTTCTCATCCGCATCATAGGCTTCTTCATCTACTCCGAACCATTCGTAGGCTTCGGCATCTTCCCCTTTATAAGCAGCAATTGCAGAAGACACAATAACCACGGGTCTGTTTTCTTCTATGTTTTGCTCCACCTTCTCCATATCTTCCTCAAACTGCATCATGCGGTAGGAATCCAAATCCGGCCAGGAGGTAGAAATTGCGGTTGGCATATCGAGAAAATAGGAAAGCCCCGGAATCTCTCCATACAAAATCACTTCCCTGCCTGCAAATTCGTTTTCTATTGCATACTCTACTAAATTTGCCAGCAGTTCTGCATTTTTCTGATTGGTGTAAATACCTTCTGCTTTCGGAATACCCGTTGCTAAGGTATCCCTTTTCTCACCCCAGACGCCATCCAAAAAAACAAACTGCATATGAAAACCAATACTCTGTACGAAAACCATAAGTCCAAATACAGACAGCATAATCTTCCACGGTATATGAACATTCTTCCCCTTCGTTCTCACAAACCACCGATAACAAACCCAGGCTGTAAAGGGTGCTGCCAAAAACAAATTATTCATAGACGGATATAGTCCGTTATTACTACCTATCGATGTTAAAAACACCTGCAGTAAAATGATAAGGGCAAACACCTTGTTCTCACAGCTTCCAACTTGCTCGTCGGCTTTTTTCTCGAATAAAACCCACAGTGCACAAGCGATTGTTGACAGCAGCAAGAGTACCGCCCAGAAATAAGCACTACCATAATTATAATAACGGAAATCAAACACGCCTCGTCCCCAATAGAAACGAACCAACACCGCAAATACCGCAACACAGCCCAATCGGTAAAGCCATTCTATTACATTATCGTTTGTTTTGTCTGCCGCCACACCGCTTTCAGATGCTTTATCTTCTCCTGTCATTTTTTTTGCAAGCCAAGTCTTTATGATATAGGCCACATACAAAAAGGCTAAACAGGCACCTGCAAACGCAAGCCAGTACAAGCCTTTCCAATACTCTACAAAAATACCCGTCAGCATGGATGTCGGCTTATAATCCACGGCTTTATCTGTCATGGCAAACATAGTCTTTACCATAGCCGGAAATGCACTAATGCCATATTTGATACAAATAGTAGCAAACGGTACACCAAAACCAATCAAGTATCCTACCAAACACACCAACGTATCTTTTATAACCGCACCAATTTTTTCTCTCTGCAGCCATGCGCCATACCATAATACCAGAATAAAGGCTGCCTGCACTACATTCGGCATACGAACTGCTATGTTTGCACCAAGACAAATTCCGGCTAAACCAAAGTAAACCTGCCGTCTCGTGTTGTGCATCCCATCTGCATTACCGCCAAGACAAATACCCTTATACAACAACAAAACACCTGCTGTCATAAAGCCATACGTCAGATAATTATATAAAATCGGTGTAGGACACCAACACATACCGACAGCAATTACTTCTCCAACAAACACAATCCATGCCGGTATTTTCCTGCGCAACAAAAAATAACAACAGAGTGCAAGTGCCGAAACCAGCAAACCGGTATACAAGTTCATCCCAACCAAGGTGTTACCATTTGGAAGCTGCATAAACAAATACCCTACCACATTGGCAAGATAAGTTGCTACCATCCATGTTCCCTCCGCAGTCGGAAAATATTGAAAATTACCAAGACTGTAAGAAGTATCTACCACATCCAACCCCTGATGAATTTTTAGTAGCGGATAATATGCCAAAACAATAATAAACAACCCGTTCTCTATGTAATTACGATATTTTTCATAAAATCGTTGTATCTGTTTCATTTCTACTTTGTTTTTCTCCCTGAAAAAGCCTGTTTAAACCATGCAAATATATATGCTCTGACAAAGTCAACCACGGTTCCTATCAGATAGACCACCAATACGCACATAATCATGTGTGGCATGAAAAGCCAAGTGTCACGCACATGTTCTGTCTGTAACCACTTACTCCATTCATAACGCACCAAAATGTGTTCATGTAAAAGATAAACGCCAAACGTATATGGTGAAATCCGTCGAATGACTTCTGCTGCCTTGCCCTCTTTTATCTGCAAATTCTTAAACACCATAAACAATCCTACTGTTCCAAGCAAAGCAAAAGCATGATTATAGGTATAGGGCATATCTGCATAATAAGCAAAAGCATCTATTTTAGCCGCAAGCAAGCTCGCCGCCAACCATAAAGCAAATATACAAACACACATGCCAACATACAATAGAACACTATTTTTTCTCTGTTCCAACCACTTGCAACCATACAAGCGAAAATAACCTGCTATGATGAACAAACACAAAAACCAACCAAAATCATAACCATAATGATCGGTAACCAATGACACCGGAAAAATAGTTTTGCCGACCGAAAAGAAAAGCAGTAAAACAATAATGACTTTCTGTAAAGTTTTCTTTTCCATATTTTTGATACCTGTTGCCAGAATCGGCGCAAACAAATACATAAAAATATAAGCCGTTGCAAACCAGTAATGTTCTGTTTCAATTGGCAATATATATCCTATCCAGTCATAAATTGTCAAATCAGCTAAAGAAATCATTCCTACACAAAGCATTGCAACCGGAATCCCTATTGAATAAAAAAGAATCTGTGCAAGCAAAGACACAATGCGCCCCGGCTTCCATGCAGATTCCACCAAAAAATAACCACTCACGAAACAAAAGCAGTTTACTGCTACAATACAAAATGCTTCCAAAAACCACGCAACCAAATTGACAGCGCTCTGATTCTCCGCGTAAGGCACAGCAACATTACCCTTCACCAGATAATGAAGCGCTACAATCATGAACATTGCTACAATGCGAAGCAATTCAAAATTTGCCTGTCTTTTAGAAGCCATATTTTCCCCCCTCAGCTATTATTTCTCCTTGAAAATCCATAACTTACTCAAGAAATAATTCGTCAAAATAACAATCGTCTGACCAATCAGTTTTGCAATATAAGAATTGATTCCTGCCAAATCTACCATCAAATACATTAACAGAAGCTCTAACAACTCTGTTGCAATACGTGCACTGATGAAGGAACCAAATTCTTTTATCAAACTGGCGGTATCCATATTTTTGCTTTTGAAAACAAAAGTATGATTTGTCCAATAAGCAAATACAACCGTCAACACCCATGAAAAAGCAGTTGCCAACATATAATTCATATGCAGCAACGATTCAAAAAAGAAATACAAAGCATAATTTAGTACAAATGCCAAAAAACCAAAAATCAGATAGTTGATTCCCTCTTCATGCTTTTTATACATATCCCATCCGAATTGAAATATTTTTTTCATTTTATGCCTTTTCCAAACCTTTCCGTTACTCATTTTCCTTGTTATCTTTTTGCTGTCTCTGACCGCTCCTGAACAGCTAACGCTCTCTTGTTGCCTTACCGCCTTCAATCCGGTAAACCATATCACATTTTTCAATGGTCTGTAATCTGTGAGCAATAATAATCAAAGTCTTACGTCCATGCAACCTGTTGATGGAATCCATAATCGCTGCTTCCGTATCATTATCCAGTGCCGAAGTTGCTTCATCCAGTACAAGCACTTCCGGATCTTCAAAAAGTGCTCTGGCAATACCGATACGCTGTCTCTGACCACCTGAGAGACGAATACCTCTTTCACCGATGCTGGTATCCAGACCTTCCGGCAATCCTCTGACAAATTCGTCCAGCTGCGCTTCCTTCAACGCCTGCCATACTTTTTCATCATCAATATCCTCATCCGCATAACCAAATGCCACATTTTTACGAATGGTAGAGTCAATCATAAAAATAGTCTGCGGAATATATCCGATATTTTTCAGCCATTCTTTATAATGTTCTCTGACTTCTACACCATCTGCCAGAATTTCACCACTCTGCAACTGCAGAAGTCCCAGTAAAATATCAACTACCGTTGTCTTACCGGAACCGGAGGTTCCCACAATACCTACACTCTTTCCAATCGGAATTTCCATATCTGCATCGTTGAAAATAAGCACTTCCGTATTTGGATATTTATAGGTAATATTTTTCAGTTCAATCTTATCTTTAATATCTAACTTTTTCACATCGATTTTTTTCTGATAAGTTTCTGCATCATAATCAATGTTTTCATCACGGATTTCATCCTGCAAATTATCACTTACACCCATAAAGAAAGACTCAAAATAGGAAATGGATGTCAAATGATTGTTGATACGATTCGCACATGGAATCAAACGCATGGCAACCATGGCAAGCAATGTAATCTGTGGCATAATATCCACCACACCGGCACCATTTAAAAGCTGTACCATCATATACAAAACCATACCTGCAATCGCAACCGTTTCGATAAGAAGGCGTGGTGTTGCATTATACAAATTATAACGCTGTACCGCACTAACATAACCTGCACCACATTTAGCATATTCATTGATAAAATAATTTTCCTTGTTGGCAATCTTAATTTCTTTGATACCCATAACGGACTGATCAATCCATTTATACAAACCACTGTAAAAATCCTGATTCTCTTCGCCGGCTTTCTTCATAATCGGTTTCAGAATACACTTAATTACCAGAAGAACCACTACCAAAAGCACAGTAACGGTAATACTCATCCACACATCTGCCACCAGACTGACTACTGCCAGACAAACAAAAACAATACACTCACTGGTAAGCTGTAGCAGTGCCAGAATCAGGCCATACATATTATTAACATCCGAAGTAATATTTCTCTGAATCACTGCTGTATCCGCATTCAAATAATACTCATAAGGACGCTCCATGAAATTAATCATCATTCTTCTGGATGTCGCAAACTGATTCGTATAAACGAAACGTAGTTGTATCTTCTGCTGGAAAAATAAAAAGATATTTTTTAATGCAAAAATAATAACTAATGCTGACATGACAAGTATCATCAAATCTCTTGTATTATCAATATTAAAAATCTGGCAGATAACCTGAAGATACACATGTTTTTCTATCGCATTTTCTTCCAGCACTACATTCATAACCGGCAAAATCATGGAAACGCCAAGTGTCTCTAACACCGCACCGATTAACATGATAAAGACAAGAAACACCATTTTTTGTTTCTGCTTCTTGTCCAATAAGACCATCAACTTCTTATATATCTTTTTCATTCTGATTTCTTAATCCTTCTGTAAACTATTCCTTTTTACGTAGCAAAACATCTTATTATTTTACCATAGGTGTATTTATAAATCAAATCTGCTCATTCTGTCTGTGCAGTTCCGGTGCCTCGTATTTATCCAGGAAATCTTCCCCTAAGAACAGAATTTCTTCTGCAAACTGAATCCCGTTCGGAACGGTCAGAACCGAAATGACTCTTTTAAAACGAAGTCCCGGGATAAAATTCAGTATTTCCATCGGGAACATACCACTTAATACAATGTGCTCCGAAAATTCTTTTTCATAATTCAAAACATCTCTTGGATGAGGCTTAATCAGCACTTGTCCTTTATTGCCGTCAACTTCACTGTATTTCTCGATAATATCCGTGAAAATCTGTTTGCGCACATCCAAATCACAAAGCGGCTCTGACAGCACTAATATTTTATCCTTTGCGCCGCAATTTAATTTCTGCTGCAATTCATCCATATTTTCAATAAAAAGATGTATCAGAATATCTTTATCTTCCTCAGACAAATGCTCCACCAACTGCGCACGCGACTGCTCAATATACTTGTCACACGGATAAGGCACAACGCTCTTGTCATTGATTTCCATATCCAGACAATATTTTCCATACCCATTCTGAATAAAAATCAGATTCCGCGCCGACATCCATGCCTTCAATTCAAAATGTCCTTTGTTATCGTATCTTGCCGTATCATAATACTGAATACAATTCAAGCCATCTTCCACCGCATGATAATATATTTTCTTATAACTCAAATAATATCCAATTGGGTCGGAATCACAGAATACATAAATGTCTTCATACTGTGTAAAATCCACCGGCACATAAGGCTCCTGCAACTTACCAAGCAGCTTTGTATACTTGATACGCGCAAGCATATTTAAGACAATATTTCCTCTGTCCTTATGATATTTCTGAAGCTCCGGAAAGAAGACATCCTCTTTCTCATCAAACATATAAACCGCTTCAAAAAGACCACACTTCTCTGCCCGCTCTTTCAAATTGCCAAAATTGTTAGACATGGTACTAAGCACAAGTGTTGCCTGTCCGTGCTTTTCTTTTGGCAGATATAATTCTTTTAAACATGCCACGTATACATGATAGTAAGTGTGACATACATAGATTCTTGCTTTTTCTTTTTGATGTTTCATTTATTTTCTTTTTCCTATTTTTCAATGTTTTATTTTTATATCTTACCACTAAATACACCTTTCGTAAATTTTTAAAACTACACCTTTGGTAAAATTCACATTGTAACCGACTGGAAAATGGGGTAATATTTCTAGTGACAGATAATTTTTAATGTCAGAAAAATAAAGAGAAAGGAAAACTAATGGAAACAATTCAAACTCCTTATTTTGTAATAGATGAAGCAATCCTTCAGAAATATTATGACATGCTTACCGACTCCTTAAAACAGAATTGGAACAACTATTTGGTAGGCTATTCCTTCAAAACAAACTCCTTACCGTGGCTTGTTTCTTTTGTAAAAAAGAATGGTGCTTTTGCGGAAGTTGTTTCCGAAGACGAGTATTCCCTTGCCAGATATCTAGGCTTTGAAAATAGTGAAATTGTTTACAACGGTCCTTACAAGGGAGAGCAGTCTTTCCGTGATGTACTGCTTGCCGGTGGCTATGTGAATCTGGATTCCCAGATGGAACTGTCATGGCTTACCAAACTGGCTTCCGAATATCCTGACCGGAACTTTGAAGTTGGAGTACGTGCAAATTTTAATCTGGAAAAAATGTGTCCCGGCGAAACAACAATGGGGGAAGTCAGCGGACGCTTTGGCTTCTGTTACGAAACCGGAAAATTTGCACAGGCGCTGTCTATTTTACAGAAAATTTCCAATGTATCCGTAGTCGGTTTACATTTACATTCCAGCAGCAAGTCCCGCAGTGTGAATATTTTCCGTTCCATTGCCAAAATGGCATGTCAGCTAAAGGAAGAATTTAACTTGAAACTATCCTATGTGGACTTAGGCGGCGGTTATTGCGGTGGCATGGAAGGCAGACCGGAATATCCTGATTATTTTCCGGCGGTAGCGGAAGAATTATCCAAATGCTTCTCGCCTGCTGAAACAAAAATAATAGTAGAACCGGGTATTTCCCTGATTTCCAAATGTACCACCTTCGTCACATCAATTTTTGACACCAGAGATATCAAAGGCACCCGTTATGTTATGACCGACGGCAGCCGTTTTAATATTGATGCCACAATGATTAAGTCCTCGCATCTTTTTCATCTGGAAAAAAGCGAAGAATATACCGCCAAACGTCCGGTAATGAACGAACAAATTATCAGCGGTTTTACCTGTATGGAATGCGACCGCCTGTTTACTTATGAAAATCAGCCAGAACTTGTTCCGGGCGATAGAATTATCTACGAAAACGTAGGTGGCTACACGATGAGCCTGAACCCACTTTTCATTCAATATTTCCCGGCAGTCTATGTGCGTAAGGATGGAAAACTAATACAGGTTCGCCGCAAATGGACTCCTGCTGATTATGTACAGGGTTCGGATTGGAAGGAGTAAACTCATGAACATACTGATTTTAAGCTGTGGCACCCGCAATAAACTGGTGCGCTATTTCAAAGAAAAGCAAAACGGAATCGAAAAGGTAATCGCCACAGATTGCAGTGCTTACGCACCGGCTCTCTATGAAACCGACAGCCATTATATCGTACCCAGAATGATCTCTCCGGATTATTTAGATGTGATTCTGGATATCTGTAAGAAGGAACAAATTGATGCCGTTTTACCTTTGCAGGAAGATGAATTGTATTTAATTGCTTCTCATCAGAAATTTTTTATCGACAAAGGTATTATACCAATTGTTTCCTCACCGGAAACCATCGAATTATGTCGTGACAAATACGCTTTTTACCAACACTTGAAAAAAAATGATCTGCCCGTATTACCAAGCTGTGGTAGTATTGACGAATTTAAAAACTGTTTAGACAAAGGTGAGATAGATTTTCCGGTTTTCATCAAACCTATTCGTGGCTGTGGCAGTATTGGCATTCAAAAAGTGGACAACATGGAACTGCTTTCCGTACTGTGCAAATACAGCGAAGAAGATATGTTGATCCAGACTTTTTCTAAAGGCAAGGAATTTGGTGCAGATATCTATGTGGATATGCTTTCCCATAAGCCAGCATCTATTTTTGTTAAAGAAAAACTTCGTATGCGCGCAGGCGAAACGGAAAAATCTGTTTCGATTAAAGATGAGAAATTATTTGATTTAATCAAACAAACTGTGACCACATTGGAATTATCCGGTCCGGTTGATATGGATATTTTCTGCATTGACGGCAACTATTTTATTTCCGAAATCAATCCCCGTTTTGGCGGCGGTTATCCTCACGCTTACTGTTGTGGTGTCAACTTCCCGAAACAAATCGCTAATAATATTACCGGAAAAGAAAATGCAGACACCATCGGTCAGTACGAGGAAGGCATCTGCATGTTAAAATACACGGATTTAATGACTATGAAATTATAATATCATTCAAACATGAATTATGCTTAAAAAGCACGTTTCAGGAAAACATCTCCCACGCAAGCGGCGTTCCCATGGCAATATCGCGGACTGCCGTTTTGCCAAGCACCTCTTCATAATACATTGTATGAAGTCCATGCCCCGGACGAATGGAGCGTACATTTTCCGGTGTCAGCTTTTCTCCCGCTTTGATATCTTTCACTACGAATAAAGAACGGGAACCACTGCGTTCCTTTTCCTGTTTCTCAGTTAATCCATATTCTGACACACCGATTGCCTTTTCCAGAATACGAATATTATCTACCATTTCCTTAAATTCTTCCGGCTCCATAGAAAAAGCACCATCCGGGCCACCATCCGCCCGGCGCAGGGTCAAATGCTTCTCTACCATTTTGATGCCAAGTGCGGTTGCGCCAACCGGAACAACACTTCCCATAGAATGATCGGATAAACCTACGAGACAGTCATATCTCTTCGCTAACGTCGGAATCATGGCAAGATTGATTTCTTCATAAGGTGTCGGATAGGCAGACACACATTTTAGCAACATTACTTCTTCGTTGCCTTCCTCCTTACAAACCTGCAATGCTCTGTCAATATCTTCCAAATGTGCCACACCGGTTGCAAAAATAACCGGCTTGTGCAATGCTGCAATTTTACGAATCAGCGGAATGTCATTGATTTCATAGGATGCCACTTTGTATGCCGGCATCTTGCACTCCTCCATGAAATCCACAGATGCAAAATCAAATGGGGAAGAGAAGCATTCCAATCCAAGTTTTGCTGCCACTTCCTGTAATCTCGGCTGCCAGTCCCACGGAGTCGAAGCTTCCTGATAAAGCTTATATTCTGTCATACCATCCCACAAACCGCCATGTATCTGAAAATACTCATTATCACAGTCAACGGAAAGACTGTCCGCTGTATAAGTCTGCAATTTAATCGCATCTGCTCCGGCTTCCTTTGCCGCATGAATAATTTCTACTGCTCTATTAAAATCCTTCAAATGATTGCCTGACATCTCTGCCACGCAGAAGCATGGATGATTTTCTCCGATTACTCTATTTCCAATTCGAAATTCTTTTTTCATAATTATCTCAATCCCATCATCTTACGATATTTCAGTTCCGCAATTTCCCAGTCATCCAGATTATCAATATCCTGCACTTCCAACTCACTCATAACCATCGGTACCATATGTGGCAAATCCGTAGTTTTGTATTCCATGAAAGGTTCTGTTTTACAGCAGTAAAATTGTCCACAGTCATGATAATACGGTTCTAAATCTTGAGAACGCGTTTTGGCATGCTCCGGCCATTTCATTCGCAGTTCACCTTCCTCGTTGATAACCACACAACGCTGCGGCGGGAACGAAAACGCTACTACCGGCATAACTGAGTCCGCTTTTTCCAAGAGTCCCATTGCCGTTTGCAGTTTTTGTGCTGTTACAAAAGGCGCAGTCGGATACAGGCAACAGAACTTTTCAAACTCTCTGCCCTGCTCTTTATACCACTGAAGCACTTCCAAAAGTACATCATCCGTCGAAGCATAATCATTTGCATTTTCACTGCTTCGCATCATCGGCACTTTCGCACCTGCCATTCTGGCAATCCCAGCAATTTCTTCATCGTCGGTGGAAACCATAACCTCATCAAACAACCCCGAATCAAGTGCCGCCTCAATAGAATAATTCAAAATAGGCTTTCCACAAAATTCTCTGATATTTTTACGCGGAATCCGTTTGCTTCCGCCTCTCGCTGTAATAATCGCAATCGCTGATTCTTTCATGTTTTCCTCCGACTTGAAATTTCTCATAAGCATTTCCATGTTCCCTGCTTAGCATTTCAAGATTTCTGCAAAGTTTTTCCTACCTAAGAGTATATCGAATAGGGAAGATAAGTCAAGTAAAGCAAAGCCACTTTCATTGCACCTTCCCAGAATTCATGATAAAATGTCCACATTAGACAATCTCAAAAAGGAAGTACTTTTCATGAAAAAAATTTATTTCAGAACTGACGGAAACGAAGAAATTGCAACCGGTCACATCATGCGTTGCCTTTCTATTGCCAGAGCCTGTACTGCTTTACATGCAGAGGTTTGTTTTCTTATGTCCGATGAAACAAGCAAAACAATTCTGGAAGAACGTTTTCTCATTCCAAATGAATTTAACGTACGATGTCTTAACAGCGATTATCAGTCACCAGAAACAGAACTTCCTGCATTAAGAAAACTTCTCACCGAAGAAAAGGGTAACTGGTTATTTATTGATTCTTATTTTGTAACCGAACACTATTTGTCTGAACTTAAAAGGCTTTGTCAAATCGCCTATCTTGACGATATTCTGGCTTTCGATTACCCGGCCGACTTACTGATAAACTATGATGTAACATATGAACCTAACTGTTATCATAAGGCATCTCAGAAACTTCTGGGAACTTCTTATACCCCACTTCGGGAACAGTTTCAGAATGTTTCTTATGAGGTTAGACCACAGGTTCAGAATATTTTGCTTTCTACGGGCGGTACAGATACCTACAACGTTGCTGGTGAATTATTAAACAAAATATTCCAATCAACTCACCAGACTGCTCTCGACAATTACACGCCTCAAAAAGACTTTGCACCGTCTGCTTTACCAAATTATCATTACCATGTAGTAACCAGCCGGTTAAACTCCCATTATGAGGAATTACAAAAAATTGCTGCAGCCAATCCTACCATTCACATTCATGAAAATGTGCAGGATATGGCTTCATTGATGTGCCAATGTGACTTAAGCATTTCCGCTGGCGGCACCACTTTGTATGAGCTTTGTGCAGTAGGCGTTCCGGCGATTAGTTTCGCTATGGCAGATAACCAACTGACTGCCGTAGAAACTTTTTCTGCCCAAAATATTATTCCATATGCAGGCGATGTACGCGATTCTTTTTCCGACGTACTTGATACGATGCTTGCCTTTTTAAACGAGCAAAGCTCTTCTATGGAAGCACGCAAAAAAAGCTCCCACGCTATGAGAGCTTTCATTGATGGAAAGGGTGCAATGCGAATTGCCAAGGTACTTACTACGCAATAATATTTTCTTCTTTTTCACGCTTTCTCCATTCTTTCCATCGCGGATAAACAAATGGATATAAGCAAGCAAGTAGTGTCAGCAGAGAAACAATATCCGCAATCACAAAGCCTGCAACCGGACCAAACTGTACATAAATCGTATGCTCTTTGCCATCTCCATTAAGCATAATCCGTATCCGGTGATAGTCGCCATCTATAATTTCCAGTTTTTCTCCATTTTCATTATATGCCTTATAACCGGCATAATTCTGAATCGGAAATTCTATATATGTTCCTTCTCCATTCGAAACATAAGTTGCCTGTGATTTTGTTCCCTTTTTGCTGAAGCTTGATACGGTTACATGATTCAAATCTGAAACAATTACACTCGTCGTCAACTTATCATCTGTAATTCCCTCAAGCCTCCACTCATGCGGATAGAAAATGCCAATATTCGCTGCCAGTTTGCTATCATGCCCTTTAGAAGCGGTCGCCGTCACATCATCGTACGGCATATGATTGTTATCTGCCGGAACAGAAAGTACCGTTAACAAATTCAAAGCAATCAACATCGCAAAAATGATATTTTTATAAGGCTTCAAAATATCAGATTTCGATAACCAGATTGCACCTCCAAACAAGAAGCATGCACTGGCAGGACCCAGAAAGCGCCATGGAAACTGTAACATTGTGATGATGGAATTAAAGAAATCATAATCACTTAACTCCAGACTCGGGAAATAGCCCGTTGTCATATAAATTAAAATGCAACCAAGTACAAATAAAAATACCAGATAACGGTCTAACGAAGTCTTATCCTCTTTTTTCTCGCAAATCAGATAAATCACGGCAATCCCGGCACAACCAAGAAGCGGCAGTCCTAAAGAGAAATACTGCTTATTATAAAGACTCAAAGTCTGTGTCATATTGGATAAATTGATAGACTGCTCATAATAGCCGCTCCATCGTAATATCTCTGTTCCCAGTTCCTCCGTAAAATAATAATATAAAAATGGTACTAAAAACCACAAATTGAGCAAAATCGTAAGTCCTGCTGCCTTGCCAATTTCCACATATCTTTTTTCCTTCCAGATGCGAACTACATAAACCAAGGCCGAAATCACACAAAACGCCATAACAAAAGTCACACTCAAAATATGGCTATGCAATGCTCCACTAAATCCAATCACGAGATAATACCATTTCTTCCTATCCCCAAGCAAAATATGATACATTCCAACAATCACAAGCGGCCAGAAGGTAAGTGCTAATATCTCTCCCAAATCACCTCTGGAAAAAATATTCGTAAAACGATATGGCATCAATGTAAACAATACCACACCTAACATCACGCTTCTACGCGATTTGGAAATCGAACGAAACGCATAATACGCACACACTGCCGAACCTAAATTTGCGGCAAAAATAACCATCTTATAGGATAATGCAATGGACACTCGGCAAATACGCAGAAAAGCACCAATATACAAGAACAAATATGGATACATCGCATTCAGATAGCCGTTTCCTTTTAAGCCATCCGGCATAATAATAACCGGAATCTGTCCATCTAAAATACCATCCTTCAATCCTTCCATACGTGCCAAGTGATAACACAAATCATCCCCGTTGTACAAATAAGTAGAAAACATCGGTGACATTGCAAGCAGTGCAACTCCGGCAATCACACAGAAGTCCACTAATTTTTCCTGTGCAAAAGGATTCTGCAAATGCTTCTCATACAGCCGATAAACCACCAAACTGAGAATCAAGAACAGTGTAATCAGAAAATAGCTGTCTGTATAGAATACGGTTCTCGGTGTCAAAGATAATTTTTGAATAACAAAAGAACCTGTTCCGCCATAATTCATTTTCACAGCCAACTGCTTCGCATCTTTTGCCAAAGTTACTTCCGTCTCAAAAACAGGCTTCATCGGATCTAGCGTCCATCCGGCAATCTTGCTGCCTTGCTCCCACAATTCCACGGCATTATCATTGCCCTCTGCCGTATACTCCAACCGAATCTTATATGTTCCACTGTTCATAACATAACTTGGAGTACTTGCAACTACGCCATTTCTTGCAACTGCGTCACGAATGACAAGCGCATAATCTGAATCCAATACACCTACGGAATACTGTAATTCAGAGCCCACATAAGTAAGCGGATTGTCCCCTTCGTTTCCAAACCACAAAAAGAAAACGATAAGACATACGCTAATAATATATGTAATTTTAAATCTCTTTGACATCTCCATAAATGATGTTTGTCCTTTCCGGCATTTATTCTCTAGTATTTCTTATATTCTAATCATTCTTATGTTCTGCCGTTTTTACTTTGATTATTTACGCTTCCTAAAATTCCGGTATGCCCACAATAGTTTATAATACAGAATAAACCACAGCGTAGACTTCATCTGCATATCAACCAACTTTTTCTCTTCCGCATGTACTCTCTGCTGATAATACGGATTTTCCTGAAAATGCGGAAAACACTGCTTCATTTCTGCACCCAGTTTTTTCACAAATTCATATTTCACAGGCTTCACCCCCTGCATATACGTAAAAAGCGTATTCACATAAAAAAGTATCGCAAAGTTAAATTCCATCTCTTCCTTATACTGCTCCAGATAATCGAATTTCTTCGCTTCCTCTAACATAATTCTACCGGCTTCCATACGGTCTTCGCAACGACTCTGCGTAATCGTATGCACTGTTGACGTATCGTGCTGATAATAATAATAAAGCGGTTCCTCAATATACTCAAAATGTTTCGCGCGAAGCATCCATGAATTTCCGAGCGCATTATCCTCATAAAAAATACCTTCCGGAAAACGGCTCGGATGGTCAATCACAATTTCTCTGCGATATACTTTTACCACCAGACTACCACTGTCAACCAAAAGTGATTTGTACTTTTCTTCGTTTAATAAACCTGTCTGCTCCCTTTTATTGTTATGCACAATCTGACCGATTTCCATGCTATGCTCACCTGTCAAATGATAATCACATCCTACCATATCAGCTCCGGTTTCTTCCCCTTTGCGAATCAGCCTTTCATAGAAATCCGGTGTTACCCAGTCGTCGCTATCAATAAAACCAATCCATTCACCCTTGGCAATTCCCATACCGATATTTTTGGCACCACCCTGCTTGCGATTTACCTCGCTGTGAATGGCGCGAAACTTATCCGGATATTTTTCTGCATATGTGCGCAAAATTTCCATAGAATTGTCCGTAGAACAATCATCCACCGCTATAATTTCATAATCTGTAATGGTCTGATGCACCAACGACTCCAGACAATATTCCAGCTTGCCGTCCGCTGCCATATTATAAACCGGAACAATAATTGATAACTTCATGTTTTCCCCTACTCTATTTATCATGAATTTCCCTGCACAAATATATAACAACTTCGCATTATATATTTGCATTTCAATGCAACATTTTATACTGCATAATAATTTGCAATTTTGCTTACCGCTGCAATGACACTTTCCACATCTTCATCGCTCATGCCATAATAAAGCGGCAGACTAATCATCTCATCATACAGCTTCTCCGCATTCGGACAGATACCTTTCTTGTATCCTAATTTCTCATAATAAGGAAAATAATAGGTTGGGATGTAATGCACATTGCAGCACACGTTTTCTGCCCCCAGAGCATCAAAAAACTGCCTCCTGTTAATAGAAATTCTCTCTGGTTTCAACCGCAAAATATATAAATGTCTTGTCGTATCTGAATCTGCAATTTCCTTCTGCACAAAAATACCTGAAAGCTTCGCAAAAGCCTCATCGTACTTCGCAACAATTTCTTTTCTTCTCTTACTGAACATCTCTAACTTATCCAACTGACTGATAAGCAATGCTGCCTGCATATCTGTCATACGATAGTTGAAACCCAAAGCAATCTGCTCATAATACCACGGACCATCGGAAGGATTTTCCATCAGACTTTCATCTCTTGTAATACCATGTGCCCGATACAGAAGAAGCTTCTGATACAGTTCCTTGCTATTCGTTAATACTGCACCGCCTTCGCCGCCGGTTACTGTTTTAACCGGATGGAAACTGAAGGTTGTCATATCTGCAATAGAGCCGTTCGCTTTCCCTTTATACTTCGTACCAATAACATGTGCTCCATCTTCAATTAATACCATATTATTCTCTTTACAAATCTGCAGAAGCTCATCTAGTTCAACCGACTGTCCCGTATAATCAACTGCTACAAGCGCTTTCGTTTTTGCCGTAATTTTTTCCCGAACCGATGCAGGCGCAATGTTATATGTCTCTGGATTGATGTCTGCAAAAACCGGTTTTGCACCACAATACAACGCACAATTTGCCGATGCCGCAAACGTAATTGGAGTTGTAATCACTTCATCGCCTTCGCTAACACCTGCCGCCAGACAGGCAATATGAAGTGCTGCTGTTCCATTACTGCAAACTACCGCATATTTTGCACCAGTCATATCGCATAATTTCTGCTCTAATTCTGAAATCTTCGGACCACAAGTTAAGTAATCACTTTTCAATACATCCACTACTGCCTGAATATCCGCATCATCAATATACTGATGTCCATAAAAAATCTTCGTCTCTCTAACAGGAGTTCCTCCCTCAATTGCCGGCTTTTCCATTTTTGCACGAGCCTCCGTTTCTACCTTTTTTGTCTAAAATAAGATAAATGCGAGTAAGGACATGCATTTCTACATGTCCTTACTCAATGCATTATTTTTCTAAATCAAGATCTTTTAATAATTCACGAATGTCTTCTACCGATAACCATTCTGTATTATTATCGGAACTATACGAGAATCCATCTGCCACCTTTGTACCGCTCAAATCGGGTTGCTGTCTATTATTCCATGTCATCTGCGGATATACAATAAAATGCTTGTCATATTCGTAAGTTGTCATGGAATCTTCTGTTGTTACCATGATTTCATGTAATTTCTCACCCGGACGAATACCGATTTCTTTCATTTTACAGCCCGGCAGCATTGCTTCTGCCAAATCGGTTACTTTGAAAGAAGGAATTTTGCTGATAAAAGTTTCACCGCCCTTAGCTTCTGCAAGTGCTTTGATAACCAGTTCAACCCCCTGCGTCAGACTAATCCAGAATCTTGTCATTCTGAAATCTGTAATCGGAAGTTCAGTTTCCCCTTTCTGAATCAGACTGTTGAAAAACGGAATAATAGAGCCACGACTTCCTGCTACATTACCATACCGTACAATTGAAAAGTTAATATCCTTAGTACCGGCATAGGCATTCGCTGCCACAAAAAGCTTGTCTGATACTAATTTCGTTCCACCGTATAAATTAACAGGATTAACCGCTTTGTCTGTTGATAAAGCAACAACCTTATTCACACCACAATCCAATGCCGCATCAATAACATTCATAGCACCATGAATATTTGTCTTAATTGCTTCATTTGGATTGTATTCACAAGCTGGCACCTGCTTCAAAGCTGCTGCATGAATGATATAATCTACACCTTCACACGCTCTTTTCAGTCTTTCCAAGTCTCTGACATCACCAATGAAGAAGCGAAGCTTCTCTTCGTATTCCTTAAACTCCTCCGCCATCATCCACTGTTTAAATTCATCTCTGGAATAAATAATAATCTTCTTCGGTTCATAATGTGTTAAAACATATTTTGTAAAGCATTTACCGAAAGAACCTGTTCCTCCGGTGATTAAAATTGTTTTATCTTTTAACATGAGTATCCTCCGTTATCGTTGTCCATACTGCTTTTTAGTATAACATAGGTATTTCCGGTTGGCAATGATGAGGGTTAATTCTCTTTTGTCTCCAGTTGAATTTTCGGCGATATGCCGTCATGAATACTTTAACGCATTTGACACCGGAGCAGAACGCTCCGATGTATTAATTACGATTTTGATTTCTTTAATTTGATTTTTTCAATTGCTTCTGTATAGCCCTGGATAAAATATCTATTCCAGCCATGATAAAAATCACCACTTGCGTTGCCATAATGGAAAACGCATAAATCGGTTTATCACACCAGAAGAATATTAAAATCACCACCACTTCTATACAGTATATCTGCTTTACTTTCTTTTTGAAATGAAGATACTCATTGTTGGTAATAGGCTTATTCTTTACAGGAATTGGCGTTCCAATGAAAATAATCGGCATCATGATTACTTCTATAACGAGTAAAATCCACCATGCCATTGCCATTTCAGCCAGTTTTTGCACTACTACAATCGACATGATTAGTATGCCTGCCGACATGCCAAAACAGCCAATGCTAGTTTTGGCATGGTAGCCACCGGCATATCCTCGCATTACTAAGTACGCTATCGTAAAAACAATTACAATTTCAAATGCCTGAAAAAAAATTGCTATCACAATTGATGCCAAAATATTTATCCCAAATTCTATTAACATTTGGTATCCATATTGATAAATATTTCTATCAGATTCCTGTAAAATTCCTTTTTCAATCTGATGATTTACTATCTTATGTGTAATCTGTTCCAACATAATAGTTTGACTTATTTGAATTTTCTATATTTATCTGCATCAGCCGGAAATTCTGGCTGATGAGTATACCAGTAGCAACATTGCTGTGCATTTAATACTACAACTGATAATGCTAGACAGTTTAATGCACTCCAAAGCCCTTTTTTTTGTAATACATTCATGATTTTACGCATTTTTCTACCTCCGCAATTCGATTTACATTTTGATAGTTATTTATTCTACAATATTTTCCCTATGTAAACATAAAATTTGTAAATTTTGTCGTTTTAGAGGTAAAATTTGTCAATTCGGCAATACAACAACTGCTGTATACTCATGTCCGTCATAATAGTTTTGCACATAGCCATTATATTTTTCCACTATGCTATGCACATTTTGAACTCCAAATCCATGTTTCATTTTATCTTCCTTGTTTGTCAGCAAATGTCCGGCTTCCATTTCTATTTTGCCACTATAATTATTAACTACTTTCATCACAGAAATATTACTATTATTATGATTAAACAAATAAACTTTGACATAACCCTGCTGACACTTTTCTGCTGCTTCTATTGCATTATCCATCAGATTCCCAATAATAGCTATTAAGTCCATATCTTCTATCTGATTAATTGTGCAATCCGGTTCTACCGTTATCTGAATAGAAATATTTTTCTTTTCCGCTTCCTTTCTTTTTTCATTTAAAATCATATTCAACAAAGGATTCTGACATAATTGAACGGATTCTGCTTCTGACACTTTGATTTGCAGTTCAGATAATATATTAACAATACCTGTATTATTATCTTCTGCTGCCATTTCTCCAATCGTTTTCATGTAATGACGAATATCATGAAGAAAAGCTGCATGTTCCTGATTCACCTGTTCTAATTGTCCATAATGTTTCTGTTCCATTTCCAATTTTGTAATTTGAAGCTTTTGTCGTTGGAGCTTCCATGTGCTTTGCGTGTATCGGTCAAAAATATAAAATATAATAATATTTCCAACCATCGCTAAAATACAACTACACAACAATAATATTTGTATCGGTCCACCAACATTTAAGTCTATATTTAATTGCGCTAAGGCAATCATAATTCCGAGTAGTGACACAGGTACTATAGAGTACAGTAATGTAATTTTAAAATTCATTTTTCCTTCTGAATGCCACGATATATGCTTTACTATATTAAATAAGATAATTACAATTAGCTTAACACCAAATAATGGTACCAAAATACCCATTTGCTCTGTTTCGATATTATTTAGAGAAAAACTAGTATTTAATGACAGTAATACAACAAACAAGAAATCGCTACCTATCATAATAGCAGTGGCCGTTATATAATAGAAAGCCTTAAGATATATTTTACCTTGAAAAACGAGCAAAATAATAGAAATGTAAATTACTTGCATTGCCAACACATTAATAGTGGGATTATCTTGTAAATTAACCACATACACACAAAAAGCTGCCCCACATATAAGGGCAGTTTTCGTATATGTTTTATCCAATCTTTCTTTTATTGGGAAAAAAGCTGAAAAGAAATCTATCATCAAATATGCTTCCAGAATACACACAAAGATTTG
>JAFSHK010000036.1 GCA_017440375.1 Lachnospiraceae bacterium
AAAATCCTCGTGTCACTGGTTCGATTCCGGTTCTGGGCATTTTGTTTTACAAAAGTGAATACGGGCCACTAGCTCAGTCGGTAGAGCACTTGACTTTTAATCAAGTTGTCTGGGGTTCGAATCCCCAGTGGCTCATTAGTTAAATAATCCTTAGTGATAAGGATTATTTTGCTTTATATAAGAAATTTATATCAAGAGCTATGTACAAACTGAAGTACATAGTTTTTTTGTTTTATAAAAAAGATCTTGTCACACGGTCACACTAACTTTTTTGTTGACAAAATATATCCACAGTGCTATTCTAAAACAAGCGTATTAAAACAAATGTTTTAATAAAAAGTAAAAAACAAAGTGAGTAAAAGGAGAACCTTATGCCACCAAAAGCGAAGTTTACAAGAGAAGAGATTGTTGAAGCAGCTTTGGAAATTGCGAGAGATAAGGGAATTGAGGCGGTTACTGCCAGAGAAATAGGTACAAAGCTGAATAGTTCTGCCAGACCGATTTTTACGGTATTTCAAAATATGGATGAGGTGCTGGAAGAAGTAGAGCAGACGGCAAAAGAAGTCTATAAACAATATGTAAAGGAAGGATTGAAACAGGAACTTGCTTTCCGAGGAGTTGGAGCATCATATATTCAATTTGCAATTCAGGAAACAAAATTATTCCAGCTTTTATTTATGAGTGAACAGAAGCAAATGAATAATATCGAAGATGTTATGATGCTAATTGATGAAAGTCATGAAGAAATTTTACGTTCTGTTGAAGAACCTTATGAATTGTCACGGGAGGATGCACAGAAATTATATCAGCATCTTTGGATTTATACACATGGAATTGCGACACTTTGTGCGACTGGCATGTATCAGTTTACTGGAACTGAAATTAGTGAAATGTTAGCAGAAGTATTTAAGAGTTTATTACAAAATATAAAAATGAGGTAAAGAGAGTAAAATGATACAGGTAAAAGACATTACAAAATCTTTTGGTAGTAAGGAAAACAGTTTTCAGGTTTTAAAAGGAATATCCTTAGACATTAAGGACAACGATTACATTGTACTTCTGGGTGCATCTGGTTCCGGAAAATCTACATTGCTCAATATTATTTCCGGTCTGGAAAAAGCGGATAGCGGAAGTATTATGTACGATGGCACTGATATTGATAAACTATCTGAAACAGAACTGACAAAATTCCGCAAAGATAATGTGGGATTTATTTTCCAGCAATATTATTTGTTACCAAACTTAGATGTAGAGAAAAATGTTAAAATGGGAGCAGATCTGGCAGGAAACAAAAATTATTGTGAAATGATAAAAGCAGTTGGTTTGGGAGAGAAATTACATAAATATCCTCATGAACTAAGTGGTGGTGAGCAGCAGAGAGTGTCCGTTGCCAGAGCGCTTGCAAAGAAACCGAAGATTCTTTTCCTAGATGAGCCAACAGGTGCGTTGGACGAAGCAACAGGAAGACAAGTGCTGGATTATATATCTAAGCTTCAGGAACAATATCATTTTGCGGTTGTTATGGTAACGCATAACAATAACATTGCAGAAATGGCAAAGACGGTTATCAAAATGAACAGTGGGAAAATCGTAGAAACCTATACAAATGAAGCACCAAAGACTGCGTATGAAATCGGATGGTAGAGGGGAGTTACTATGATTATCGGAATAAAAGATGGAATGAAGCTGGTTGGTATTTCCATTATGGCATGCTGTGCTGTTTTTGTGTGTACCTTGTTTATGAATTATAATATGGATCTTGTGAGCATTGAAGAACAAATGACAAGTCCACAAATGATGATTATGTATGATGCTTTGGTTTCTATGGGAAAAGTAGTTAGTGGTGTAAGTGGTGGATGTCTGCTTATTACTTCCGGAATTATGTTGGTTTTTTATATCAAAAATTACATTGATACCCATAAAAAAGAGTTGGGCATTTTGAAGGCACTTGGTTATTCAAATTTTAAAATTGCAAAAAATTTCTGGGTTTTTGCAATTAGTGTACTAATTGGGACAGGATTGGGTTTTGGAGGAGCATGGCTCATTATGTCAAAATTTTATGAAGAGCAAAATGCAGATAAAATGTTGCCGGAGTTTGAAGCTGCTTTTCATTTGGAGTTGGTAATTGGGTTGATGCTCATTCCAACAATTGCATTTGGTGTGTTGGCAATTCTTTATGCGTGCGTACAGTTAAAACAACCAACAATTGATTTGTTAAAAGAAAAAAGACAATATGGTAAAAGCAGAATAAAAGGAAACGGTAAAAAAAGTCAAAGAACAAAGAGAGCTGTCGGAGCAGATAGAGAAGAAAAAGATGTACCATTTTTAAAGGAAATGCAGAAGGCAACCATTCGAAGCAGAAAAAGTTTATTATTCTTTGTTGTTTTTGGAGCATTCTGTTTCTCTTCCATGATGCAGATGTCTGCAGGCATGAATGAGATTGCCAGTGAAATGATGGCTATGATGATATTTATCATTGGCGCGGTACTTGCCTGTGTTACGCTGGTTTTAGCGGTTACAACAGTAGTGAAGGGAAATACGAAGAGCGTTTCCATGATGCGAGTGTTTGGCTATACATTTGAGGATTGCAAAAAGGCTGTATTGGATGGTTACAGACCGTGGGCATATTTAGGCTTTGTGATAGGAAGTGGTTATCAATATGGTCTCATTAAAATGGTAGTAGAGATTGTATTCAAAGATATAGAAAATGTACCGGATTATGAGTTTGATGTCCAGATATTCATGATTGTACTGATTGTATTCGTAATCTTGTATGAAGCTATGATGTTCTGGTATAGTAACAGAATGAAGAAAATATCTGTGAAAGAAGTTATGATGGAGTAGGTTATTATGGCAGATAGATGATAGAAAGGAAGGATGAAATGTTGACGAAGGAAACAGAGAAGCAACTAGATGTAGATTTATGGATTATCGTAATAGCTTCGTTATTAGCGCTTATGATTGTAATGATAGGTAATGATTGGATTTATTCCATTGCGGAGAATACGTCAATTAACGTTGTTTTGCGTGTTTTCTGGATGGGACTGTTTCAATTTGGTGTTGCAGGTTTGGGTATTACGATTGTGGCCATTATACGAAAAGAAAGCTTTCTTAGTCACGGTCTGAGATTAAAGGGTATTATACCGGCTGTTTTACTTAGCGTTGTATGTTGCCTGCCGGATTTTATTTATAATTTTGCAGCGGGAAATGTGCATACATGGTGTCCGTTTTATGATGTAAACTCAACAAGAGAAGTATTGGCGAGCGGTTTTCCGTATAATGTGCTTGGGATGCTTATTACGGCTGTTTGCTGGGGGTTTTTTGAAGGTTTTAATTATGTTTTTATCAGCGATAAGATAAATGCAAGGTATCCATCAAAGAATAAGTTCCTAAATTGGGGAGCGATTGTATGTGCGGTTATGTGCATTTTGATACATGGTGCAGTAGGAGTCACGCCTGATGCAATTATCGAAATGCTTTGCACAATGTTTCTGATTTATGGAATGTTGATGGTCAGAGATAAAACGGGAAATGCGTGGGGCTGTGTTTTGATATTTGTTGTATATTGGAATGCGCTTTAATATGTTTAGTATAGAAGAGTTGTGATGCGAAAAATGTACACAACTCTTTTCTTTTTTCTATATAGGCTTTTTCGGAAAACTATGATAACATTAACTTGAATTATTATGAATTGAGAGATGATTACAAGATGAAAAAAATAATGCTCTTTGAGGGCGATATAGAAACACAGGGATATTTTTCGATACAGTTGGCGGAAGCGTTTCAGAAAATGGGGCATGAAACGTTCATTTATGATTTAAGTAAACCGTGGAGCAGTACGGATAAATTTTTTCGCTTTTTTGAAAAAGGAAATACGGTTCTGGTAAATTTCAATTTTCATGGCATGAGTGGTGAGAATTATTTTTTGGATGAAAACGACCGTACTATGTGGGATGCGTTAGAGATACCAAGCTATAATATCGTGGTGGATCATCCGATGTATTATCATCATTTTTTGGAGCGGGTTCCAAAGGGTTATCATCATATTAGTATTGATAGAAATCATGAGAAATATATGGAGCGTTTTTTCCCGCAAATTCAAAGAGGCCCATTTCTTCCACTTGCAGGAACAGAGTTAAATCCAAATAAATCTTATGTTCCGGCGCAGTATCGCAGATATGATGTGACAATGGTGGGTAATTATACACCACCAAAGCAATTTGAGAAATATATTACAAGAATTGATGATGAATATACAGCTTTTTATTATGGAATGATTGATGATTTGTTAGCACAACCGATGCGGACAGTGGAAGATGTGGCGCAGGAGCATATTATGCGGGAGATTCCGGAAGCTACGGAGGAAGAACTGAAGCTTGTAATGAGCAAGCTGACTTTTATTGATTTATATGTTCGTTTTCAGGTCAGAGGACAAGCCGTACAGAAAATTGCAGATGCAGGAATTAAAGTACATGTATATGGCAGTGGTTGGGATAAACTTCCTTGTCAGAAGCCGGAGAATCTGATACTTGGAAGCAGCTTGGATTCGGAAGGCTGTTTGAAGAAGCTGTGTCAGACCAAAATATCGCTGAATGTAATGCCATGGTTTCGGGATGGTGCGCATGACAGAATTTTTAATTCTATGTTAAATGGTTCTCTTTGTCTGACAGACAGTAGTGCTTATCTGGATGAAATTCTGCACGACAATGTGGATTGTAAGATTTATTCGATGGCGCACTTGGAAGAACTGCCGGATATGGTTTATGGACTTTTGGCGAATCCACCGAAGTTACAGGAAATGATAGATAACGGTTATCAGATGGCACGGGCAGAGCATACGTGGGAACACAGAGCGGCCATTTTGCACGAACTGATAGAATCCGGGGAGTGAAAGGATGAAATCAAAAATAGGTTAAACGGATAGATTAGAATGGGAAAATTGGGAATCGAGCAAACAGGAACGGAACAAACAAGAGAAGGACAGTCTGGGCTGGAAGATGCACTTAGAAATTATGGTAAGAGTGATTTTTATCCTTATCATATGCCGGGACATAAGCGCAGTCAGAAGATGGGCGCATGGTCCGATATTTTTCAAATAGATATAACAGAAATTGATGGTTTCGACAATCTGCATCAGGCAGAAGGTATGATTAAGCAGGCGCAGGAGAGGGCAGCAAAGCTCTATGGCGCGGAGGAAACCTTTTTCTTGGTAAACGGAAGTACTTGTGGAGTGTTGTCAGCGATTTTGTCGGTAACCCAGAAGCAGGATACGATTTTGATTGCAAGAAATTGTCACAAATCGGTTTATCATGCGGCTTTTTTGCAGGAGTTACAGTTGCGTTATCTTTATCCGGAACAGATTGCCGAATACGGAATTGCAGACGCAATTGGTCCGGAAGAGGTAGAAGAAGCCTTGATAAAGTATCCGGAATGTAAGGCGGTTGTCATTACATCGCCGACCTATGAGGGTATTATAGCCGATATTCGTAGTATTGCACAGGTGGTACATAAATACGAGAAGGTTTTGATTGTAGATGAAGCGCATGGCGCACATCTGGGAATGGCAGACAATATGCCATCTAACGCAGCAAAATTAGGAGCGGATTTAGTGATTAACAGTCTGCATAAAACGTTGCCTGCCATGACACAGACAGCTTTATTGCATGTAAATGGTAAGCGGGTCAACAGAAAAAAACTGCGCCGTTATTTGAGCATGCTACAGACAAGCAGTCCGTCTTATGTTTTTATGGCGAATATGGATTCCTGTATTTCTTATATGAAGGAAAATGCGGAAAGCTGTTTTGAAAAAATGCAGGGTTATCATTGTAAGCTTATGATGCGGATGAAAGCTTGTAAACATATCTGTGTGGGTAATACAGAGGTTATCTATAATAGAGGTTATCACCTGATAGGCTGGGATATTGGGAAATTGGTTATTTCGGTGAAAAATACCAGTATGAGTGGACAGCGGCTTTATGATATTCTGCGGGATGAGTTTCATTTGCAGATGGAAATGGCAGCAGACAGCTATGTGTTAGCGATGATGACCGCTATGGATGATGAAGAGGGCTGGCAGAGATTGGCTGATGCACTTTTACAGATAGATGATAGGATAGAAGTTGGGGCAGAAGAATGCGAAGATTGTCGGGGGAATCTGAAATTGAGGGAAGCCCAAAGAATTGACATTCAAGAGATAGGGTGTCAAAAAGTAGAAACTCAAAATCCGACAGCTAAAATGACAATTGCAGAGGCTTTTGCAGCTTTATATGACGAGGAAGGCAGCTTGCAAGAGATTCCTTTTGCGCATGCAGAAGGAAAGATTGTGGGCGATTTTGTCAATTTATATCCTCCGGGAATTCCGATTCTTGTGCCGGGAGAAGTCATTGGTGCAAGAGAAATTCAGATGATACAGGAGAGTTTACGGATGGGGTTGCATGTGCAAGGGATATCCGAAACAGAAACTGTTATGATTTGTCGTAGAAAAAATTGAAATTCCTATGAAAATATGGCATTATTAAAGGGAGAGAACTATGGGTAAAATAGTATGTCTGATGGGGAGAAGTTCATCAGGAAAAGATACCATTTTCAAGAAGCTTCTGGAACAGAGAGATGTACCGCTTCAGAAAATCGTACCATATACAACCAGACCGATTCGAGACGGGGAGCAGAACGGAGTAGAATATTATTTTACGGATGAAGTAGGATATCAGGAGCTTCTGCGCGCCGGAAGTATCATTGAATCGAGAGCATATAATACCTGTTACGGTGTGTGGCGTTATTTTACGGTAGCAGATGAAAACATTGATTTGTCAACACAATCATATGTGTTAATCGGTACTTTGGAGGCGTATGCACATATTTGCAAATTCTATGGCAAGGAGCAGGTGCTACCTGTTATGATTGAATTGGATGATGGGGTACGCTTGCAGCGGGCACTGGATAGAGAGAAAGCACAGGATAATCCGAAGTATGAGGAAATGTGCAGACGTTTTCTGGCGGATGCAGAGGATTTTTCCATTGATAAAATGCAGGCAGCAGGGATTACACAGAGTTTTTACAATGATGATTTGGAGATTTGTCTTTCTAAAATTGTTACTTACTTGAAGGATAATATATAATCATTTTGTATGAGACAGTAGTTTTTCAGAGGGGACAGGCGGAATTTTGCCGGGAGGATTCGCGTGGATATCAAAGTAAATCAAGTTAATCAGTCGATGCCGGTGGAGCAGACGCAACAAGTACAACAGGCAGACGGTTCTTTTAAATTTACATTAGTCAGCAGAATAGAGGAGCAGGATTTACAGACTGCTTTGACGCATATGATGGAAGAAATCACCCGTCAAGGGGATAAGCTTGCCAAGCATCGTGATATTAAGGACATGAAGCGGTATCGGGCACTTATCAAGGATTTCCTGAATGAGATTGTGAATCGTTCGCATGCGTTTTCCAGAGAAAATTTCCTGGATAGAAAAGGACGACATCGTGTGTACGGCATTATTCGTTTGATTGACCAGAATCTGGACGAGCTGGCACAGGAGCTTGTGAAGGATGAGCAGGATAACTTGGCAATTTTGAGTAAAATCGGGGAGATACGAGGACTGCTTCTGGATATCTTCACGTAACGGAGGTTTATAGATGGCAAAATTTACAGACATTATCGGACAAGAACAATTGAAAGAGCATTTACAGAATGCAATTTCCATGAATAAAGTTTCACATGCTTATATTATCAATGGAGAGAGAAGCTCCGGCAAGGAATTCATTGCCAAAGTTTTTGCGGCTGCTTTGCAGTGTGAAAAGAAAGAGGTAGAGCCTTGTGGGGAATGTCACTCCTGTAAGCAGGCACTTAGTGGCAATCAGCCGGATATTATTTATGTTTCGCATGAGAAACCGAATACAATCGGTGTTGAGGATATTCGCGGGCAGATTAACAATGATATTGTGATTAAGCCATACAGCAGCCCCAGAAAAGTTTATATTATGAACGAAGGGGAGAAAATGACAATACAGGCGCAGAATGCCCTTTTAAAGACTTTGGAGGAGCCGCCGGAGTATGCTGTTATTTTGATTCTGACAACAAATGTAGAAGCACTTTTACCGACTATTTTAAGTCGGTGTGTTGTGCTGAATATGAAACCGGTATCCGATGAAAAAGTGAAAAAATATCTGATGGAAGAGTTGCAGGTTCCGGATTACAAGGCAAATATCTGTGTGGCCTTTGCAAGAGGAAATATTGGTAAGGCAAAGTTGCTTGCATCCAGCGAGGAATTTGAGAAGGTAAAAGAGGAAGCAATTTCACTGGTGAAAAATATTAATGATATGGAAATCAATGAAATTGTGAAAGCAATTAAAAAAATATCAGAGTATAAATTTGATGTTGGCGATTATTTGGACATTTTGTCAGTATGGTATCGAGATGTGCTGTTATTCAAGGCAACGAAAGATGCTAATAGTCTGATTTTCAAAGACGAATTACAGGCGATTCGTAAAGTGGCAGACAGAAGTACCTATGAAGGAATTGAAATAATTGTCAAAGCATTGCAGCAGGCGAAGAGACGACTGGAAGCCAATGTTAATTTTGATTTGACAATGGAGCTGCTGCTTCTGACTATTCAGGAGAATTAAATAAGGAATTACCTATGAAAAATTTTAAAATATAGGTTAGAACCCCGCAAGGGGATGGAGGTTGATAGATTATGATAAGAGTAATAGGAGTACGTTTCCGTACTGCGGGAAAAATATATTATTTTGATCCGGGTAAGCTGGATATTAAGAAAGGAGCTCATGTTATCGTAGAAACGGCCAGAGGTATTGAGTATGGCACGGTAGTGGGAGAGCCGAGAGAAGTAACCGATGATAAAGTTGTACAGCCGCTTAAGGCGGTGCTTCGTGTAGCAACACAGAAGGATGATGAACAGGAAGCAGCGAATAAAGAGAAAGAAAGAGAAGCTTTCAAAATTTGTCTGGAGAAAATCAGAAAACATGAATTACAGATGAAACTGATTGATGCAGAGTATACGTTTGACAATAATAAGGTTCTTTTCTATTTTACAGCGGATGGACGTATTGATTTCCGCGAATTGGTAAAAGATTTAGCAGCGGTATTTAAGACGAGAATTGAACTTCGCCAGATTGGTGTTCGTGATGAGACGAAGATAGTAGGCGGTATTGGTATTTGCGGAAGACCACTTTGCTGTCATACGCATTTATCCGAATTTGTTCCGGTGTCTATTAAGATGGCAAAAGAACAGAATTTATCCTTAAATCCGACGAAGATTTCCGGTGTTTGCGGCAGATTGATGTGTTGTCTGAAACATGAGGAAGAAACCTATGAGGATTTGAACAGAAAATTGCCGAATGTAGGTGATTTTGTAACAACAGAAGACGGACTCAAGGGTGAGGTGCAGAGTGTTAACGTACTTCGCCAGTTGGTAAAAGTTATCGTAGATATTAATGATGAAAAAGAAATTCAGGAATACAAGGTAGACCAGCTTCGTTTCAAGAGAAAACACAATAAGAATCACAAAATGGATGTGAACGATGAAGAATTGAAAGCGCTTGAGAAGCTGGAAAAACAAGAGAAACAGGAAGGAAACAAATCCAAGCTGGATGATAATTAAAGGGTAGAAGAGGATGGAAGCTGATAGAAAAGTTGTGCTGAAAGAGAATGAAAGAGTTGATGATTTACAGCGCAACGGCTATCAGATTATTCAGAATCCGGAGAAGTTCTGCTTCGGTATGGATGCGGTTTTGCTTTCTGGTTTTGCCAGAGCGAAGGAAGGAAGTTATGTGCTTGATATGGGCACCGGAACAGGCATTATTCCTATTTTGATGGAAGCTAAGACGAAAGCAGCTCATTTGACCGGACTCGAAATTCAGGAAGAAAGTGCGGACATGGCAAGGCGTAGTGTGTCTTTGAATGGATTAGAGGGGAAAATCTCGATTGTAACGGGAGATATTAAAGAAGCAGGCAGCCTTTTTCGCGCTGCTTCTTTTGATGTTATTACCTGTAATCCGCCCTATATGATAGGTCAGCATGGAATTACGAATCCGGGAGATGCCAAAGCCATTGCACGGCATGAAATTCTGTGTACGTTAGAAGATGTTGTTTCACAGGCGGCGAAGTTATTAAAGCCGGGCGGGAACTTTTTCATGGTACACAGACCGTTTCGTTTGGCAGAAATTATGGTGCTTCTGCATCAATATAAGTTAGAGCCGAAACGTATGCAGATGGTATATCCTTTTGTCGACAAAGAGCCGAATATGGTGTTGATTGAGGCAAATCGAGGCGGCAAGCCACGTATGACAGTAGAAAAACCACTGATTATTTATCAAGAGCCGGGCGTTTATATGCCGGAGATTTATGATATTTATGGATATTAGACATAAGAGAGCTGCTTGAAGCAATAGAATAAAGGAGTATAAAATGGCAGGAACATTATACCTGTGTGCGACACCGATAGGAAATCTGGGAGATATGACACCCCGTGTTATAGAGACTCTGAGAGAGGTTGATATAATTGCGGCAGAAGATACAAGAAATAGTATTAAGCTGCTTAATCATTTTGAAATAAAGACTTCTATGACGAGTTATCATGAATATAATAAAATAGAAAAAGCGGACTACCTTGTGGAGCAGATGATGCAGGGCAAAAATATTGCACTCATTACGGATGCCGGAACACCTGCAATTTCCGATCCGGGTGAGGTTCTGGTACAAAAGTGCCAGCAGGCAGGCATTACCGTTACGTCTTTGCCGGGAGCGGCGGCTTGTATTACAGCACTGACCTTGTCGGGGTTAAGTACCAGACGGTTTTGTTTTGAAGGTTTTCTGCCTTCCGATAAAAAAGAAAAAGCAGTGGTGCTGAAGGATTTGAAAGAAGAATCCAGAACAATGATTTTATACGAGGCGCCACATCATCTTGTGCGTACCTTGACAGAATTATATGAAACAGTAGGAAACCGGAGGATTACTTTGTGCAGGGAGTTGACCAAGAAGTTTGAGACGATTATGCCAACGACTTTGGAGGATGCGCTTGCATATTATGAGAAAGAAGCGCCTCGCGGAGAATATGTTTTGGTGATAGAAGGCAAAAGCCATCAGGAGAAACAAGAGGAAGAACAAAAGCAGTGGCAGGCAATGTCTATCGAAGAACATATGGCCTATTATGAAAAGGAGGGGATGGACCAAAAAAGTGCCATGAAGCAGGTTGCAAAGGACCGAGGAGTGACAAAAAGAGATATTTATCAATATTTATTACAGAAGTGAATTGACAAAACGATTAAAAACCGTAAAATAAGATTGACAAATAGTATATCTAATAATATACTTTGAATGTCAAACTAATTTTGAGATTAAAAAGGAGATAAGAAAATGTTAGAGAGAGTGAAAGAAATTATTCAGGAACAGTTAAACTTAGATGGTGTTGAAATTACAGAGGAATCTTCCTTCAAAGATGATTTAGGAGCAGATTCTTTAGATTTATTTGAGTTAGTTATGGCTTTTGAAGAAGAATATGGTATTGAAATTCCTTCAGAAGATTTAGAGCAGATTACAACAGTAGGTGCTGTTATTGAATATATGAAAAGCAAAGGTGTAGAAGCTTAATTAATGTGAAAAATCCATAATTGGAAGTTTCTCACAAGGGAATGGGTTAAAGTATATGAAAACAAAAATTACAGAACTTCTGGGAATTGAATATCCGATTATTCAGGGTGGTATGGCATGGGTTGCTGATTATCATCTTGCTGCTGCTGTTTCAGAAGCAGGCGGACTTGGTATTATTGGTGCAGGTGGTGCACCGGCATCTTTCGTAAGAGAGCAGATTCAGAAAGCGAAGGAAATGACTGACAAGCCTTTTGGTGTCAATGTCATGCTGATGAACCCGGAAGCAGATCAGATTGCACAGGTTATCGTAGAAGAAGGGGTGAAGGTTGTTACAACCGGAGCCGGTAATCCTGGCAAATATATGGCAATGTGGAAAGAAGCAGGAATTAAAGTAATCCCTGTTGTTGCCAGTGTAGGACTTGCGAAAATGATGGAACGTGCGGGCGCTGATGCAGTGATTGCAGAAGGGACAGAATCCGGTGGACATATCGGAGCTGCTACCACAATGACACTTGTTCCGCAGGTTGTAGATGCAGTAAGTATTCCGGTTATTGCAGCCGGTGGTATTGCAGACGGCAGAGGTTTTGCAGCAGCAATGATGCTTGGTGCAGAAGCCGTTCAAATGGGAACAAGATTTGTTGTTGCCAAAGAATCCATCGTACATGAGAATTACAAGAAAAAAGTTATTGCAGCAAAAGATATTGATTCTGAAGTAACAGGAATGACTCATGGACATCCGGTACGTCAGATTCGTAACAATATGACAAGAGAATATCTGAAGCTGGAAAAAGAAGGTGCACCTTTTGAAGAATTGGAGCATCTGACACTTGGTGCACTGCGTAAGGCAGTTGTAGAAGGTGACGTTGTAAACGGAACCTTGATGGCAGGACAGATTGCAGGTCTTGTAAAACAAGAGCAGACTTGTGCAGAAATGATTCAAGAAATCATGGAGCAGGCTGGAAAATTATTGAAATAATCATAGGGAGTTCTGCGTGAACTCCCAAGTTTGGCTGTTGAGCCAAAATATATATGTGAGAGAAAAATGCACATGTGTAGAGAGAAGCCGACAAGAATTTACGAAGGAAATTCTTGCAAGTCAGGCTGCTGAGCCTGACTTTTTTTAGAACTAAATACTTTGAATGTCAAACTATTGTGAAACTTAGAAAAGTTTGACAGATTTTGAAGCAATACAAAGAAAAGGAAGATTATTATGGGTAAAATAGCTTTTATGTTCCCGGGACAGGGAGCGCAATATGTTGGAATGGGTAAAGATTTTTATGAGCAGATTCCTGTTTGTAAAGAGATGTTTGAATTAGCAGGAAAAGCAAGCGGACTGGATATCGAGAAGCTTTGCTTTGAAGAAAATGAGCAGATTAATATTACAGAATATACACAGATTGCTATGCTGGCAACAGAAGTAGCAATGTTAAAAGCGATAGAAGAAAAAGGTATTAAACCGGATGTAACAGCAGGTTTAAGTCTTGGAGAATATGGTGCACTGGTAGCAAGTGGTGTCATGACTCCGGAAGATGTATTTAAAGTAGTAAGAAAAAGAGGTATCTATATGCAGGAAGCTGTACCAAATGGCGGTGCTATGGTAGCAGTTCTTGGTCTGGATACAGCAGTAATTGAACAGATTTGTGAAGAGACACCGGGCATGGTGACTATTGCTAATTACAACTGTCCGGGACAGATTGTTATTACAGGTGAAGAAGGTGCAGCACAGGCAGCCGCACAGAAATTAACAGAAGCTGGAGCAAAGCGATGTGTTACTTTGAAAGTAAGCGGTCCTTTCCATTCCCCTATGTTAGTTGGAGCAGGTGAGAAGCTGGCAAAAGAATTAGATAACGTGACAATAGGCGATATTCAGATTCCTTACATTGCCAATGTAACAGCAGATTATGTTACCGATAAAGAGCAGGTAAAACCTCTTTTAGAGAAACAGGTTTCTGCCTCCGTGAAATGGCAGCAGACCATTGAGAAAATGATTGCGGACGGTGTGGATACTTTTGTAGAAATAGGACCGGGCAAGACATTATCAGGCTTTATGAGAAAAATCAACAAAGACATGAAGGTACTGAATGTAGAAAAAGTAGAAGATTTAGAAAAATTAAGCGAATTAGCATAAAGCCGATGCATTCATTGTTTGGCGAAAACGATAGAAACATTAAATAGTGTGGAGAATAGGAGGAAAAGGAAGATGTTAACAGGTAAAGTAGCACTGGTAACAGGAGCCGGAAGAGGAATCGGCCGTCAGATTGCTATCACATTAGCTGAGTATGGCGCAGACGTTATTGTAAATTATAATGGTTCCAAAGAGAAAGCAGAAGAAGTGGTTCGTGAAATTGAAGCACTTGGCAGGAAAGCAGTTGCTGTTCAGTGTTCCGTAGCAGATTTTGAGGCTTGTGGCAAAATGATTACGGATATGTTAGAAGAATTTGGCCATATTGATATTTTAGTAAACAACGCAGGTATTACAAAAGATAACTTGGTTATGAAAATGACAGAAGAAGATTTCGATGCAGTTATCAATACCAACTTGAAAGGAACCTTCAATACAATTAAACATATGTATCGTCCTTTCTTGAAACAGAAAGCAGGAAGAATTATCAATCTTTCTTCGGTATCCGGTGTTCTTGGAAATGCAGGACAAGCAAACTATGCAGCTTCCAAAGCAGGTGTTATTGGTTTGACCAAATCTATGGCAAGAGAGCTTGCAAGCCGTAGTATTACCGTAAATGCAGTGGCACCGGGTTATATTGATACCGATATGACACAGGCAATGACAGATGCTGCAAAAGAAGCAACACTTTCCCAGATTCCGTTAAAGAGAGTCGGAACTCCGAAAGATATTGCAGAAACAGTTGCTTTTCTGGCAAGTGATAAGGCATCCTATATTACAGGACAGGTGATTTCCGTAGACGGCGGTATGGCTATCTAATCGGAAAACAAAATCTATTGAGTGTAGAAAGGATAGAAGAAATGAGTAGAAGAGTAGTTGTAACAGGTATGGGAGCTATTACCCCTATCGGATTAAGCGTAGAAGAATTCTGGAATGGTGTAAAAGAAGGAAAAACAGGATTTGGCGAAATCACCAAATTTGATGCTTCTGAATATAAATGTAAATTAGCAGCCGAAGTAAAAGGCTTTGAAGGCAAAAACTTCATGGATTTCAAAGCTGCTAAGAGAATGGAACTTTTCTGTCAGTATGCAGTAGCAGCAACAAAAGAAGCAATGGAAGATGCAGGACTGGATATGGAGAAAGAAGATCCGTTCCGTGTTGGTGTGTCCGTTGGTTCCGGTATTGGTTCTTTACAGGCAATGGAAAGAGCACATTCCAAACTTTTGGAAAAAGGACCTTCCAGAGTAGAGCCTTTATTAGTACCACTTATGATTTGCAACATGGCAGCAGGTAATGTTTCCATTCAGTTTGGTTTAAAAGGCAAAAATATCAATGTTGTTACAGCATGTGCAACCGGTACAAACTCTATCGGTGAAGCATTCCGTACCATCCAGTATGGTGATGCAGAAGTGATGATTGCAGGCGGTACAGAAAGTAGTGTAACACCAATTGGTATTGCTGGCTTTACTTCTTTAACAGCGCTGACATCTTCTGAAGATCCGGCAAGATGCTCCATTCCTTTTGACAAGGAAAGAAGCGGTTTTGTAATGGGTGAAGGTTCTGCTGTTGTTGTGTTAGAAGAATTAGAGCATGCCAAAGCAAGGGGCGCTAAAATTTATGCAGAAGTAGTTGGATATGGCTGTTCTGCAGATGCTTATCATATTACTTCTCCTGCAGAAGACGGTTCCGGTGCTGCTAAAGCAATGGAATATGCCGTAGCAGATGCAGGAATTAAACCGGAAGATGTAACTTACATCAATGCACATGGTACAAGTACACATCATAACGATTTATTTGAAACAAGAGCAATTAAACTTGCTTTTGGTGAGCATGCAAAAGATATTAAGATTAATTCTACAAAATCTATGGTTGGACATCTTCTTGGTGCAGCAGGTGCGATTGAATTTGTTACTTGTGTAAAAGAGTTACAGGAAGGTTACATTCACCAGACAGTAGGTTATCAGGTACCGGATGAAGAGTGTGATTTAGATTACTGTAAAGAACCGGTAACAGGTGACTTTACTTATGCATTATCCAACTCCTTAGGATTCGGTGGACACAATGCAAGTATCCTTGTGAAAAAATATGAGGGTTAATTAGGAATTGTGTATTGAGATCAGGTGTTTGTGAAATGATAAGGAGGAAGAGAAATGTCAGTTTTAACCGCAAAACAGATTATGGAAATTATTCCGCATAGACAGCCGTTTATGTTGATTGATACCGTAGAAGAACTAGAGCCGGGTGTTAAAGCCGTTGCAAAAAAATGTGTTTCCTATAACGAACCGTTTTTTGCAGGACATTTTCCAAGTGAACCGGTTATGCCGGGTGTTCTGATTGTAGAGGCACTTGCACAGACAGGTGCGGTAGCGATTTTGAGCCAGCCTGAATTTAAAGGAAAAACAGCTTATTTTGCGGCAATCAATTCAGCAAAATTCAAAGGCAAAGTAACGCCGGGTGATGTACTTACTTTGGAGACAGAGATTATCAAAGTAAAAGGACCTATCGGTGTCGGTGCAGCCAAAGCATATGTAGATGGTAAAATGGTAGTTCAGGCAGAGCTTACTTTTGCAATCGGCAGTGCAGAGTAAATAGAAAGGCGGTCAGAATTTTGAATTCGGACCGCGTTCCTCAGCGTAAATGTTTTAAAATGGAGGACAAAATGATGGAAATTAAGCCTCTTGTAATAGGAGATTTGATTGCAAAGGTTCCTGTTATTCAGGGTGGAATGGGCGTTGGAGTCAGTCTGTCCGGTCTGGCAGGAGCTGTAGCGGCAGAGGGTGGAATCGGAATTATATCTACCGCGCAGATTGGTTATAGAGAGCCTGATTTTGATAGTAATCCTATTGCATGCAATTTGAGAGCAATTAAGAAAGAAATTGACAAAGCTCGTGAAATTGCGAAAGGTGGAATCATTGGGGTTAATATTATGGTAGCGACTCAGAAATACGAAGAGTATGTGAAAGCAGCCGTGGCGGCAGGAGTAGATTTAATTATTTCCGGTGCCGGATTGCCCATGAATTTGCCTGAGCTTGTAGAGAATACAAAGACTAAAATTGCGCCAATTGTTTCCAGTGTAAAATCCGCACAGGTTATTATGAAATATTGGTTAAAAAAATATAACAGAGTGCCGGATGCGGTAGTAGTTGAAGGTCCTTTGGCGGGAGGACACCTGGGCTTTTCCAAAGAACAGTTAGATGATATTGAAAACCTTAATTATGATAATGAGGTAAAAAATATTATTCAGACAGTGAATGAAAACGGCGAGAAGAATCAGAAACAGATTCCGGTTATCATGGCAGGTGGTATTTACACCAGAGAAGACATGGAGCACTATCTGGAAATGGGAGCTTCCGGAGTACAGATGGCAACCCGTTTTGTAACAACTTATGAATGTGATGCGGATGAAGCATATAAACAGACTTATATCAATGCTGGAAAAGAAGATATTGTTATTGTAAAAAGTCCGGTTGGTATGCCGGGAAGAGCAATTTTAAATCCTTTTATGAAAAAAGCAAAGGAAGAAAAAATTCCACATGGTAAATGCCATACTTGTGTCAGTACTTGTAAGCCTGCGGAAACACCGTATTGCATTACGGATGCGTTAGTGAATGCGGCAATTGGCAATGTGGATGAGGCACTTTTGTTCTGTGGTGCCAATGCTTATCGAGCAACCAAGTTAGAACATGTAAAAGATATTATGGACGAATTTAGAGGAAAATAGTACTGCGAAAGGCGCGCAGAAATGAGGATAAAATGAGAACAAGAATCATAGGAACCGGAAGTTGTTTGCCGGAAACTGTTGTAACAAATGATGATTTATCAAAAATTATGGATACTTCTGATGAATGGATTAGCAGTCGTACAGGAATCAGAGAAAGAAGACTGGTAAAGGATGAAACAACAGCCAGTATGTCGATTGAGGCGGCTCGTCGCGCCTTAGAAGATGCAAAAGTTTCTGCACAGGATATTGATTTGATTATTGTGGGAACGATTACTGGTGATTATGTAACACCTTCAACAGCCTGTGAAGTGCAGGCGGCAATTGGAGCAGACAAAGCAGTTGCATTTGATGTGAATGCAGCTTGTTCCGGATTTATGTTTGCATTGCATACAGCAGATGCATATTTCAAAGCAGGAATCTACAAAACAGCGTTGGTTTTAGGTGCTGAAACTTTATCAAAAATTATGGATTGGAATGATAGAAGTACTTGCGTATTATTCGGTGATGGCGCAGGTGCAGCAGTTCTTCGTGCAGAGGAAACAGGTATTCTGGCATATGATCAGGGTTCTGATGGTGCCAAAGGAATGGTTTTGGCATGTAAAAATCGTTTGAATAACAATCCCTTAGTACAAAATCCAAAGGATTTGCAGTATACTTATATGGATGGACAGGAAGTATATAAATTTGCGGTTACAACCGTACCGGCATCCATCAATAAGGTGTTAAACGAAGCAGGACTTAGTGTAGAAGATATTGATTATTTTGCATTACATCAGGCGAACATAAGAATTATTCAGTCTGTCGCGAAACGATTGAAGGTATCTGAGGATAAGTTCCCAATCAGCTTAGACCATTGTGGAAATATCTCCGCAGGAAGTGTGCCGATTCTGTTGGATGAAATCAATAAGAAGGGTATGTTAAAACCGGGCATGAAGATTGTATTATCCGGTTTCGGAGCAGGTTTAACATGGGGTTCTGCCGTTATTGAGTGGTAGAATTTACATAGAGTAAAAGTGGGATAATAATAAATACAGAAAAAGAGAAATATAGCGAAATGCTGTATTTCTCTTTTTGAATTATATTAAGGAGCAAAAAGATGATGAAACGCATTTTGTTAGTAGAAGATGATCCTACCATTGCATCCGGACTTATGTATGCATTTGAAAAAGAAGGATATGAGGCAATACATTGCAAGGATATAAAGTCTGCGCTTGCAAAGATTGAAATAGAGAGGTTTCATCTGGCAATTCTGGATATGCAATTACCGGATGGTTCGGGAATTCTTGTCAGTGAAAAGCTGAATAAGACAGATACTGCTATTATTTTTCTAACCATTGTGGACGATGAGAATGAAATTGTGCGCTCTTTTGAACAGGGAGCAGCGGATTACATTACAAAACCATTTCGTTTGCGTGAGTTGCTAGCACGTATTAAGCGTACTCTTGATGCAGGAGGGAATAAAGATTCTTCACAATTGCTGACCATAGGAGAGGCAACCATAGATACGATATCCGGGAAGGTTTATATTGGTGCATCCCAGATTGAATTGACGGCATTGGAATATCGGTTGCTTCTGATTTTTGCAACCAATAAATCCGTTCTTCTCACAAGAGCGCAGATTCTTGAGAAAATATGGGATTCCAGTGGGAATTTTGTAGAAGATAATACATTAACTGTTTATATTAAGCGATTGCGTGAAAAGCTTGGGGATGCAGTAAATATTGAGACAGTCAGGGGGATGGGATATCGTGCTGATTAAAAAAAGCGAAATAACGGGATTGTCTGAAAACATACGCAAGGCTATTGATGGACAGGATGTGGACCTACGCGACAATCGCGAGGGAGCCTTAAGCATTCTGAAAAATGATATCTATACCCTTGTGAACATTCAGAAGGAGCAGAAAAATTTTGCCCAAAAAGAAAGAGATAGGTTGTCAGAATATCTGGCAGATATTTCTCATCAGCTTAAGACACCGATTACATCTGCCATGCTGATGGCAAATCTTTTGGAGGACGCAGAAGACGACAAGCGGGCGGAATTTACATTTAATATAAAAAAAGAACTTACCCATATGGAATGGCTTGTAACAGCATTGCTCAAGATGGCAAGACTTGATTCCGGTGTAGTAGATTTTAATATGGTGGAAATAAGCGTAGCAGAGCTTATGCAAACAGCGTTAGAGCCGTTAGAACTTCTTCTCGATGTGAAAAACCAGTCGGTAGATATCAAGAATAATGTTAAACTGAAATGTGACAGGCGATGGACAGTGGAAGCCTTAACCAATTTATTGAAAAATGCTTCCGAATGTTCGAAAGAAAGTAGCCAAATTTGTATTGATAGTGGAGGAAATCCGATTTATAGTTGGATTTCTGTGACAGATGGAGGAGACGGCATACCGAAAGAGAAACTTTCCGGTTTGTTCAGACGTTTTGAAAATTCACAGAGCGAAAATGGATATGGTATAGGTTTGCCCTTGGCATTATCAATTATTCGAGGTCAAAATGGTGATATAGAAGTTGCACCGGGAGGAAATGGAGTGGGTGCGACTTTTACGATAAAATTCTTTAAGTGAATAAATTGTCATTTTAAATTTATAAAAATTGTCACGAAGCAGTCACTTTGATTTGTTAACCTATTTATGTAAGATTTAAATATTGATTAAAAATAAGGAGTAAAACGAGATGACTGTACTGGAAGTAAAAGAATTGACAAAGATATATGGTCAGGGTGAAAATGCCGTAGTTGCTTTGGATCATGTAAGTTTTCGTGTAGAAAAGGGTGAGTTTGTTGCCATAGTGGGAGCATCCGGCTCAGGGAAATCTACCTTGATGAATTTGGTTGGTGGCATTGACAGACCAACTTCCGGAAGTGTGAAAATTGATGGAAAAGAGATTTTTCAGTTAAATGAAAGTGAACTTGCGATATTCAGACGTAGAAATATCGGAATGATTTATCAGTTCTACAATTTGATTCCGAATCTGACAGCGGAAGAGAATATTATGCTGCCATGTCTGTTGGATCATCGTAAGGCAGATAACGATAAATTGTCAAATATTCTGAATATGATTGGATTATCAGAGCGAAGAAAACATTTGCCAAGCGAGTTATCAGGAGGACAGCAGCAACGTGTATCTGTCGGCAGAGCTTTAATTAATGATCCTGCTTTTATTCTCGCAGATGAGCCTACCGGCAATCTGGATAGTAAATCCAGTCGTGAAATCATAGATTTACTGAGTCTTGCAAATAAACGGGAAAATCAGACGCTTATCATGATTACCCACGATGAGAAAATAGCATTACAGGCAGACCGAATTATTACAATCAGTGACGGAAAAATTGTCAGAGATGAGGTGATGAAGGTATGAGTATAACAGCATTTCTGGCATTTAGTCAGCTTAGGAAAAATCGCACACGTTCTATCACAACAATAGTAGCGATTATTCTTTCTACTTCTCTTTTGACCGCTGTTTGCAGCTTTGTAGTCAGCGGAAACACTATGTTGGTGGAGCTGTTAGGAGAGCAATACGGAGAATATGGTGGAGTATATTTTTCTATGCTATTGATTCCTGCTATTATACTTGCTACATTGATTATTGCCATGTCCATAATTGTCATTTCCAATGTTTTCCGTATCAGTGCCGGAGAGCGTATTGCGCAGTTTGGAACGCTTAAATGTGTAGGCGCGACGAAGAAACAAATTATAGAAACAGTAATGTATGAAAGCTTACTGTTATCTTTGATCGGAATACCTTGCGGGATTTTGTTAGGAATTTTTCTGACTTATTTGGGTATTGGAATAGCAAATGTTTTTTTGGATGAATGGAATAGTCTGGTACGCACGATGGTAAGTGAAATTACGTTGTCGCTTCGGTTTGTTTTATTATGGAAGGCTGTTCTGGCAACAGTAGCAGTTTCTGAGGTAACCGTATTGCTTTCTGCGTATCTGCCGGCGAGAAAGACGGCAAAAATATCAGCAATGGACTGCATTCGACGTGTGGGAATGGTCACAGTGTCCAATGAATATGCGGGTAGAGGAAAACTTTTAAACAAACATTTTGATATTGAGACCTTGCTGGCGTTTCAAAATGTGAAGCGCAATCGTCGTAATACAAAAGCATCCGTGACATCTTTATCCATTAGTATCATTTTATTTATTAGTCTTGGGTGTATGAGTGGCCTTGCAAAAGGGGCGGAAGATTATATTTCTCTTGATATGAAACAGACCGTTATTGTGGATTATTCGTCCTATTGTGAAAGAAGGGATAATCCAACAACCGGTAGGAGAGAGGTATGGTATTCGAATCCAATGGACACTGAGTTGGCAGAGGAAATTGGAAAGAAGTTACAGGAATATGATGCAACTGAATTTGTTGGGGTGGGATTTGATGGTGAGATGTACTATGCCGTAGTGCCTGCTTCCTACGTTTCAGAGGAATTATTAAGTGTATTAGGATATGAGGAAGAACAAGAACGTTATGATTTTTCGGTAGATATGATGGTATTGGATTCCGTGAGTTATGAGGAACTTTGCGAATCAGCGGGTATAGAGGTAGGAACAGCAATCTTATTGAATTATTATCAATATAATGATAATGGGACTTTAAAAAATATTGTTCCATTATCAGAATCAATACAATCAATTACATTGGAAAAAGCAGATGGAACCGGTGAGGAAATCAAGATTGGAGGAATGCTTTCCTTTGATGAAATTCCTCAAGAATTGGTAACAAAAGTTCCAAATCCTATCAGCATTCTTGTACCGGATGCTACTTTACGAGGGTATTCCTGGTATTCAGCGCCTTCCGATTTAGAAGGATATATGGAATATGCTGAAATGGTTATGGATGAATATTTTCCGGAAGAAGAGAATGCATCTTATATGGAATCGGGATTTAGTACACGCGTTTTTCAAGTGGATGATTTTGCAAAAATTATGAATATTGCAGTCATTATAGCGTCTATTTTTTTGTATAGCTTTGTTATATTACTAGCATTAATTGGTATTACGAATGTAATAACCACGATGACTACAAGTGTACAGATGCGTTCGCGCGAATTTGCTGTCTTACAGAGTGTAGGAATGACATCAGAAGCAATTCGAAAAATGTTGAATATAGAAAGTATGATATGTGCAGGAAAGGCAATTCTATATGGATTGCCGATTGGACTGATCATTATTGTTCTTTTGAATGCTACGATTCGTAAGATGTTTCCAATGGAGTACTGTATGCCGTGGGAGTTCATTTTGCTTAGTATCATAGCGGTGTTCTTGCTTATTTGGAGTACGATTCGAATTACAGCACGCAAGCTTCGCAGCCAGAATGTGATAGAGACGATAAGAACGGAAAGTGCGTAGTAGTAGGGAGTTGCTAATTGCTACCAGGAATTAGCAAAACGCAACCTGAAATTTCTGTTATAAAAGCAGAAAAAACCATATCATCAGATTACCAAAAAGAAGGGAGTCAATTGATATGACAATTGGAGAGAAAATTACGAAATTAAGAAAAGAAAAAAATTTGACGCAGGAGCAATTTGCGGAGATCTTACATGTATCAAGGCAGTCAGTATCAAAATGGGAACTTAATACAGCATATCCGGATACAGAGAAGCTGATACGAATTAGCAAATTGTTTGAATGTTCATTAGATTATCTACTCAAGGATGAAATTGAACAAATGGATGAAAATCTGCTTGCTGCAAGTGAAGCGGCAAAAATGGATCGAATAAGAGCAAGCGTACTGACTTATTTTTCCTTTCCACCAATATTTGGATGGATAGTAGGGATTTTTTCGCTTAGATTTCAACTAAATAATCAGAGAAATAAGAAACAGATGCTATTGTCAGCCGTTGGAATTGTTTTTTCATTAGCATTAACTATTGCAATGGTTTTAGGCATAGCACTTGGTTTGTAGATGAGGATTTAACGAGGAAAATATGATATGTTAAGTATGTTTATTTCGGAATTGATGGGGGGACTTTTTCAATTATTTCTTTTTACACTTATTCCATTCATTTGGTGGATTATTACTGAAAGGAAAAAGGAAGATTTTTTTAAGTGGATTGGCTTAAAAAAAATAAATCACGAAGGAGAAATAGTGAATACATTATTGATTACGTTAATTGCTGTGGTCGTTTATAGTATCGTTACATCATTTTTCATACATTCATTTGAAAATGGTGTAACGGCGGCGGGAAGCGGCTTTGCGGGCAAAGGAATGGATGCTTTTCCCGCAGTGTTGATTTATGGCTTCATTCGTACCGGATTAGCGGAAGAAATTGTTTTCAGAGGATTTCTTTTAAAGCGAATCAGTAATAAATTTGGATTTATGATAGGAAATACAGTTCAAGCAATATTGTTTGGAGCATTGCATGGTATACCATTTGGAATAGCAACTCATAGTATTCCTGTAATGGTTTTAATGACACTTCTTCCCGGAGCCTTTGGATGGTATAATGGTTGGCTAAATGAAAAGAGATGTGGTGAATCTATTGTCTTAAGTTGGCTATTGCATGGTACTATGAATGTTGTAGTGGCTTGTTTATCTTTATAAAATTGATATATATGTCTTAAATATGGCATCCTGAAGTTCTTTAAGTTTTCCTTTTGATTTGAGAGATAATAATTAGAAATGAGAAAAAAGAAAGAACGCGATGAGCGTATAAATGAATTGATTATAATATCAGAGCGATTGTTCTATGATCGAAAAAAATACATGCACCGGGAAATTCCTTGATGCATCAAAAAATAATGTCAGCACTTATTTGTAATCTAACACCTGTTTTAACCAAGATTGTTTTGGATGGAGAAAAAGACTCCGAGATGAAAGAAGTACAGGTAATGATATTTGTTACGGCAATTAAGGTTTTATTAGATGATGCTTATTTTTCCTGGAATGACACAGAACAATCATAGATTATGGCTGGTTTGATTACAGCATCACACAAGTTGCTTGGGGTGGATGAAGAAGAGATAATGAAATCTCTTAAAGACTTAGAAGGTGAATAAGGAGGTATTTGTATAAAGAGTGGAATATACTTTTTGGCCAGTGTGGTTACTGCTGTGTGGGATAAAGTATCTATTATGTCTCAGTGGAGTTTTTCATGGGATTTCTTTGTGTACTCGTTTATCATTTGTTTACCGGAGCGACGGGTGAAGAAAGTGGCTGGCATGGATTTTTATTTCCATATCTGATGGAAAAGTATGGGTGTATTAAAAGCAGTATTTATGTGGGAATCATATGGGGACTATGGCATATTCCGTTGTGCTTAATTTCCGGATACACAGGAATAGATTTGCTCTTTTATATTGTTCAGTTTATGATTTGTACGATAGCATGGTCCATAGTGATGGACATACTTTATTTTTGGAATCGAAATCTTCTGATTGTGACAACATTTCATTTTATGGTAAATTTCCTGCTTTCTTTCTTCCATGGAAATGACCTGGTATTTCAAGACAGCCTATGTAAATTGCACAAAATGAATGCATAATTTCGTGTTTTCCCGCCTATCAACATCTATGTATTTTTCACTTTTCTCTTATAATTTGTTCATAAGGGAAAAGTGTTGCCTGCGCCAATTTAATCTGCAAATAGTCGTAATAAACAACAATTTCTATCAAAATATCAACTGCATAAACCAAGTCACTTAAGTAAAAACATTTAGCCATACTGTAATTAATGCATCATACACACCATGTGCAATAATAAGTGACAACAGCGTGCAATTCTTGATTTTGACCCTACAGATGCACAAGATAGCTCCAATTATACCGGTTACAATCAATTGTATTATATTTCCGCCCAAGAAGTGAAACAATCCAAACAGAATCGAAGAACCCACGATTGCACCTGTAGAAGAACCAAAGAGTGTTTCCATCTTTGTATAGAAGAATCCACGGAATACAAATTCCTCCCCCAGCGCAATTGCAAAAATATAATAAACAAAATCGTATATGAATTGCCACATATATTGATATTGATGTTGATTATTAACCCAGTCACTTTTTCCTGCCAGATGCGGTATTACCGTAAAAACAAATGACATACACAACGCAATAACAAGGCCAATCACCACCTGATATCCAATCTTTTCTTTTGAGAAACCATAGTCGGACCATTTATCCTTATTAAATATTGCGATACACAAAGGGACTATTGCAATCGATAAATGTGTCACGATCATTCCAACCATACGCCAAACAAGCGGAATGTTCATAAGCACATATTGGTTAAATGCATTAAGTCCCAATACCCCTACAATTGCACTGATTATTGCTATTACAATCTGTATTATTATTTTTTTACATTCTTTCACTTTCATCTTCATCGTCTTCTTTCTTCGTCAGTGCTTTTTTGCACCAATTTCTTTTGCCACAATGGGGGCATTTCATTCTTCTCATAGCAACAACATTTATTCCTGTTGCAAAATTTATAAAATTAGGAACAAAGGTTTCGCCGCAGCATGAACACTTATAATAGCCGAAAGTGCGACCACCCACCATCATTGCGATAATACCAATTGCAAAAATAGTACATGCAATCAATATCAGTACACCTTTAACCGGCACACTGATTACTTTCGTATAAATACATACAACAACTAACAGCGTTATAAAAGAAATGGTGGACATGATCCCCATTAGAACAATCAACTGCATTTTGATTTTATTTTCTTCTTTTTCTTTTACAAAGTGAACTATATTTTGTTCTGCTTTTTCCATATAATTCTCTTTAGCCAAGCGTTCGCCTGTCAGCAACTCGTTTACGGTAATCTTTAACTCGTTACAAAGAGGTAGTAATAATGCAACTTCCGGAAATCCTTTTCCACATTCCCATTTTGAAATTGTTCTATCACTGACATTAAGAATATTCGCAAGCTTTTTTGTCTACCAACGGAGCGTAGAGTTCCATATTTTAAAGGAATTAGTATTCATGATGATTCAGGGAAATTATAATGAATATTACGGAACTTATATGATTTTGTTAGAGAATTGATATAATATTTGTGATATGATAAAAATATATAGAGCTAATAAAAATATATATGAGTGAATAAAATTATAGGAATCAATTATGAAGCAGGATAACTTAACGAAAAGTCAGAAAAATAATACATTACAATTGAAATATGCAACATGGGATTTTGTTTTATTGGGAATTTGTATTCTTTTTTATTTGTTATTCCCGGTTATGGACGGACCGGAATGGTGTGCGGATTCCAATGGATATGCCACGATGCACATAACAAGAGAACCGGTGTACCCTATTTTCCTTGCTGTGTGCAGAGGAATCTCCTCTATGATAAAAGTAGATTATCTGATGATAGCAGTAGTTTTACAGAGTTTGCTTGCTGCCTTTACAACATGGTATGCCGGTATTGTAATTAAGAAAGTAAAAGACGGAAGTATTATATTGCAAATTGGTACTGTATTTTTCCAATTTTTTGTTACATTACTTTGTCGGTTTGTAGCCGGTAGAGGCTCGGCTTATACGAACAGTATTTTGACAGAGGGGTTGGGACTTTCGTTATTTGTGTTATTTATTGTAAATCTTTTTTTGGCGGTGCGGATGAAGAAGACAAGTTCGATGATATGGACTTTCATACTTGCTTTTCTGCTTATCAGTTTGCGTAAGCAAATGATGATTGTATTGCCAACGATGTGCATTGTTTTCTTCTGGTATTATTTGATTCGGGAACAAAAATGGAAGAAGTTTCTATTACTGGTGGTTTTGACCTGTTCAGTTTTGCTTGCAGGGAAGCTGTTTGATAGAACCTATAATTATGTGGTAAGAGGCGCGTGGATAGAGCACAGTGGTAATTCTATGGGATTATTATGCACCTTATTGTATTCTTCCAATCCGGAAAATGATCAGAATCTGTTTACCGATGAAGAAATAAAGAATTTGTATTTGAGGATTATGGATACAGCAGTTGCGCAGGAGCTTGTGTATACAGCAGCACCGGAAGAAGGTATCAGGTGGCTTACGTTATCGACACATTATGCAGACAGTTATGATGCAATTGGCTATGGTATTATCAATCCGGTTGTGGAAGGCTATATTGCAGATAATTATGATTACAATGAGATTGAACGTGCTTTAAAATATGATGAAATTTGTGGGGCGATGACGAGTACACTTTTCCGGCAGGCCCCCGGACCATTGGTTGAGGTTTATATATACAATACATGGAAAGGTTTTGTGAACTCCATTGCATTGGCAAAACCTTTGCTTAGCCTGATTGCATTAATAGCTTATTTGGTCATGGGGGGCATTGCAATCTATTTGTGGGCATGGATGAAGAAGCTGAAAAAAGATAAAGTAAATGTGGACATGATTGTGCAGGTGGAGACAAGTTTGTCATTTGCCTTTGTGACAATGGTTGGTATTGTAATCAATGCTTTGGTAGTCGGACTTATGATTTTCAGTCAGCCGCGATATATGATTTACGGCATGGGGCTTTTCTATACCGCGGGAAGTATGCTGTTATATGACCTGTGGAAGATTTTAAAAACGGAAACAGGAAAATAAGCTGTTATTATTGGAAAAGAAATTGCATATATTAGAAACAAGATGAAGTGAAAAAAAGCATGCATATGATTTTCATAGGCATGTTTTTTATTTATGGGACTATGTTAAATTATATCTGGGCTTTTATGATTATTATCGGAATTATTTACGGGGCATTTACCGGAAATATGGAAGAAGTGTCGAAGGCGGCACTGGATTCCGCGGGAGAAGCCGTATCATTGTGTATTACGATGATAGGAGTTATGTCGTTGTGGGTTGGGCTGATGGAAATTGCACAGAAATCAGGACTGATTGGAAAAATGACCAAGGGAATTTCACCCTTTATTAGTTTCATGTTTCCGAATATTCCAAAGAAGCATCCGGCAAGAGAATACATATCTACCAATCTGATTGCAAATGTGCTGGGGCTTGGCTGGGCATGTACACCCGCAGGGCTTAAAGCAATGGAAGAACTTTCCCATCTGGAAAAAGAACGGGGAAATCCGAACGGCGAGCACAGAGCTTCGAAAGAGATGTGCGATTTTCTTATTTTGAATATTTCTTCCTTACAGCTTATTCCGGTCAATATGATTGCATATAGGCAGCAATACGGCAGTGTCAATCCTACCAGTATTATTGCACCGGCAATTGTTGCGACGTTTATCAGTACGTTTGTGGCGGTGATTTTTTGTAAGTGGAAGAAATAGAGGTGTCTTGACTTTATATAAATAAAATAATACAATTAAAACGTGTAATAATTGCGAAAAGAGGAATAAAATATGGATATTATGGAGAAATGTAGAGATGATTATTTTAGAGATTGCGAATATATGCTTAACAATAAACCTTCTTATGTGAGTCATGTAAATAAATTCATAGCATATTTAAAAATAATGGATTTGGCGGATAGACCCAAAGCCATTGATAGAAATATTGTGGATGCATGTATAGGATATTATAGAAATGAGAAAAAGGAACTAAATGCCCGTGCAACAATGGAGGCACATTTAGAAGCACTTAAAAGTTTTTATGATTATCTGGGCAGAGAGGGAAAAGCTGAAGATATTTTTCCTGATTATGATTATCAGGATTTTAAAGAAAAAATGGTAAAAAAATATGAGTTACTAGAGCCTGTGGAAAGAGGTTCTTTTGAATGCGAAGAAGTTATTGAAATATTAAAAAATCTTGATCAGTCAATAGGAGAATTTTCATATGAAGAATCAGGTATACGAGATGAAGAACGGTATTTGCAACGAATAATTCTAAGAATATTTGTAAAAATTACTTTAATTGCACCAGCAAAAAGAAATGTGATTACCCGAATTAAAAATAAAGATTTCGAGGATAGTTATAAGAAATTAAATGTTAATAGCGTAAAAGTAAATATACCAAGTGGACTTTCTAGAGATATTATTAATGCAATAAGATATGCAGAAGAAAAAAATAGTGTCGAGATAGAGGATGATGATGAATTATTTGAATTTATATATCGATATAAGGGTAATTTTAGGGGAGAGTCATTAAATACTTGGTTTAATAATGTTATAAAAGATTTTAATATTTTTAATGGTGAAGCAGGGAAAAAAACATATCCTGTTGAACCTATAAGAAATACAGCGATTCAAATGATGGCAGATAATATGGTAAATCCAGTATTTATTTCGAAAATTACTGGAATTACATTTTCCAGTATAGAAGCACAATATTACAAATCACAGAATTCGCAGTATGAGGAATATATTAATAGAAATATTAATAGGGCAATTGCACAAAATGATTACTATTACTATATATAGTAGCATTTGGGAATTTAAATGTAAAAGTACTTTAAAAGTATAGAAGACAGTGAATCGGCTACACGTGTGTAGCCAATTTGCTTGGGGGATTTATGAATCATAAAAACGAATTAAAGGAAAACGCCATAGATGAAATTACTTTAGTAGAAGAGCGACAATTTTACGAAGATGTACGTTTAATATTAAAGAGTGCAAAAGAACAAGCATATAATAATGCCAGTGCTATTATGACAGAAGCATATTGGAATGTGGGAGCAAGAATTGTTGAGCAGGAACAACGAGGACAGAAGAAAGCGAGATATGGTACATATTTAATAAAAAATTTATCGAAGGAATTATCGGATGAGTTTGGAACGGGATTTTCAATTGCCAATCTAAAAAATTGCAGACAGTTCTATTTAACATTTCCTAAAAATTCATATGGCTTTACCATGTCGAGGAAAGTGCCATGGTCTCACTTGAGAAGTATTATGCGTATTGCGAATGAAGAGGAACGAGATTTTTATTTAAATGAAGTAGTAAGTGAGAATTGGTCAGTAAGAACTTTAGAGCGTAATATTAAAAGTGGCTACTACAAAAGAAAATTATCTACACAGTTGACGGATAAAGATAATAAAGTATTGGAATTTGTAAAGGATCCTTTTGTTTTAGAATTTATGGGGATTAAGCAAGATGATGAACACAGAGAAAGCGATATTGAAAAGGCTATTATCAGTAATTTGCAGAAATTTTTGTTAGAAATGGGAAAAGGATTTTCTTTTGTTGGGAAGCAAATGAGGATATGTACAGAAACAACAGATTTTTATATTGATTTAGTTTTTTATAATTTTATATTAAAATGTTTTGTATTAATTGATTTAAAAACAACGAAGTTGACACATCAAGATATTGGTCAAATGGATATGTATGTTAGAATGTTTGACGATTTAAAGCGTAGAGAAGATGATAATCCAACAATAGGAATTATTTTTTGTACAGATAAGGATGAAACTATGGTCAAGTATTCTGTACTAAATGAAAATCAACAAATATTTGCCTCAAAGTATATGACAGTATTACCAACGGTGGAGGAATTGCAGAGAGAATTGGAACGAAATCAATTAGTTTATGATGTTAAGGATATATGTTCTCATAACTTACCAAAATATAATAGTAAGTTTCCTTGACAAGCAGAAGAAAATATATGAAACTGTAATAGAGGAATAGTCAAAAAAACGTAGGGTATACCTACGTTTGTTATAATGGAGAGATGCTTATGATACGAATGGAAGTAATGTGCTTTCTAATCTTATTTTTTATTGCCACAATGTTTTTTTCGGCGAAAAGAGTAAAATCGAAGATACATAATACTTTTTCATTGTTATTAGTTACTGCAATCATAAATATTATTCTGGATATCATAACGGTTTATATTGTTTATAATATAGACTCGGTACCGATTTTATATACTAATATTATACATCGATTATTTTTTATCACGATGGAAATAGTTTTCTTTTTGATATATCGATATATCATAATGTTGGTAGAGGATGAATCGCATGACCATATTAAGGTATCCTGTTTTAGTACAATAATTCTGGCAATCTTTTTAATATGTTTGTGTATATTGCCGATTTATTATGCCGAAACAGTAAATGGTTGTTATTCGTATGGTCCCTCAACGGACGTTTTACATTTCAGTTGTGCAATCTATATTATAATGTTTGCGATTACGTTGATAAAACACAGGAAATGTATTCATTTCAAAAAAAGATTTTCCATTTGTATAGCGCTTGGAATTGAGTTAATCGTATCGTTTTATCAATTAGCCAGACCGTGGTCACTGATAAGTGGTATGGGAATTACGCTTATTGTGTTTGCACTGTATATGACGTTGGAAAGCCCGGACAGTTTGTTAATAGAACAGCTTCGTGAAGAGAAGGTTAAGGTGGAGAAAGCAACGCGGGCAAAATCGTCGTTTGTATCAAATATGTCACACGAAATACGAACACCGATGAATGCCATTGTTGGTATGACAGACATTCTGCTCCGGAGTGAACTTACAACACAACAAAAAGGGTATTTATACAATATCAAAAATTCCGGTAACGCGTTATTGGCAATTATCAATGATATTTTGGATTTTTCTAAAATAGAATCCGGAAAAATGGAGCTTGTTGAAGATAATTACGAACCAATGTCTATGTTAAGTGATTTGGGTATGATTATCTTGAATCGTATTGGTGAGAAGCCAATTGAGCTTATTTTTGATATTGACAAGGAATTACCAAGAAAATTATATGGTGATGTCAATCGTGTCAGACAGATTATTATTAATTTGATGAATAATGCAGCGAAATTCACGGAAGAAGGATATGTACAACTGACAATTCGTGTAAAATGGTTGTCGGAGCAGGAGGTTGAATTATTTGTCAGCGTAAAAGATAGTGGACAGGGTATTCGAGAGGAAGACCTAGTTAAGCTGTTCGGTGCATTTCAACAGGTAGATGCCAAGAAGAATCGTAACAAAGAAGGAACGGGTCTTGGACTTGCTATTTGTAGCCAGTTAGTAGATCTTATGGGTGGTTCCATTGATGTGAAAAGTGAATATGGAACGGGCAGTGAATTTTATTTTACAATTAAGCAGAAAGTTGTAGAAAAACGTGCTGCAGCGGAGTTAAAGATAGGAGAAGGAAGAAAAGAGCTTCCTGCTATTAGTGGATTATTCCAGAGTCGATATATTCTTGAAAATGTGAAGCAGCTGGCAGAAGAATATGGCTGTACCTTTATGCAAGAGGATGATATTGATTGGAAGGGAGAAAATGGAACGAGTGTTTATCCCGATTATTTCGTTGTCGATGAAATAATTTATGAAAGTTGTACGGAGCTTCTTGCCAAGATGCAGGAAAAAGGTGTTACAATCTGTATTTTACAAAATCCTATGCGCTATAATTTTCATAATGTGAATGCAAAAGTGTTGAATAAGCCTTTATATAGTTTGGGATTTTGCCGATTATTAAATCATGAGGAGTTAATAGTAGAAGATACAGAGAAGAAGCAAAATTATTTTACTGCGCCGGAGGCCAAGATTCTGATTGTCGATGATAACGAAATGAATTTGAAAGTAGCAGTCGGATTGTTAGAGCCGTTGAAGATGAAGATTGATACAGCAGAAAGCGGTATGCGTGCAATTGAGATGATTCAGGAAAAGAAACATTATCATGCGGTCTTTATGGATCATATGATGCCGGTTATGGATGGCGTAGAAACGACTAGAAGAATTCGAAGTATATTAGGTGAATATTATCGTAATCTTCCTATCATAGCATTAACGGCCAATGTTTTGACGGATGCACAGGAAGAGTTTAGAGAAGCCGGTATGAATGATTTCGTGGCGAAACCGATAGAATTTCAGAAGATGTGTGAAGTTCTTCGAAAATGGCTACCGGAGCAATTGCTTCAGGAATTAAATTCTGCCGAAATTGCCATGCGGGTACAGGCGGAACAGGACACGCAGGAGGATTTACCATCGATAGAGGGTATTGACATTGCTGAAGGCATTAAAAATTCCGGCAGCAAAGAATTATTTGTCAGCTTGTTGGGAGATTTTTATAAATTAATTGATATGAAGTCTTCTAAAATGAAAAAATGTTTGGCAGATGGGTTACTTAGGGATTATACTATTGAAGTACATGCTTTGAAAAATACAGCCAGAATGATTGGGGCTATGAAACTATCTGAATGGTGTTATCGTCTGGAGCAGATGGGAAATGTAGAGAATAAGGAGATTCTGGAAGAAGAGACTCCGGGTATGTTGGAGTTGTATCAAAGCTATAAAGCTGTTTTGAAGCCTTATGGGTTAGCGCAGGAGCAGGAAAAGAGAGAAGCTTCGATAGAAGAAATGGTTGCGCTTTTGACTACCATAAAAGAGGCGACTGATAATTTTGATTTGGATGCAGTTGATGATACAAGTAAGGAACTGGAAAAGTGTCAGCTTCCGCAGGATTGTATTCCTCTAATGGAGGAGCTTCGTGCCTATGTAGCAGATGTGGCTATGGAAGACATTTTGACAACCGTCGATAAGATGCTTCAAATTGTACAAAAATAGATAGATTTTATATAACATTAGTTTTTAGGAGGAAAAAATATGGAAAACGATACACAAAATGTTTTGATTGTATCAGAATCAACCAGCTATATTGTGTCATCTATTGCACAACAGATGGAGGTTTTGGGATATCGGGCGATTAAGGTTAATTCAAATGCGGACAGCATCAGTAAAATAAAAGAGCCTATCAGTGCCGTACTTATATATATAGATGAAGAGGTTCTGGAGGATATGCAGACATTTGTTTATCTGAAAGACCGGGCAATTGAAGATGATATGCCTCTTTATTTAATTGGTGATGCCGGACAGCTTGATGAAGTGGAGAATACTGTTCCAAAGAGTGTAATAGGACAGAAATTCTTGCGACCGGTTAATGTGAAGGAAATAGTGAACGTATTGGATAATTATATTAAAAAGGAAGGCAGCCATACAAAGAAGAAAATTCTGGTAGTAGATGATTCAGGTGCAATGCTTCGTAATGTAAAGGGATGGTTGGAAGGAAAATACCATGTAATTCTGGCAAATTCCGCGGCAATGGCGATTAAGTATCTGGCAACAAATAAACCGGATTTGATTCTCCTTGACTATGAAATGCCTGTTTGTGATGGAAAACAAACATTGGAAATGATTCGTTCTGAAATGGATTTTTCCAATATCCCTGTTATTTTCTTAACAAGTAAGAGTGACAAAGAAAGTGTTTTGAACGTTATGTCTTTGAAGCCGGATGGTTATTTGCTTAAAACAATGGAACCGGCTCAGATTATACAGTCTGTTGATGATTTCTTTGAAAAACAAAAAGCAAAAGCTAGTATAAAATAAAATCTGCCTGCATAAATTCTAAAGAAGGAATTTGTGCAGGCATTTCTTATGACACAGCTTTTTACTCATTTTTCTAATATTATTATTCCGGTGATTATTTTTTATATTATTGCGTATGGACTGGCAACGAAGACTAAGGTCTATGAAGATTTTATCAAAGGGGCAAAAGACGGTTTCCATACGGTAATCCAGATTATGCCGACACTGATTGGGTTGATGGTGGCAGTAGGAGTTCTGCGTGCTTCCGGCTTTTTGGAGTTTTTAGGAAGCATTGTTTCGGTTGTGACCGATAAAATAGGTATTTCCTCAGAATTGGTTCCGCTTATTTTAATTAAAATGTTTTCCTCATCGGCAGCAACCGGATTGGTATTGGATATTTTTAAAGAGCACGGACCGGATTCGCTTCTTGGTATGACAACTTCCATTATGATGAGTTGTACGGAAACGGTTTTTTATACCATGTCGGTTTATTATATGGCGGCAAAAGTAACGAAAACAAGATATACACTTATAGGTGCGATTCTGACTACATTTGCCGGAGTCATTGCCAGTATTGTTTTGGCGAGAATGATGTGATAAAATGAGCCCATATGGCGCAAAGAACATACGAAGAAATGGAGATTAACATGAATAATGTGTGGATGATACTGACCGCTGTTGCAGGAATATGCTTGTGTGTCGGTATCTTTTTTCTGATAAAACACTGCATAATCGGTTATCGACGAGGTCGGCGAAACAATGCGATTGATGAGATGGAAGGACATGATTTTGAATATTTTTGTGCGGAACTTCTGGAGAAAAAAGGATTTATTGAAGTAGAAGTGACTCGTGGCAGCGGTGATTATGGAATTGATATTCTGGCAGAAAAAGACGGTGTGACTTATGCTATCCAATGTAAAAGATATGCGATGCCGGTAGGTGTCGATGCAGTGCAACAGGCATATGCCGGAAGAGATTACTATGACCGGATGGTAGGTGCGGTCATGACGAATCAATATTTTACGACACCGGCAGTTGAAGCTGCGAAGAAATTGAAAATCCTGCTCTGGGACAGGGGATATCTGGATAGTATGATGGAAGAGTAAGATACAAGAAAGGAAGACAGGCATGAGTGCGTTTGTAGAATTTAAAAATGTGGGCAAGACATATCATATGGGTGAAGTGGATATTGAAGCCTTAAAGGATGTTAATTTCACGATTGAAAAAGGAGAGTTCTGTGTAGTAGTTGGAGCTTCCGGTGCCGGAAAGACGACAATTTTAAATATATTGGGTGGAATGGACAGCCTTTCAGAGGGACAAGTTCTTCTGGATGGGGAAGAGATATCTGCATATAACAAGAAAAGACTAACTACCTATCGAAGACATGATATTGGCTTTGTTTTTCAGTTCTATAATTTGGTACAAAATTTGACTGCTTTAGAGAATGTAGAGTTGGCCGCACAGATTTGCAAGAATCCGTTAGATGCCATGAGTGTTTTGGAAATGGTTGGTTTAAAAGACCGTGCAGGCAATTTCCCGGCACAGCTATCTGGTGGCGAGCAGCAGCGAGTAGCGATTGCAAGGGCACTTGCCAAGAACCCGAAGCTTTTGTTGTGTGATGAACCGACCGGAGCATTGGATTATAATACCGGTAAAGCTGTTTTGAAATTGTTGCAGGATACTTGCCGCAAAGAAGGAATGACCGTTGTTGTTATTACACACAATCAGGCACTTACTGCTATGGCGGACAGAGTAATTACAGTGAAAAACGGAACGATTCGAAAGATGGAGATGAATGAGCATATTGTTCCGGTAGAGGAGATTGAGTGGTAGCATACAGGTCATAGCAGTGTTGAGGAGTTATATAGATGAAAAATGCAATGATGAAAACAAGCATTAGAGAAATAAGAGGAAGTCTGGGACGTTATCTGGCGATTCTGGCAATTGTCATGTTGGGTATTGCTTTTTTCGGAGGACTAAAAGTAACAAAGCCAACGATGATTGAAACATTAGACCGTTATTTGACAGAGCAGAATTTCTTTGATTATCGCTTATTATCAACGATTGGGTTTACCAAAGAGGATGTAGACAAGCTTTCGGAAATGGAAGGGATAGCAGATATTGAAGGAACGATTTCATTGGATGCGTTATGTGCTATCGATGACGGAGATGAAATGGCTTATAAGATTCATGCCGTACCGGAAACGATTAACAAAATCATAGTAACCGAAGGAAGAATGCCGAAAAGTGCAAATGAATGTGTGTTGGATTCCGTTGTCTTCGATGAGAGTATCATTGGCAAGACGATTACGGTAACGCAGAGTAATGAAGAGGATACATTAGAAATGTTTGGCGAGCGTACTTTTACGGTAGTCGGTATAGCACGCTCTCCTTATTATATCAACTTTGAAAGAGGAACGACTTCTATCGGTGACGGTAAAATAAATGGTTATATTTATGTGCCTATTGATGCTTTTGACAGTGAATATATGACAGAGGTATTCGTGACCATGGAAGAAAAATATTATGTTTTGTCTGATGAATATAATGATTATATTGATACCACAGAGGATGGAGTTGAGAATAAGACAGAAGAAGTTGTTATGGCAAGATATCATGAGCTTGTCGATGAAGCGCAGACAGAGTTAAATGAAGCCCAGACAGAATTAGATGAAGCCCAGACAGAGCTTAATGATAAATCGGCAGAAGCTGAAGTGGAATTAGCCGATGCGCTGGAAGAAATTGAGAATGGCGAGCAGGAAATTGCAGACCACGAGCAAGAAATTGCCGATGGCAAGGCAGAGCTTCAGAATGCGAAAGATACGTTGGACACGCAGGAAGCGGAATTGCTTACGCAGGAAACACAGCTTTTGGCAATGCAAAGTATGATGCCTCCAGAGCAGTATCAGGCAAGTCTGATGCAGATTCAGATGGGAAAAGAGCAGATAACGGCAGCCAGAGCAGAAATTGCGACGAAGGAAGAAGAATTACTCTCCGGTGAAGAAGAGTTGGAGCAGGCAAAAGCAGATTTGGAAGAAGGCAGAAAAGAATATGAGGATGCCAAAGCCGAGTTTGAAGAGGAAGTTGCTGATGCACAGACCAAAATTGATGAAGCGCAGATAGAGCTTAATGATGCGCAGGCAGAGCTGGATGATTTAGAGGAACCGGATTATTATGCACTTACCAGAAATACCAATATTGGCTATGCCTGTTTTGAGGGTGATGCAAATATTGTAGCAGCGATTGCGGATGTGTTTCCGATTTTCTTTTTTCTGGTAGCAGCACTTATTTGTATGACAACCATGAACCGAATGGTAGAGGAGCAGAGAACGCAGATTGGCGTATTGAAGGCATTAGGATATAGCAGTGCAGCCATTATGGGAAAATATATTTTCTATGCAGGAAGTGCAGCAATACTTGGTTCTGCAATTGGTTTTATGGGAGGAACATGGTTGTTCCCACAGACAATCTGGACCGGTTACAGTATCATGTATGACATGGGAGGGCTGTGTTATCTTTTCGACGGAGTGCTTTTGGTGATTTCTTTCATAGCAGCACTGCTTTGTTCCGTAGGGACGGTTTTTCTTACCTGTCGGTATGAGCTAATCAGTGTACCTGCTAGTTTAATTCGACCAAAGGCGCCGAAGAATGGCAAAAGAATCTTCTTAGAATATATTACTTTTATCTGGAGTCGGATGAAGTTTTTACACAAGGTTTCTTTCCGAAACATGATACGTTATAAAAGACGTTTTTTCATGATGATTCTGGGTATTAGCGGATGTACAGCTTTGCTTGTAGCCGGCTTTGGGATTAAGGACTCGGTTGCAAACATTGCAGATCAGCAATACAGCAAAATTCAGATATATGATATCGGAATGACATTTGCAGATCCGATGACCGAAGTAGAGAGGAATGCAATAACGGAACAGTCCGAAGAAATTTTTGATAAAATAGCATATCGGCTGGAAGAAAGTGTGGATTTAGATTTTGAAGGACAGACAAAGTCTATCTATTTGGAAGTTCCGGAGAGTGTTGAGGAAATGACAACCTTTATAAACCTGCATACGGAAGAAGGGGAGCCGATTGCCTATCCGCAGGAAGGGGAAGCGGTTATTACAGCCAAAATCGCAGAAAATTTTGGAATCCAAACAGGTGATGAAGTAGTTCTGCGGGATAATGATATGAATCAAATGACTGTAACCATTTCCGGTATGTGTGAGAACTTTGTTGA
>JAFSHK010000037.1 GCA_017440375.1 Lachnospiraceae bacterium
TGAATGAGTTATAAAGAGACCTCGCATTCTTTTGTGGAAAATCGTGCATACTACCAGTATATACGGATAGAAGCAAAAGAAGCGGGGGTTTTTTATGGAATCAAATCAGAACGAAACAAAGCAGGATGAAATAAATCAAGACGAAATAAATCGGGAAAAGAAGTCAAGAGAGATTATTGTGGTAGGCGCCGGAATGGCTGGACTTTTAATTGCCTATTATTTGAAAAGGCAGGGAAAAGATGTGCTTGTTTTGGAAGCAAATGAAGTAGCATCCGGACAGACAGGAAGGACAACAGCCAAAATCACGAGTCAGCATGCTTTGAAATATAGTGAACTGATACGAACAATAGGTGAGGGAAAAGCAAGATTGTATGCTAAGGCAAATGAGGAGGCAATCAGCGAATATGAACGACTCATTCGCGAAGAGGGAATAGAATGTCAGTTTAGAAGAGTATCGGCTTATTTGTATACGTTACAAAATACAGAACGATTAAAACAGGAGGCTAAAGCAGCTTCTTTACTTGGTATTGATGCATTTTTTACGACAGAGACAGAACTACCGTTTGATGTGGCAGGTGCGGTTTGCTTTCGGAATCAAGCGCAGTTTTCACCAATGGATTTTGTAAGACACATTGCATCTAAGTTGGAAATTAGGGAACATACAAAAGTTATTCGTATCAGAGGAAATCGGGTAATAACAAAAGGCGAGGAACTGTTTGCGGAAAAAATTATACTGGCTACACACTATCCGATTCGAAATGTTCCTGGATTTTATTTTTTGCGTGAACATCAGGAGAGAAGCTGTGTTCTGGAACTTTCGGATTGTTATAAAACATCAGGTGGCTATCGCTTAGAAGCGATGTGTTACGGAATTGATTCAGATGGGTTTTCCTTTCGACAGGCGGGAGAAAATTTATTATTAGGTGGCGGTTCTTATCGAACGGGAGAAAATAAATGTGGTGGTGCTTATGATAAGCTTACGCAGGCGGCAAAGAAGTATTTTCCAAATGCAAAGGAAGTAAGTCGATGGTCGGCACAGGATTGTATGCCGCATGATGGAATTCCTTTTATTGGAAGATTTTCTGTTTTCACACCGAATTTGTATGTAGCAACGGGTTTTCAAAAATGGGGCATGACGACATCTATGATTGCAGCTATGATTTTGAAGGATATGATATGTGGAGTTGGCAATCCTTATGAGAAGCTTTTTTCACCACAGAGGTTTTTGGTGCGTGCTGCTACGGAAAATTTTCTGAAGGATGTAGGAATAAGTGTAAAAGGTCTTTGTAAGGGATTATTTTGCGCAAAAACCTGCAGATGTTCTCATATGGGCTGTGAGCTTGTCTGGAATCCGGACGAGCAAAGCTACGACTGTCCATGCCATGGTTCGCGATATGATGCCGACGGAAAGCTGCTTGATAATCCGTCTGTTCACAATTTACAACGGAAAAAATAATTCTTCACATGACAAATGGACAACATGAGTGAATGAAAAATCGATGAAAAAACTTTGGATTCATCGTATTTTTTGTATTGTATTTTACATTTATTTGTGATACGATACAGATGAGCAATGAAATTCGTTTTTCTTTATATTCTAATATTCAAGGTTAAATGACCGTCAGAAAGTTTCGAATCCTTGCTTAATTACCCTATGAATAGCAGGAGATATTAAAAATCTTATGGAAACGATGCAGTGGTCTGCGGAGCAGGCAATGATAGCTTTGAAAGTTTCGGATGGGGATAAAAAGAAATATTTGGCAAGATTATAATAGGAGAATTTTGAGAAGATGAAACTCAATTATAAAAGAACAATTTTCATAGGTATGGCATTTCTGTCAATCAATGCTTTCTGGCAGATGTATGATAATATTATTCCGTTGATTTTACAAAATAGATTTCATTTGCAGGATTCTGTTATCGGAGCCATTATGGCAATTGATAACGTGCTGGCGGTGTTTCTACTACCTATTGTCGGCACATGGTCGGATAAGGTAGATACCTATCTTGGAAAAAGAACGCCGTTTATTGTCGGAGGAACGATATCGGCAGTGATTTTGATGATGTTTATGCCGATTGCTGATGGAAATAGTCAACTTGGCTTGTTTATGATTTCACTGGCACTTACACTTATCGCAATGGCGATGTATCGCTCGCCGGCAGTTGCTTTGATGCCGGATTTGACACCAAAACCGTTTCGTTCCGGAGCGAATGCAGTGATCAATTTAATGGGAGCGGTTGGGGCAATTTATACTTTGATTTTGATACAGCTTCTTGTGAAGAAAGAAGACAATCCAAGCTATATGCCAGTGTTTGTAGGCGTAGCTGTGATTATGGTTTTGTCTATAATCATATTGGTAATTACGATTCGGGAAAAGAAGCTAGCTGCTCAAATGCAACTGGAATATCCGGAAACGGAGGAGATAGATGCAGCTGAGACAATAACGCAGAAAACGGACATAATATCAAAAGCTATTAAAAGAAGTTTGTTTTTCATTCTTCTTTCTACCTGTTTCTGGTACATGGCCTATAATGCTGTTACAACAGCCTTTTCCAGATATGCAATTACGATATGGAAGATGCAGGGTGGTGGGTTTGCAAGCTGTCTGATGGTAGCGATGGTTGCGGCTATCATCAGCTATATTCCGATTGGATTTGTTTCGTCGAAGGTTGGAAGGAAAAAAACGGTTTTGATAGGGCTTATATTGATGCTTATCAGTTACAGTGCGGTGTTCTTTTATCCGACTTATAATGTTACTGCAAACTTTTTCTTCGCCCTTGTTGGTATTGGTTGGGCAGCAATTAACGTAAATTCTTATCCGATGGTTGTGGAAATGAGCAAAAATAGTGATATTGGAAAATATACGGGATTGTATTATACTTTTTCTATGGCAGCACAAATTTTTACACCGATTTTGTCGGGATTATTGTTACAGTATGTTTCGTATCATACACTTTTTCCATATGCGATTTTCTTTACAATTTGTGCTATGTGTACGATGAGTCAGGTGAAGCATGGAGATGTGAAGCCTTTGCAGAGGAAAAGTTTATTAGAGAATTTTGATGTTGAAGATTAGCTAGAGGAATAGTGCATGAATGATAGTATGAATGAAAATATGGCAAAGGAGATAGGCAGATGAAAAGAAAAATAGCATTGGCATTGGTAGGAATACTTGTTTTGTCGAGCGTGGCATGTGGACAGAAGGAGAGCGCGACACAGCCGGCAACGGAAGTGACAGAGGAGGCAGAAACAAGTACGACAGAAGCAGCTGATGATGAGGTGCAACAAGATGGAGAAGAAAGTGATGCAGAAGCTTCTACTGAGGTGGAAGAAGATGTAGAAAATGTGAATCTACTGGCAAACGGTGATTTTACACAGGGAAGTGAAAACTGGGGACTATTTGTTACCAGAGGTGGTGTGGCAGAATTTACCGTTGAAGATGGGCGGTGTTTATGAATTTCAGTTTGATATTTCTTCTACAATCCCGCGTAATATCGAAGCCAGAATTCAGTTAAATGGCGGTACATACGATGCTTATATTAGTGAGCATATAGATATTACAGAGGAAATGCAGACATTTACCTTTACCTTTGAGATGGCAGAAGGGAACGACCCTGCTCCGAGATTGTGTTTTAATGTAGGACAGGTAATCGAGGGCGAATCATTTGAACAACATGTGCTTTCTTTGGATAATGTATCTGTGAAATTAGTAGATGGTTCGAATATTGTGAATACCGAGATTGTAGATCAGACGGTAGATTGTAATACCAATCAGGTGGGATTCTTGCCGGATGCCAGAAAAACAGTGGTTATTCGTGGAGAGAATCCGGGCAAAGAGTTTAAAATTGTGGATGAGTCCGGCAAGGAAGTATATACCGGAACGCTTTCGGATGCCATTGATAGTGTAAACGCGGGCGAAACTGTTTACTTTGGAGAGTTTACTGATTTTACTACACCTGGAACTTATCATGTAGTAAGCGGAGAGGGAGCAGAGTCTTATCCGTTCGTTATTGGTGAAGGTGTTTATGATGAATTGTTAGTGGATGCATTTCGTATGATGTATTTGCAAAGATGTGGTATGGAATTAACAGAGGATATGGCGGGGGATTTTGCTCATCCGGATTGCCATATGGGAGAGGCTGTTATCTATGGAACCGATGAAACCAAGGAAGTATGCGGTGGATGGCATGATGCCGGGGATTATGGTCGCTATGTAGTAAGCGGTGTAGAAGCTGCACAGGATTTACTTCTGTCCTATGAGGATTTCCCGGAAATATGGGCAGGGGAAAATGCAGATAATATGGGGATTCCGGAGAGTGGAAATGGTATTCCGGACATTCTGGATGAAGTGAAATATGAGTTAGACTGGTTATTGAAAATGCAGGATGAGGAAACCGGTGGTGTATATCATAAAGTGACGTGTCTGGAATTCCCAGGCTTTGTTATGCCACAGGAAGAAACGGCACAGTTGGTATTAGCGCCAATCTCTACGACAGCAACTGCAGATTTTGCTGCAGTGATGGCAAAGAGTTCTGAGGTGTACAAAGAATTATATCCGGAATTTGCGGCGCAGTGCCTTGAAGCGGCAAAGAGAGCATGGGCATACTTAGAAGTGACACCGAATGGAACAGGGTATAAAAATCCGGATGATATTTTGACCGGAGAATATCCTGACGGACAGGATAAGGATGAACGTTTCTGGGCAGCCGCAGAATTATATAAAGTAACCGGTGAGGAGAAATACAACAAATACCTTGAAGAGACTATGGACAAATATATTTTGCATGGTTATGGATGGGCTGACATGGGCACATTCGGCAATATGACATATTTATCCTTGGACGAATCCTTGCAGAATCCGGTATATGTAGAGAAGATGAAACAGATGATTTTGGAGAAAGCGGATAAGTATTTAGAGAATGCGAAAGCAGATGGTTATAACGTAGCATTAGGTGATAATTATTGTTGGGCAAGTAATCAGGTGGCATGTAATTATGCGAGACATTTGTTATTAGCAGAAGAAATCTCAGGTAACAGTGAATATGGGACTTATGCATATGACCAGTTATCTTATGTATTAGGACAGAATACATTATCTTATTGTTTTTTATCCGGCTATGGAAGTGTTTCTCCGGTAAATGTACACCATCGACCATGTATGGCAACGGGTACGGTTATGAAGGGTATGGTAATCGGTGGTCCGAACAGCAATCTGGAAGATCCGTTTACGAAGAGTACTATGGCAGGAGTTGCCCCTGCAAAATGTTATATTGATAATGACCAGAGTTATTCGACAAATGAGGTGACAATTTATTGGAATTCACCGTTTATTTATTTACTTAGCAGTCAGATGTAGGGAAGCAAGGCATTTGCAAGACGAAACGTGTAAATGAGAAAATGTATCAAAACCCAATAAATCCTAAAAGTCTTATTGACAAAGAAAATCAATATGCTAGAATGTGAGCAAGCCAAGAAATAATAAGATACAAGTGTGGCTTGAAAAAGGAGTTCGTCTGAGAGCTCCTTTTTTCAAGAAGATAGTTAGTTTGAACTAACTAAATGGAAAGAGAGGAAATGAAATGAGTATTGTAGAATTCAAGGATGTAACCCGTATTTATACAAATGGGGAACATTCTCAGAAAGCCTTGGATGGTGTAAATCTTAGCTTAGATGAAGGAAAGTTTATTGTTATTCTGGGTCCAAGTGGTGCCGGAAAAATAATTTAATTCCGACATTGACCGTATATGAGAATGTTGCTTTAGTAAAAGAAATTGCAAAGGATGCACTGGACGCGAAAAAGATGCTTGAGGAGGTTGAACTTGCCGATCACATGCAGAACTTCCCGTCTGAACTTTCCGGTGGTGAACAACAGCGAGTTTCCATCGCACGCGCGCTTGCCAAAAACCCGAAAATTCTGTTGTGTGATGAGCCGACGGGTGCGTTAGATTCCGAAACAGGTGTACTTGTATTGAAACTACTGCTTTCTATGGCAAGAAATTACGGAAAAACAATTGTGGTTGTTACACATAACCAGAATATTGCAAAGATGGCCGATGTAGTGATTCGTGTGAAAAACGGTAAAATAAAGTCGTACGAGGAGCAACCGGTTCCTATGACTGCAGATGAAGTGGAGTGGTAGATTATGTTAGGGAGAAAATTAGTTCGAACAGCATGGAGATATAAATCACAATTTCTTTCCATGATTATTATGATTACAATTGGTGTAGGTGTATTTTTAGGCTTTAATATTGAATGGAACAGTATTGAAGTAGATACATCCACTTTTTTTGAAGATACTAAATATGCTGACTACCGTCTTTATTCGGAAACAGGCTTTTCAGAAGAAGATATTGAAGCGGTGCAGGATATAAATGGCGTTGATGCTGCAACCAGATATTTATCGGTGAATGTGGATATCAAAGATACGAAAAAATCGTTATCTTTAAATGTTTCAGAAAATTATACTGTTTCCACCATGTTGATTATGGAGGGTGCAGATTATGATGAGGATTCGGATGGTATCTGGCTTTCCGACCGATTTGCAAAAGAAAATGATATTGCTATCGGAGATACCTTGACGGCAACTTATACAGGCATAGAAATTAGCGGGGAGGTAGTCGGTCTTATTAAAAGTGGTGAAATGATGATTTGTGTGGCGGACGAAAATCAATTAATGCCTGATTACGAATCGTTTGGGTTTGCCTATATTTCACCTAAGAAGCTGGAAAAATCATTAGGAATGGCGTTCTATCCTCAGATTAATGTGCGTTCCGATATGAAAAAAGCAGAACTGGAAGAGGCTGTAAAAGAGGCACTTGGACAAACGACTTTGGTAACATCCAAAGAAGAGCATGTTGCTTATGCAGGTGCGCAGAGTGAAGCGGAAGAAGGCAAAACAATGGGTTCTATTCTTCCGGTATTGTTTCTTGCGATTGCGGTGTTAACGATGATTACGACAATGCACCGAATTGCAGCAAATGAAAAGGTACAGATTGGAACATTAAAAGCACTGGGATTTCGAGATAGACGCATTTTACGTCACTATACATCATATGGTTTTGTAATAGGATTTATCGGAACTGCACTTGAAGTAGTGTTAGGATATGGTGTTGCGGGTCTCATTATTAGTCCGACAGGAATGATGAGTACATACTTCGATATTCCGGACTGGTCTTTGGTTATGCCAATGTTCTGTTGGCCGATTATTGTATTAACGGTTGGAATGCTTACTGTTATAAGCTATTTATCTGTGAAAAAGATGCTGAAAGGAACGGCAGCAGATGCACTTCGTCCATATGCACCAAAAGCAATGAAAAAGAGCATCCTAGAGAAAATTCCTGTTTGGAATAAGCTGGCTTTCGGAACAAGATGGAACATAAGAGATATCGTGAGACATAAATCTCGTTCTGCAATGACACTTGTAGGTGTTATTGGCTGTATGCTTCTTTTAGTTGGCGGTCTTGGTATGAAAGATACTATGGCTGGATTTATGGCACTGTTAGATGAAGATATCAGTAATTACAAAACGAAAATAAATCTTGTGGAAACCGCGGAAAACAGTGAAATAATGGAATTAGCAGAAAGCGTAGAGGGTGATTGGGTTGCTTCTGCCGGAATCAGTTATGAAGGAGAAACCGTTACCTTAGAAGTATATCATCCGGATAACAATAAAATCCGTTTTGTGGATGAAGAAAATGAGTTAATGGAACTATCCGATGATGGTGCGTATCTCTGCCTTCGTCTTGCAGATACTGCCGAAATCGGTGATACGATAGAATTCTCTCCTTATGGAAGTGAAGAGACATATCGTGTGCGCGTAGCAGGTTATTTGCGTTCCCTGATGACAGAAAGTATTGTTATGACAGACGAGTATGCAGACAGTGTTGGAATAACGTATCATATTGGTTCAATATATACAGATGAAGAAATGGAAGTTATTGAGGAGTCTGCGTTGATAGCCGGTAAGCAGGATAAAGATATGATTATGGAAACTTATGACAGCTTTATGGAAATCATGAATCTTATGGTATTGATTTTCGTGCTGGCTGCTGTTGTTTTGGGAACGGTAGTATTATATAACCTCGGTGTTATGAGTTATGTAGAAAGAAGTCGAGAACTTGCTACCTTGAAAGTTCTCGGATTCCGTGACAAGCAGATTGGAAAATTGCTTATCAGCCAGAATGTATGGCTTACGGTAATTGGAGTACTGGTTGGTTTGCCGGCTGGTGTCGGAGTGCTTTATGTTTTGATTACATCACTGGTAAGTGAGTATGAATTAAAGTTAATGATGGGGGTATTAACTTATTCCGTCAGCATTCTCTTAACATTCGGTGTATCCTTAGCAGTTGGCTTTATGGTAGCGAGAAAGAACAGAAAGATTGATATGGTAGAAGCATTAAAAGGCGCTGAATAGTCACTGAATAATAATTTCAAAATATTATTGAAAAAAATTTCCAATAACATTTGACAGAACCATAATGAGGTGTTATACTATCGTCGGTTAGCGATGACTAATTATTGCCTATAAAATTAGGAGGATGGCATGAATTTAACAGAAGCACAAATTGAAAAAGAGTATATTATTAAAGAGATACTGACAGATGACGAAGAATTGGATGCATTTCTTTTTTCATTGGGATGTTATAGCGGTGAACCAATTACTGTTGTTTCGCATTTGAAAAGTGGATGTGTTGTTTCTATTAAAGATGGTAGATATACCATTGATAATCAGTTGGCAGCAGCTATTACAATATAGTGGTGATTATTCACCACCTATATTTTTGCCACGTGGTTAGTCGTAACTATCCTTGATTGAATGGCTATGATTTAGTTTAAAAATCTAAAGAATTTATATGAGGAGGAAAAGAAATGAGAATTGCTTTAACAGGTAATCCAAACAGTGGTAAAACCACCATGTACAATGCGCTCACTGGAAGAAATGAACGTGTTGGTAACTGGGCCGGTGTTACAGTAGACAAGAAAGAAAGTCCTATTAAGAAAAATTTTTATGATGGAACAGAGGAATTAATCGCGGTAGACTTACCGGGTGCGTACTCTATGTCTCCATTTACTTCAGAAGAAAGCATCACAAGCGGTTATGTGAAAAATGAAAATCCGGATGTAATTATTAACATCGTTGACGCTACAAACTTAAGCCGTAGCTTATTCTTCACGACACAGTTAATGGAATTAGGTATTCCGGTAGTTGTAGCTCTGAATAAGAGTGATATCAACGAAAAGAAGGATACAAAAATCAATTCTGCAGCTTTGGCTGAAAAGTTAGGCTGTCCTGTTATTGACACTGTTTCTACCAACGATAAAGGATTGGCAGAAGTAGTAAAGGCAGCAGCATCCTTAAAGGGTAAAGCACAGAAAGCTCCATATACTCAGGGAAATGTTAATTTACAGGATAAAGCTGAAGTAGAAGCAGCTGATAGAAAACGTTTTGAGTTTACCAATAAGATTGTAAAAGAAGTTGAATCTCGTAAAGTATTAACAAAAGATAAGAATGCTCAGGATACAATTGATAAGGTTGTTACGAATCCGGTGTTAGGTCTTTTAATTTTTGCTGGTATTATGTGGCTTGTATTCTATGTTTCTCAGACAACTGTGGGTACATGGATTGCAGACTTGTTAGTAGGTTGGATTGAAACCTTCCAGGAGTGGGTTGCAGGTCTTGTAGAAAATGCAAATCCATTCTTACAGTCACTTGTTGTAGATGGTATTATTGGTGGCGTAGGTGCCGTTGTAGGTTTCCTTCCATTGGTAATGGTAATGTACTTCTTAATTGCTTTGTTAGAAGATTGCGGTTACATGGCACGTGCAACCGTTGTATTAGATCCGATTTTCAAGAGAGTTGGTCTTTCCGGAAAATCCGTTATCCCTATGGTAATTGGTACAGGATGTGCTATCCCTGGTATTATGGCTTGCCGTACAATCCGTAATGAAAGAGAGCGTAGAGCTACTGCAATGCTGACACCATTCATGCCATGTGGTGCGAAGCTTCCTGTTATTGCGCTTTTCGCAGGTGCATTTTTTGCGGATGCTTCTTGGGTAACAGTTGTAATGTACTTTGTAGGTATTGTCTTGATTTTATTAGGTGCTCTGTTAGTAAATCAGATTACAGGACACAAGTTTAGAAAATCATTCTTTATCATTGAGCTTCCGGAATACAAACTGCCAAGCTTAAAGAGAGCATTTATCTCTATGTGTTCTCGTGGTAAAGCGTATATCATCAAGGCTGGTACAATCATCCTTGTATGTAACACAGTTGTACAGATTATGCAGTCCTTTAACTGGAAATTGCAGGTTGTTGAAGAAGGAATGGAAAATACTTCTATCCTTGCATCCATCGCATCTCCAATCGCTGTTTTATTAGTACCAATCGTAGGTTTTGCAGCATGGCAGTTAGCAGCAGCAGCAGTTACCGGTTTCATTGCAAAAGAAAACGTTGTTGGTACATTAGCAGTTTGTTATGCAATTACAAACTTTATTGATACAGAAGAATTGGCATTAGTTGGTGGCGCAAATGAAGTTGCAGTTGCTATGGGATTAACAAAAGTTGCAGCTTTAGCATACTTAATGTTCAACCTCTATACACCTCCTTGTTTCGCAGCGCTGGGTGCTATGAACTCTGAAATGCAGAACAAGAAATGGTTCTGGGGTGGTATCGCGCTTCAGTTTGGAACAGGTTACACAGTGGCATTCCTGGTATACCAGATTGGTACATTAATTACAACCGGATCTTTTGGAGCAGGTTTCGTTCCAGGTTTAATTGCTGTAATTGCTATGGTAGCCGTAGTAGTATTCTTGGTTAGAAAAACAAACAAGAGCTTTGCAGCAGAATATGCTTTGAAAAAAGCTTCTTAAGATAATAATACATAAGGAGTTGTCAGTATGGTTAATTTGATTGTTGTAATAGTTCTTATTGCTATTCTAGGTGTAGCAGTAATATACATCGTGAAAGAGAAAAAAAACGGAGTAAAATGTATTGGCTGCCCGGCAGCAGGAACATGTGCACATAGTCAGGGTTCAGGCTGCAGCGGATGTAGCGGTTGTCATACTGATACAAAAGAGTCATTATAATGAAAAATAAAAAGCTGTTCGTATGAGCAGCTTTTTTATTAGGAAAAAATCAAGCTATGGCAAATAAAAATTACAGTTATGCCATTTCTGCAAAGTTATTTACGATATATTTCGCCATGTCCGTAAAGCTATTTACAATATGTTTCGCCAAGCATTCAGGTGACTGTTTCATTCCGGTGCGAATCCAGAAAACAAGAGCATACCATAGTCCGCCTTGTGTAAAGAAAAATGCGTATTGGGAGAACTCTGAAGTTTCAGACAGTTTATCAGGCAGATTATCGTGTACGCGTTTTCCCACGTATTGATACAAGAGATACTCTTGCTTGTCACCGAGAAAACTTAGAAGCTTGTGACTTTATAAAAATCAGGAAGAAAAAAAATAGTTTTATAATATCCGTTTTATTGTATTATCTAAATTGCTAAATATATCAGAATGGCATATAATAAAATTAATTAAATGGCTCTTTCTTTGTTTTTTATGCAGGAACAGTATTTTAAAACAGGGAAGGAGAAAAGAGATGAGTCAGGAATATGATGATCTGAAATTTACCAATGATTATATTTTTGCAAAAGTTATGCGAAACAAAAAATTATGCAAACAGCTCTTGGAAGTAATTCTCGATATTGAAATTGAAAGAATTGAATATCCGGAGGAACAAAAAGTAATTGATATTATGACAGATGCAAGAAGTGTACGACTGGATGTATATGTCAAAGACAACAAAAGCACTATTTACAATGTGGAAATGCAAACAACCAATCCGAGAAATCTTCCGAAAAGAAGGTCGGTACTATCAGGGAATGATAGACTTGAATCTGATTGAAAAGGGCGAAAATTTCAATAAGCTCAATAAGAGTTATGTTATTTTATCTGTACGGAAGATATCTTTGGAAAAGGCAGACATATTTATACTTTCGAGAATTTGTGTATTCAGGATACCTCACTGCATTTGGAAGATGAAACTACAAAGGTTTTCTTAAATCCACATGGAATCATGAAAGATGTAGATACGGAACTTGAAAATTTCTTACAATATTTAGCAAATGGAAAACCACTAGATCATTTTACGAACCAATTAGAAAAAGAAGTAATAAGAGCAAGAGAAAACGAGGAATGGAGGTGCGAATATATGACATTGATGATGAGAGAAAAAGAAAAATATGAAGAAGGACGAGAAGAAGGTACTTTGATGACATTATTTGCACTAGTAAAAAAAGATTTGATAAGCCTAAAAGAGGCAGCTGAAGAAGCGGGTATATCAGAAGAACTGTTTGTCGAGAAGATGCAACAGGCAGGAGAATATAGAAAATAGCAAAGCAGTCCAATGTGGCTGCTTTTTTAATTGGCTATTTGGATGTACCGAAGTGGCTGATTTTTTTTATCAATAAGGCAAAAAAATGCAGAAACATATTGACAGAAAATAAAAAATGGAATAAATTCATAACAGTGTTTCATAACAATGTTATGAATGAAAACGGAGGTTATTATGGCAAAGCAGATTGAAGGTGTCTATGAACGCATTTTGGAATGTGCGAAAAAGGAGTTTTTAGAAAAAGGATATACAGAAGCTTCTCTTCGCAATATTGCAGTGGCAGCAGAGACTAGTACCAATTCTATCTATGTCCGTTTCAAAGATAAGGAAGGCTTATTCGAAGCAATTGTTAAACCGATAGCAGATGAATTTATGAGTAAATACTGTGGTGTTCAGGAGCAGTTTAGCCATTATGATGCTGATAAACAGAAGCAACAGGTAAACGAATACAGTGCCCGGGAATTAGGTTATATGCTAGATTACATATATGACCATTTTGATGAATTTCATCTGCTTTTAGATGCATCATATGGCACAAAGTTTCACAATTTTGTGGATGAACTGACGAGGATTGAGGTGAAATACACCTATAAATTCATGGAAGCAGTAGGCTATGAAAGGGTGCAAGACGGAACAATTACGGAAGATTTTTTACATATCGTAACAACTTCCTTTATGGAAGGAATGTTTGAGGTAGTACGCCATAATATGAGTAAGGAAGAGGCAGGAAAATATATTGTTCTTTTAGGGAAATATCATAGAGCAGGATTTTCTACTTTCTTTCAAATCGATTAAAGCTGCATTTTGGAGATGAGAAGCTTATTTGTGTACACAGTATCTTTGAAATGCAGTTAAAAATAAATTACTAGTTAGTTGTAGCTAACAAAGGAGGCAAAATATTATGAATGAAAAACAACCGCTTCTAAGAATATGGGAGTTGGGAAAATCAAAACATGGAAAGTTGATTTGTGCAGTTATGATGGCTGTAATTGGTACACTCGGAGGTATCGTACCTTATTTTGCAGCGGCAAAAATCATTGTTGCACTTTTGCAACAAGAAACGAATTGGAATATCTATTTATCGTGGTGTGCAGTTGCACTGGGCGGATATCTTATCAAAACGGCTTTTTATAATCTGGCACTTGCGGTATCCCATAAAGCAACTTTCGCTATCTTAAAGGAAATCAGAATCCGTATACTGGAAAAACTTCCGAAAATGCCACTTGGAACAGTAATTGACACTTCCAGCGGCAGAATGAAACAGATTATTGTGGATCAAGTGGAGAGTATGGAAACTACCCTCGCACATTTGCTCCCAGAGATGACTTCGAATCTATTAGCACCGATATGTATTTTGATTTATTTGTTTGTGCTTGACTGGAGAATGGCCTTAGTCTCTTTGATATCGATTCCGGTAGGAATGATTTTTTTGATGAGTGTTATGGGTGGGTACAGCAAAGATTACGAAGGTGCTGTACAGACAACAAAAGAGATGAATGAAACAATCGTAGAATACATAGGAGGCATTGAAGTTATCAAAGCCTTTAATCAGGGAAAAAATTCTTATGCAAAGTTTTCAGACCGTGTAAAAGCAAATGCAGCATATTACTATAACTGGATGAAGAAGTGTCAGCTCAGAATGTCCCTTGCCCGTGCAATCACACCGGCAACTTTGATTACGGTACTTCCGGCAGGCTGGTATTTCTATCAAAGCGGCAGCTTAACTATGGAAAAGTTTATTTTGATTATTATTTTATCTATGGGAATTGTAGGTCCGCTTATGGCAGCTATGGATTTTACGGATAATCTTGCGAAAATTGGAACGATTGTAGGCTCGGTAGATGAAATCATACAGGGTGAAGAACAGCAGCATAGTAATACAGAAGTGAAGCTTAAGAACATGGATATTGTGGTAGAGAATGTATCCTTTGGTTATCATGAAGAAAAAGAAATTCTTCATGATGTCAGTCTGACGATTCCGGCAGGAAGTCTGACCGCTTTGGTAGGACCTTCCGGTGGCGGAAAATCTACAATTGCGAAATTGATTGCAGGCTTCTGGGATGTAAATGAGGGACGCATAAGCATTGGCGGAATAGATGAAAAGAAGATTCCGCTAACGCAATTATATAGTCAGGTGGCATTTGTATCACAGGATAATTATCTTTTTGATGAAACTATTCGTGAAAATATCCGCATGGGACGTATGAATGCAACGGATAAAGAAGTAGAAGAAGCTGCAAAGGCAGCAGGCTGTGATGCTTTTATCCGTAATTTGGAAAATGGATATGAAACAAAAGTTGGCGGCGGTGGTGCACATCTTTCCGGTGGAGAACGTCAGCGTATTGCGATTGCAAGGGCAATGCTCAAAAATGCTCCGATTATTATTTTGGATGAAGCAACCGCATATATGGATCCGGAAAATGAAGCTGTTGTACAAAAAGCGGTAGCAAAGCTGGTACAGGGAAAAACAGTAATAGTGATTGCACATCGTTTATCAACGATTACGGATGCTGACCAGATTGTCGTAATTAAAGAAGGTACGGTGAAAGCAACCGGCACACACAATGTTTTACTGGAAGAATGCCCGTTATATAAAGAAATGTGGCAGGCGCATATTGGAGTAAAGGATGGTGAAGTGGCATGATAGGTGCATTAAAAAAGATTTGGCAGTTTGCAGGGAAGGAAACGGTAAATATCAATAAATCAGTAGTGTTCTGTTTGATTCATGCAATCTGCAATATGTTTCAGATTGGTGCAATTTATGTAATCGTGCAAGCACTGATTCAAGGAGAAACAGGAATGAAACCGGCAGTAATGGCATTCATTTTTATGGCAATTAACTGTATTGGTGGTGCGATTATCAAGAATTTTTCACAGTTGGAGCAGACGCACGCGGGTTATTTTATGGTAGCGGATAAGCGTGTTGCAATTGGTAATAAATTAAAAAGTATTCCTATGGGTTATTTTAATGAAAATAATTTGGGAGAAATTACTGGTGTAACAACTACTGTATTAGATAATGTGGAGAATATGGCACCGGTGATACTCGTTAATATTTTAAGTGGATTTATCAATGCACTAGTATTTACCGCTATGGTAGTAGCTTTTGACGGGCGAGTAGGACTTCTGGTGGTGGTTGGAACGATCATTTATTTGATGATTACCTCCTCTATGGAGAAAAAGGCAACCGTGATCGCGCCCAAAAGACAGGAATCAGAGGCAAAACTGGTGGGAGCAATTCTTGAATATGTGCAGGGAATGAGTGTAATCAAGTCTTTTAATCTGACTGGTAAAGGAGATCAAAGAGTTAGAACGGCAGTAGAAGAAAACAGGAAGTCTAACTTGAATATGGAGAAGCTGTTTACACCATATGTTATTGCCCAAGGAATGACACTTCAAGTATTTGAAGTCGGGATGATGGTTATGGCAATTGCCTTTTTCCAGCAGGGCAATATGGTGTTGGCAGATGCTTTGATGGTAATCATTATGTCTTTCTTCATTTTTACACAGATTCAATCAGCAGGAAGCGGAATGGCAATCTTAAGAGTATGCAGTAGTTGTATTGAGCATGCGAATGAGATGGATGATGTACCACAGATGGATGAAAAGGGGAAAGATATTGTTCCGAAAAACAATGATATTACGCTGGAACATGTAAACTTCTCCTATGAGAAGAAACAGATTTTGAAGGATGTTTCACTGACCATTCCAAGTAAGACGACCACTGCGATTATTGGACCTTCCGGTTCGGGAAAAACCACACTTTGCAACCTGATTGCAAGATTCTGGGATGTAAATGCGGGAAGTGTCAAAGTAGGAGGACATGATGTAAAGGAATATACTTTAGAAGCACTGACAGATCAAATCAGTATGGTATTTCAGAACGTTTATCTGTTTGCAGATACTATTGAAAATAACATCAAGTTCGGCAGACCGAATGCGACCCATGAAGAGGTGGTGGAAGCAGCGAAAAAAGCATGCTGCCATGATTTTATCGAGGCATTACCGGATGGCTATCAGACTGTCATCGGAGAAGGCGGAGCGTCTCTTTCCGGTGGTGAAAAACAGCGAATTTCCATTGCCAGAGCTATGCTAAAGGATGCACCGATTGTCATTCTTGATGAGGCAACAGCCAACGTGGACCCTGAAAATGAAGATAAGCTGCAAAAAGCGATTGAGGAATTAACCAGAAATAAGACGATTATTATGATTGCTCATCGTTTGAAAACAGTTCGCAATGCGGATCAGATTCTGGTGGTAGATGATGGTCAGATTGTCCAGAAAGGAACACACGATGAACTTATCAAGCAGAAAGGCATTTATGCAAACTTTGTAAATAGAAGAAAAGATGCGATTAGCTGGAAACTTGGAGCGTGAAATGTCGAAAAGTGTTAGAAATAGAAAAATATTCGTGTAAAATAATGCAAATATTTATATAAAAACAATTATAATGAGCTTTTTAGAAACATGGAAAACAGGTAAACAACGTAAACCACTAATTCTGCAAGGGGCAAGACAAGTTGGGAAGACGTATTCCATTTTGGAGTTTGGTCGAACGCATTATGAGAATGTAGCTTATTTTAATTTCGAGACAAATCCCCAATTAAATGAAACCTTTGAAGAAAATATCAGTCCGGATTATTTGATACCAATCCTTTCCCACATTGCAGGGCAGACAATTGTGAGCGAAAAGACCCTGATTGTTTTTGATGAAGTACAATTATGTGAGAAAGCCTTGACATCACTTAAATATTTTTGTGAAGATGCACCAGAATATCATATTATTGTAGCAGGTAGTTTGCTTGGAGTGGCAGTTAATCGAGCGAAATTTTCTTTTCCGGTAGGCAAGGTAGATATGAAAACAATGTATCCCATGGATATAGAAGAGTTTATGCTCGCGCTGGGCGAAGAGGCATTAGTAACTCAAATCAAAGAATGTTTTGATAAAAATGTACCGATATCGAGCGCATTGCATGATGCAGCAATGCAAATTTATCGGAAATATCTTGTTGTAGGTGGTATGCCGGAATGTGTCATGCAATTTGTGCAGACGCAAGATTATATTCTTGTTCGTCATACGCAAGACACGATTCTTGCAAGCTATCTCAATGATATGAGTAAGTATAATAGTTTGAATGAAATCAAAAAAACAAGACTTGCCTATGATAATATTACGGTTCAGCTTTCAAAGAAGAATACGCGTTTTCAATATAAGTTGATTAAAAAAGGCGGAAGAGCATCGGAGTTTGAGAATGCGATTGAGTGGCTTTGTTTATCTGGTATTGTATCGCAGGTCTATAAAGTAGAACAAGTGAAAAAGCCATTGGATAATTATCGTAATATAGATGCTTTTAAGATTTACGTTTCGGATTTGGGGTTGCTTTGTGCAAAAAAAGATTTGATGCCTAATGATATCCTTTACATGGTAGAAGAAATAAATGACTTTAAGGGAGGCATGGCTGAAAATTATGTAAACGTCCAATTGAACATGAATGGATATCATACTTATTATTGGGAGTCAAAGCGAGGAGCAGAGATTGACTTTATCATTCAAAGAGATGGGCAGCTTATTCCGATTGAGGTAAAGTCGGCTGATAATACCAGAGCAAAAAGTCTAAGAGTCTATATGGATACGTATAAGCCTGCATATGCAATAAAGCTTTCAACCAAAAACTTTGGATTTGAAGATGGGAAAAAGATTGTTCCTCTATATGCGGCATTTTGTATCTGATGAATAAAGGTCATAGCGGTTGAAGTACACTTCAACTGCTGTGACCTTTTATGTAATGGAAAAGTGTTTCTATATAATTTCCCAAATCGTATAGGTAGAACCGGACGAGGAAGAGGAGGAGCCACCACAGCCTGAGCAGCCACCGGAGCAATGGCTGCTGCCGGAGCCACCATTTTTTTCGGAACAATGATTACTGCAGGCAGAGCCGGTTGCATTCATAACAGAAGATTTAATAAAGTGCATATTTTGTAAGTATGAAATACATGCTTTTACTTCCTCAATGGATATGCCCAACGTTTCGGCAATCTGCCATTCCGTCAGACTTCCTTTTTCTAATAATGCTAATATTTTCTCAGGCATTTAGAACACCACCAGACCGATATGATACATTACGAAGGAAAGCAAAAGTGCCATTACCATATAATATCCGACAATTTTAAGAGTCCATTTAAGAGAATGACATTCTCTGTGTGTTGCTGCAAGCGCAACCAGACACGGTACATTGAAGGTAGTAGCAAAAATAAAGGCTAAGGCTTCCGCTTTCGAAATAGCTTGCGGAAGAATTTCATTCAAGTTTGCTGTTGTAGATGCAGTTCCGAAGGTAGAACTGAATACATCACCGGAACCGGAGTAAAGTGCACTTAAAACACCGAGTACTGCTTCTTTGCTGATAGCAGAAGCAATAAATGCCATGAAGGTCTGCCAGCCAAGACCAAAAATTCTTGTAAATGGTTCGATTGCAATACCGATTTTGTAAATAATACTGTTTTCTACATTGCCGCTTTCTGTATAGGAAAGTAGCCAGAAAATAAGGGAAACTACAGTAATTACTTTTAATGCACGCAGGAAAATATCAAGACCTTTGGAAAAAGTGGTACGGAAAATATGTCCCCACTTTGGTTTATGATAAGGTGGTAATTCCATAATCATACCGGCGCGTGCTTCTTTAGGTGCAAGTTTATTACCGAATACTTTGGCGGTAATTGCCATAACAATAAACATAAACAGAAGAATACCGGGCAATACGAAAATAGCACCACTTCCAAAGAAAATCTGTGCAAGTGTTGGCATAACAGCCCAGGTAGCAGCACATGGAACAGCCCATACCAGAATAATAGCCAGGAGTCGCTGACCCCAGTTATCAATAATTCTTGTTCCGGCAGCACCACCGATGGTACAGCCAAAGCCCATTAAAAAGGCACAGATACTTTTTCCCTGAAGACCAAGCTTTGCCATAAGTGAATCAAAAACAAATGCCATACGCGCCATGTAACCTACTTCTTCAATAATAGAGAATACAAAGGTAACACCCATGACGAAGCCACACATAGAGATAGCAAAGCTGATTATGTTAGGAAGCAGCGTACTGATTAGAGAGTCTAGCATGGAAGGGGCACCAATACTTGTTAACAAATTGTGCAATGGGCCGGATAATAAGGTAGGAACCAGTCCGCTGACAGCCATAATAGGAGCAGCAAAAATCATAGCGACTATGAAAGCAAGAATCATGACACCGATTGCAATTGGTTTTCCCCATAATCGACTGGTAGCAATCCGATCAAATTTGCTTAAGGTAGGTTTGGTAGCTGGTGCATTTACCGCAGACTTTAATAAATCATGAATAATTGCAAATTTGCAGTTTCCGGTGTGAAGATTACCACGTTTGACATCTGTTATAAGAGCAGATAAAGCCGCATATTTTTCTTTGGATAAATGCTCTTTACAATAATTCAGAATATTTTGGTCGTTTTCAATACATTTGATAGCAAGCCAGAAATCAGAACGGAATTGTGTCTGACAGTCTGCCACGATTTCCTTTACCGCATAGTAAGGAATGTCAGTTTCGTTAGCATAATAAGACTCAAACAAAGCTTCATTTAAGACTTTCTTTTCTTCGAATGCTTTACTAAGTGCCTGTATCAGCTTTGGATAATCGGATTTATCGGATGCAACAAAGGGAATAACCGGAATTCCCAGTTTTGCTTCGATTGCTGTGGCATTAATCCTTTTTCCCATACCTTCTGCAACATCCATCAGGTTGAGTAAGAGTACAGCAGGTACCTTCAAACCAATAAAATCGGTCAGCATAAATAAACTTCTTTCAAGCTGAGAAGCATCGGACAGAAGACAGACTAAATCCGCATTTCCTTCTGCAAGGTAATCTCTTGTTACGATTTCTTCATCGGAGTTTGCCGAAAGGCTGTAAGTACCCGGAAGGTCTACGATAGTGTATTCTTCATTGTTATATGTAAAGAATCCTTCCATTTTCTCGACCGTTTTGCCGGGCCAGTTTCCGACATGCTGATGGGAACCGGTTAATCCGTTGAATAAAGTAGATTTACCGGAGTTTGGCTGTCCTAATAGTGCAATTGTTTTACTCATATGTTTATTTCACCTCAATTCTTTCGCAATCTTTGCGGTTTACTGCAATCAGAGAATCTCTGCTAAGCAATAGAACCGGTTGTTTTTTTTCATTCTGCATGATTTCGATTTTACACCCCTCTGTCAGTCCAATGGATGTAATACGACTCAAAAAACGGGTATCCCCGTCGATCGAAGTGATTTCGCCGGAATAGCCGGGTTGGGCTTCATAAAGTTTCATGTGTTCTCCCTCATTTCATCTTATGTGTGTAAAAGTTTCAAATGGTTAGATGAAACTAACCGCATAATATTATGAACGAAAGAATAAATATATGCAAGCAATAAATTGGAAATAAATACTAATTGATAATTTTTCTCGCTTCATTCTTTTAACAAAGTTATGAATCAGGACGGTTTGAGTGTACGTTTGATAAACAGAATGTTATGTTTATGGGAGAAGGAGATATTGCAATCAGCAGTATGCATTATTTACTGAGAGAATCAACCATACCGCTGAATAGATTCTATGGCGCCAGCATTATTATTTTCTCCCAAATTGGCAGCTCGTATTATGCTATCGTATTTTAGGATGTTACCTTGTTTGACAATACCATAATGGAAAACATTCGTCTTGGAAGAAAAGATGCAACGGATGAGGAAGTAATGGAAGTTGCAAGTGCAAATCTTGACTAGGGAGAAAAAAGGTAGTAGAGCGAAATTAGTTACAACTAACTAAATGAAAAGCATAGGAGTCGTGAACTTATGGAAAATGCAATTATTATTGGTATTGTTGTGGTTTTAATCTTGATTGGAATTCGTTCCGGTATCAAGCACTTTAAAGGCGAAGGTGGTTGCTGTGGTGGCGGAAGTACGGTAAAGGATATTGCTTTATATTGTTGTGAGAAAAAATATCAACAAAGGTATTTAAAGTAACAGAATAATATGATAGTATAATAAATGACTACGCGAGTGTGTGTAGTCATTTATTTTTTTTGGAAGAATGGAGTGAAAGAAACATGCCAAGAATTTTTTCAGAAGAAGATAGGAAAATCATACATAGCAAATTGATTAATATCGGATTGGATAGCTTGAAAACGAAAGGATATCGGGAGATTTCTCTGGATGATGTTACAGCAAAAGCCGGAATTGCGAAAGGAACCTTTTACAATTTTTTCCCATCCAAAGAACGGTATTTTTATGAAATTATGCAGAAAATCAAAGAAGATAATCGAGTAGAATTGCGGGAACTGTTAGCAGAGGGGATGCCTAAGAAGGAGAAACTGGAAGCATATTTTTACAAGCGTTATACTTGTAATAATACGGTATATAGCTATTTTACAGCGGAAGAAATCAGCCGGATTATGCGAACAATACCACAGGATGATCCGGATAATGACAGCGTGGAGTTTGCAAGAGATTTGCTCGTATCGATTGAGGAGAGGAAGACAGATTTTAAACCGGAAGTAGTGGTGAATCTTTGCAATGTATTGGCGCTTGCCTCGACGAATCAGGATTTGCTAGAGAAAACGGGGTATGAAGAAACGATACGTGTATTAGTGAAGGCGTTGGCGGATTACTTATATGGATAGAAGAAAGGAGAAACGAAATATGAGTTATCGGGAAGAAGTGGAGCAGGTGATTGTATTTCTGGTAGGCGGTCTGGGGCTTTCTGTATTGGGAAAACCATATGTATTGGAGCTTGAAAAGAAGTATAAGATATTAACCTTTGATTATCCCTATGAATGTAATACGAATCAGAAGTTATGTGATGGCATAGCGGGACTTATGGAATATCTTGGTATTGCAAGTGCTATTTTCGTTGGTTCTTCTTACGGAGGATATCTGTCACAGATATTTGCCAGAAAATATCCGGAGAAAACAGCAGGACTGTGCCTTTTTTCAACAGCAGGATTAAATGAAGATACCATTCGTGGTTTATCAGCAAAAGAGAAAATGGCGGATCGGTATTTCAAAATCTTGAGGGTAGTTCCGTATGCTTTGCTAAAACCTGTTATGCGACGAGCTTGTATGAAACATGTGGTGAATGCAAGTGAAGAAGAATACCGTTATTTGAAAGAGTTATTCAAGGAAGTGTTCCGGAATTATACCGCAAAGTTGGACTATCATATGACATCACTGCTGGTAGATATTGTGAAGCAGAAACCATGCACAGCAGAAGATTTTGTTTATTTAGATGATAAAGTTCTTCTGATTTTACCGGATGAGGATGACAGCTTTACACCTAAGATGCAGCAAGACTTAGTAGACATGATGAAAAATCCGGTGGTAGTAGAGCACATGGATGGTGGTCATCTGGCTACGCTGCTTCGTGTGGAAAAGTATATTGAGACAATAGATAAGTTTATAAAGGAGAGAATCTGCTATGAATAAAGATACTACAATAAAATTTATGGCTAAGTTTGGAGCAAAACAGTTTAAAAAGGCACTGAAAAAAAGAAATAATTCCAGATATAAGGCATTATCAAAAGAGTATTATGAACGATATATTACATCTGTGAAGAAGGAGGACTGGGGAGAGAATGACTTTCGCCTGAAATCATTCTTAAATATGTTTCTGGGAATTACCAGTTGCAAGATTACAATGGAAAATGGTTATAGTTTTGAAGAGTCCATTGCTATATTCGATGATGTAGCACATGGAGTCAGAGTTTTCAGCAGATGGCTTTTTAAGATGGTAGATTTGTTTCCTAATGCATTTAAAACAACCAGAGGCAGTTTATTAGATGATATGCGTGGACCGTCGGCGGGATGCTGGCATACGGAGATTGTAACAGACAATGAAAAGGAATTTACTTACAAAATTACCAAATGTCTATACATAGAAACCTGTGAAAAATATGGTATCAGAGATTTTTGTCAAGTATTTTGCAATCATGATAACTGGGCATATGGCGGTTTGCAAAAACATGTTAAGTTTGTGCGTTACTCTACTTTGGTAGAGGGTGATTGCTGCCATGATAGTTTTTTGAAAATAGACTAATTATGCAAAATACATGAGTTTAAGCGACACACTTTCACTGTTGAAATGAGAAAAATTCCCAACAGTGAAAGTTGTGTTGATTTTTCATCAAGGCTATGATATATTGCATGTGGTTAGTTGAAACTAACTGTGAATAAATCATGTGATATCCTTTCGCTGTCGTAGCTGCTGAATGCGACAGGAGCCGGGAGAATAACTTCCGGCATGAAGGGAATCAGACTGTGAAGGAGAATGAATAGATGAATTATTTAGAGATTGAGAAGGTTGTCGGAAGAGAAATTTTGGATTCCAGAGGCAATCCGACAGTAGAAGCAGAAGTAACACTGGTTGACGGAACTGTTGCAAGAGGTACAGCACCAAGCGGTGCATCTACCGGAGAATTTGAAGCTTTGGAGCTTAGAGATGGAGACAAATCCAGATATCTTGGAAAAGGTGTTACAAAAGCAGTAGAGAATATCAATACAGTTATCGCAGATACAATTATCGGTATGGATGCATCCGATATTTATGCAGTAGATAAAGCCATGATTGATGCAGACGGAACAAAAGACAAATCCAAGCTTGGAGCCAATGCGATTCTTGCGGTATCCATCGCAACAGCAAGAGCGGCAGCAACAGCGCTTGATATTCCGTTGTATCGTTTCTTGGGTGGAATAGCAGGAACAAGATTACCTGTTCCGATGATGAACATCTTAAATGGTGGTGCTCATGCAGCAAATACCGTAGATGTACAGGAATTTATGATTATGCCGGTAGGCGCTCCGAATTTCAAAGAAGCACTTCGTTGGTGTGCAGAAGTATTTCATGCGCTTGCAGCATTGTTGAAAGCAAAGGGACTGGCTACTTCCGTAGGTGATGAAGGTGGATTTGCACCGGATCTTGCCAGTGATGAAGAAGCCATTCAGTACATATTAGAAGCTGTGAAAAATGCCGGATACGAACCGGGCAAAGATTTCATGATTGCTATGGATGCAGCATCCAGTGAATGGAAGGGAGCAGCGAAGGGAGAATATATACTTCCGAAAGCGGGAACCAAATTCACTTCTGAAGGTTTGATTGAACACTGGAAACAGCTTGTAGAAAAATATCCGATTATCTCTATCGAAGATGCTTTGGATGAAGAAGACTGGGAAGGATGGCAGAAGCTGACTAAGGAACTTGGAGACAAGGTTCAGCTTGTAGGTGATGACCTTTTTGTTACCAATACCGAGCGCTTGAAGAAAGGTATTGAGATGGGTTGTGGTAACTCTATCTTGATTAAATTAAATCAGATTGGTTCTATTTCCGAAACGTTGGAAGCAATTAATATGGCTCACAAAGCAGGTTATACAGCTATTTCATCCCATCGTTCAGGAGAAACAGCAGATACAACAATTGCTGACTTAGCGGTAGCACTGAATACTTGTCAGATTAAGACAGGTGCACCAAGTCGTTCTGAGCGTGTTGCAAAATACAATCAGTTACTCCGTATAGAAGAAGCATTAGGTGTAGGAAGTACTTATCCAGGAATGGGTGCGTTTAATGTAAACAGATAAGAAAAAACGTAATAAATAAAGACTCCTGACAAAACATTCCAATTTCATAATTGACAGACACTACTCCCTTGTGATATTATTTATCAATAAAATTCCCATGAGGGAGTAGCAAGCGTATATCGTAGCAAGTCAACATACTGACCTTTTGGTCTGGCTTGTTTTAAATTGCGAGACTCATGTATAACGTTGAAGCTATACATGGAGTCTATATATTTGTAAAGTATACCCAAGTATAGTTTTGATGCTGTACTTGGGTTTTTTATGTTCATAATAATAAACATACAGGAGAGAAAAGAGATGGAATGGAATTTTGTGTTTTTCTTTAACAGCGTATTACTTGGAGTAGGACTTGCAATGGATGCTTTTTCGGTATCGCTTGCGAACGGTTTGCATGAGCCACAGATGAGAAGGAAAAAAATGTGTGGAATTGCCGGAGTTTTTGCGATGTTTCAGGCATTGATGCCAATGACAGGGTGGATATGTGTTCACACAGTAGTTCAGTATTTTCAAGTCTTTGAGAAGTTTATCCCATGGATAGCATTGATTTTATTGGCTTATATCGGTGGCAAGATGCTATTAGAGGGGAGAAAAGACGGAGCAGAAGAAAAAGCAGTAGAGATGGAAGCAGCAAAGCTTGGTGTAACAGGACTATTAATACAGGGAGTGGCAACTTCCATTGATGCGTTATCTGTTGGTTTTACAATTTCCGAATATGGTTTTATTATGGCACTGGTTTGTGCCCTTATTATTGCAACAGTAACATTTGTTATTTGTATGGCGGGACTTATAATCGGTAAGAAATTCGGTACCAAACTTGCCGGTAAGGCAGGAATACTTGGTGGCATCATTTTAATTGTAATTGGTCTGGAAATCTTTATTACCGGAGTGTTTTAATATTTATACGTTTTGGGCAAAATGCACAAGAATTTTTTTTATAATGTATTTTTTTGGATACAATAACCAAAAAACAAGTTCTCTATGATATAATAGTACCATCAAATTGTGAGAAGGGAGATTGTAAAATGAATCAGCAAAAGAAAAAATCAATAAAGACGCAACTCTTGCTCAGCACAATACTTTTGATTGCTGTTATTTGTATTGTGTTTGCGCTGATTACAGTTGTATCAGTTAATAATTTGTTAAAAGGGTATGTATCAACGGAGATGGGAAATCGAGCAGTGGATGCTTCGAAATTAGTGGAGCAACAAATTAATACATACATTGCTCAGGTGGAAGACATTGCAAGTAGAGAAGACGTCAGGTCGATGGACTGGAGTATTCAGCAGGATGTATTGATCCAAGAAGCAGAGCGAATCGGATTTGAGCGTTTTCAGATATGTTATGTTGATGAAACAGATGATCATGTTGTTGGTGATGTTATTTCAACTACCGGTGATAAAGCAAATGCAGCAGACCGTGATTTCTTTAAGCAGGCGGCGGCAGGCGTCTCCAATATTTCCGATGTTTTATTTGCGAGAATTGATTTAAAGATGGTAATTTGTGTGAGTGCACCGATATATAATGATAATAATGAGGTTGTTGGTGTCCTAACCGGTGTAACGGATGCTTCAATGTTAAATGATTTGGTAAATCAGATTAATGTTGAGAATAATGGCTTTTGCTTTGTTATTAATCAGACAGGTACTAAGATGACGGCCGTTGATTATGCGGATGTTGAAAACTCACAAAATGATATCATTTGTAGCACCGGCAGAGAAGCAGCAGAAGGTGTGGAAGCGATAACAGCAGATTCACGTTACGATGAACTCGCAGCAGTAGAGCAGTTGATGATTAGTGGGAAAAGTGGTGTGGATACATATACTTTTGACGGCAAAGGATATATTATCGGTTATGCACCAATTTTGGATGGACAGTGGTCTTTTGCAATGGTAGGAGAACAGGAGGCTGCGCTTGCAGGGACAACGAAGCTTACCATTGGACTTATTATTCTTAGTGTTATATTTCTTGTAGCAGGAAGTTGTGCAGTTTATGTTATTGGTAGCAAGATATGCAATCCGATTGTTAAGCTGACAAAGAATACAGGACTTTTGGCAGAAGGTAATCTGAATCTGGAATTTGATACGAATAGTTTGAACGATAAAAATGAAATTGGTGATATGGCACGTGGACTTCAGATGGTACAGAGTAATCTGCGGCAAATTATTTTTGAACTTCAGAAATCTATTAGCAGTATTAAGAGTAATAGTTCTGACTTTAGTAATGCTTTTGGTAATATTACAAGAAATGTTGAAGATGTTAATAGTTCAGTGCAGGGAATTGCATCCAGCAGTAATTCGCAGGCAGATGAGACCAGTATTGCAGAAGAGAAGGTAAATTATATTGAAGCTGGTATTGAGGAGAATGCAGCTAGTGCAAATGCACTTGAAATTTCTATTATGAACATGAATCAATATGCAGAAAGAGCTTTAGGGGCATTGGAGAATCTTGTTAATATTTGCGACCAGACGGCAGTTATGGTAGAAGACGTTATGGTTCAGACAAAAATGACAAATGATTCTGCTATGAAGATTCAAAACGCAGTTGATGTTATTACTGACATTGCAGGACGTACTAATTTATTAAGCCTGAATGCATCGATAGAAGCGGCAAGGGCAGGTGAAGCAGGTAGAGGTTTTGCGGTAGTAGCGGAGGAAATTCGTAATTTATCAGAAGGCTCGGGGGAAGCGGCTAATCAGATATCTACTGTAGTAAATGAGTTGATTGCAAATTCTAATGTGAATGTAGATAAAATGAAAGAAGTAGAAGAACAGGTTATCAATCAGCAGAAACAGTTGAAGGATACAGAAGAATCCTTTAAAGGACTTAGAACAGAAGTCGGGGTAGTATCTGATATTTCAGAGAATATACATAAACAGACGAATAAGTTGGATGTACTTAAGACAGAAGTTGGAACTACTATTGTTAAATTAGCAGAGGATGCTGAGAAAAATGTTTCTTCAACAATGGAAGCAAGTGAAAATATGAATCATCTATTACGGATGGTAGAAGAATGTACTGGCAAAACAAAAGAATTAATGGATATGAGTGATTCTCTTGAGATTCAGGCTTCGAAATTTAAATTGTAAGTTAAAAACAAAATAGTAAGATAGAAGTAATTAGGTAGAGATAGCCCATCGTTTTGAATGGGCTATCTTATTTAATTAAGATTTAATAAAAAAAGCAAAGATTTTTATTGACTCTCACGGTACGTTAGGCTTTAAACTATGGTTATCAGAGCAAAGGAGAAGAAAAATGAGAACAGTAAAAGAGGTTTCTAAATTAACAGGTATCAGCGTGCGCACACTTCATTGGTATGATGAGATTGGTTTGTTAAAACCAACGGATACAAGTGAAGCAGGATACCGGCTTTATGACGATAAAGCATTGGAAATTTTGCAGCAGATTCTCTTTTTTCGTGAATTTGATATGCCGCTTAAGGAAATTAAAGCAATCATGGAAAATCCGGGTAACGCAGAACTGCTCCCTTCGCATCAGAAGCGAATGGATGAAATTTTACAGAAACTTGCACAAAGCAAAGAGGAAGATGTAAATTCTTTTGAAATAAAGAAGATGATTGGTGAATATGAGTTTGTTTCAA
>JAFSHK010000038.1 GCA_017440375.1 Lachnospiraceae bacterium
AAAATCCGGGTAACGCAGAACTGCTCCCTTCGCATCAGAAGCGAATGGATGAAATTTTACAGAAACTTGCACAAAGCAAAGAGGAAGATGTAAATTCTTTTGAAATAAAGAAGATGATTGGTGAATATGAGTTTGTTTCAAAGCAAATGTTCCAGATGGATGATGTTAAGGAAATGATGTTAGAGCTTGCGGAAGCTTATCTGACGAATGAGCAAATGAAGAAGGTGCAGGATAGTATATACGGAGAGGGCTTTGCTGTCTTTTTGGGGCAGGCATTAAAAGCTTATTTTGAAAAATAACAGGTGATATAAATATAGTTTTTATTTTTCATATATTTTTTAGAATATAATAGAGAAAAAAATGTTTATATATGGTAGAATAGATTTATATCAAAATGATATTTATTCAAACAGAAACGAATGGCATGATATTTACTTAGAAAATTAAAAGTAAATGTCATGCTTTTAAAACATTAGTATAACAGAAAAATAAATATTAAATTTTGATTTAATTTATAAGAAGGAGAATAAATTATCAATGAAACTAGAATGGAAAACCTGTTTTCGAATAGGTGTAAGTCTGTTTTTACTGTATTTAAGCATTACTTATTGGTCGACAGTCATGAATGTTGTGTCGATTGCAATTGGTGCGGCAGCGCCTCTTATTGTAGGCTGCGTAGTTGCATATCTTTTGAATATTTTGATGTGTCTGTATGAGAAGCATTATTTTCCGGGGAATAATACAAGCAAGGTGATATGCTGTACCAGAAGACCGATTTGTATGATTGCAGCAATGGTATCGTTGATTGCAATAGTAGTTTTAGTGATAAGATTGGTACTACCACAATTTATCTCTTGTATCCGGTTATTGGTTTCAGAGATTCCAACGGCTGTAGAAGCGTTGATAAACAACAAGTTTATTATGAATCTGTTGCCTAAAAATTTGGAGGCAACACTTTCTTCTATTGATTGGCAAAATTTGTTTTCCAAAATATTAACCTATGTTACATCCGGATTGGGGGATGTGATGGGATTTACGGTAAGCGCGGTTTCTACTGTTTTTTCATCCATTGTTACGGCACTTTTAAGTATTATTTTTGCAATTTATTTGTTATTAAGTAAAGAAAAACTTTGTTCACAAACTCTACGTGTGGTAAATAATTATGTAAAACCAAAGTGGTGTAAGAAAATCTCTTATGTATTATCTGTATGCAATGATTGTTTCCGTAGCTATATTGTTGGACAATGTATGGAAGCTGTAATTTTGGGAAGTTTGTGTGTTGTTGGTATGTTGATATTGCGTTTGCCATATGCGACGATGATAGGAGCATTAATTGGTTTAACAGCTTTGATTCCGGTTGCAGGAGCATACATTGGTGCCGGAGTGGGGGCGATTATGATTCTGACTGTTTCACCATTTCAGGCAATTGTTTTCTTGATTTTTATAGTTGTTTTACAACAATTGGAAGGAAACCTTATTTATCCGCGTGTGGTAGGTTCTTCTGTCGGACTCCCGGGGTTATGGGTACTTGCAGCGGTTACCATCGGTGGTGGTTTGTCCGGTGTATTCGGTATGTTGATTGGAGTTCCGATTACGGCAGTCATTTATCGTATTCTTCGTGAAGATGTGAAAAAACGTGAAAATGCAAATGCTGTGGAAATCAAAGAAGAAATTTTATCAGCAGAAAGTGAAAAGGAAGAAAATGTACTAGAAGAGAATACGGAGGAAACACATGCATAAAACAAATACCCAAAATTTGACTTTATCAGCAATGTTTGTGGCTATTGGTCTTGTGTTGCCGTTTCTGACCGGACAGATTCCACAGCTTGGCAGTATGCTTCTGCCGATGCATATTCCCGTATTTCTATGCGGTCTGATTTGCGGTTGGCGATATGGAGCGGTGGTAGGCTTTGTGTTGCCGATTATGAGATATGCTATCTTTGGAATGCCGATTCTTTTCCCGACAGGGATATCAATGGCATTTGAACTGACAACCTATGGCTTGGTAGTTGGATTCTGGTATGAAAAATCCAGATGGAAATGTATTATTTCGTTATATCGCTCTATGTTACTGGCAATGTTGCTTGGAAGAATTGTATGGGGATTTGCACAGATTATTTTACTGGGTATGAGTGGAAATGTTTTCTCATGGCAGATGTTTATGACAGGTGCGTTTTTCAATGCAATTCCTGGAATTATAGTACAGCTTATATTGATTCCAACTATTATGCTGGCGCTTAATCGTACCGGTTTGGTTCATTTTCATGTGGGTGCCGGAATGAAAAAAGATGACCGCTATTCGCGGCCATCCCAACAGTAAGTACATAATTTTGATTTATCAATACCAACAGCGGCAATCATATCGTCCAGACGATGATAACGGAGAGAAGTGAAATTAAGCTTCTCTCTTATTTTTTCTAACATTGCCTGATATTCACTTGATTCCGGATTTGCATAAACAGACAAATTCGGATATTTATTATCTCCTTCCAGTTCCTTGATGACTTGACGGGTAATCAGTTCCATTTCAGAAGAGGAACGTGAGAAATTCAAATATTTACATCCAAACAGCAGAGGGGGACAAGCTGGGCGGATATGCACTTCTTTGGCACCACTCTGGTATAAGAATTCTGTTGTTTCACCAAGCTGCGTTCCTCGTACAATAGAATCGTCAATGAGTAACAGACTGCGGTCCTTGATTAAATCGTGTACAGGAATCAGTTTCATTTTTGCAATCAGACTACGTTTGCTTTGAATCGTCGGCATGAAAGAGCGCGGCCAGGTTGGTGTATATTTAATAAACGGTCTGGAAAACGGAATCCCGGATTCATTGGCATAACCGATTGCATGAGCAATACCGGAATCCGGTACGCCGGCTACGATGTCTGGCTGTACAGTATCTCGTTTTGCAAGCATAGCACCGCAGTTATAACGCATTTCTTCTACGCTGATTCCTTCATAAGAGGAAGAAGGATATCCGTAATATACCCAGAGGAAAGTACAGATTTTCATATCTTTTCCCGGGGCAATCAAGGTTCTTGTTCCTTCCGGTGTTATAATAGCGATTTCACCGGGACCAAGTTCCCGATCCGGTGTATAACCGAGATTCAGATAAGCAAAGCTTTCAAAAGAAATGCAATAAGCATCCTCCTTCTTGCCGATGGTTACCGGCGTACGTCCCAGACGGTCTCTTGCTGCATAAATTCCCTTTGGTGTCATAAGCAACATTGTCATGGAACCTTCGATTAGTTCCTGTGCGTACTGTAATCCCTCAATGAGGTTGTCTTTCTGGTTAATGATAGCAGCAACGAGTTCTGTTGCGTTGATATCGCCACCACTCATTTCCAAAAAGTGAGCGTGACCGCTTTCAAAAAGCTTAGCAACGATTTCTTCTTTATTATTGATTTTACCTACGGTAGTAATGGCATATGTGCCATGGTGAGAACGGATGATTAACGGTTGAGGTTCGTAATCAGAAATACAACCGATGCCATAATTACCGTGCATGGTATTTACATCTTTGTCAAATTTGGTTCGAAAAGGAGTGTTTTCAATATTGTGAATGGCTCTGTCAAAACCATATTCCTTGCTGTATACAGCCATACCGGCACGTCTTGTTCCTAAATGGGAATGATAGTCTGTACCAAAAAACAAATCAAAAACACAATCTTCTTTTGAAGCGACACCAAAAAATCCACCCATATTTATTCCTAGCTCCTATTCTTTTATGTCATTTGGATTATTTTGTCATATATCCAACACTAATAGTATATAGAAATGTAAAAGCTCTGTCAATTTCTGCAAATCTTTGTTATACTAAAAAAGAAAAAAGGAAGGGGAGGACGACAATGATTTTTAAATGTAAAAATTGTGGAGGCAACGCGGTTTATGAACCGGGTAGGAAAAAAATGTATTGTCCCCACTGTGAAAGTCTGGACAGTGAAGATATTGTTCGGGATAAAAGTATTACACAGTGTGCCAATTGTGGAGCACCAATTACGATAGGGGAATATACTTCGGCAAGCAAATGCGCGCATTGCGGAAGCTATATTGTATTTGATGAAAGAGTAGAAGGCGTATATGAGCCACATTTGATTTTGCCTTTTAAAGTGAATAAAGAGATGGCAGTTGAGGCATTGAATACAGAATTTAGGAAAAGAACCTTTACGCCGTCCGGTTTTCTTTCAGAGAAGAGTTTAGAGGGAATGAATGGTATGTATGTGCCATTCTGGCTGTATGATTATCAGGCAAATTATGATTTTGCAGGAACCGGTACGAAGGTAAGAACCTGGCGCAGCGGTGATACGGAATATACAGAAACTTCCTATTATGACATAGAGCGTCATATGCATGCCGGATTTGACAAAGTTCCGGTAGATGCTTCCCTTGGTATGGGGGATGGAGAGATGGATTTGATGGAGCCATATACCTATGCAGATTTAGAAGGCTTTGATCCCAAATATATGTCCGGCTTTTTCGGTGAAGTTTATAATCAGGAAGCACCGGAACTGGAAGGACGTGCGAAAGAGAAGGTTAAAGAAGCATCGGAAACATTATTGAGACAGTCGTTAGGCGGTTATACTTCCATAACACCAAGAAACAAAAACTTGAATTTAGAACGAGACGGTATTAACTTTGCACTTTTGCCGGTTTGGATGTACCTGTACCAGTATCGGGGCAAGACCTATCGTTTTCATGTAAACGGACAAACAGGAAAAGTAGTTGGTAAAACACCGGTATCAAAAGAAAAAGTGCTTGCGTATGGCCTTTCAGCGATGGTTTTTGTTAGTACAATTACGTCCTTAATTCTTACCATTCTGGAGGTGCTGTAATGAGAGATTATTTGAAATTTTTTAGATGGATATTTGTCATAATTGGTGTGCTTATTGTTGTTTTATTAGGAATAGAAGGTTTACATAAGGCAATAGCTAGTATTGGGTATTATGAGCGCATCAATACAGAATGTACAACGACTCAGAGAGTTTTTGACCATGCAGACGTACTTACAGACAAAGAGGAACAGAAGTTAGAGGAACTGATTGCCAAGAGAGAGAAACAGACCAGGTGTGATATTGTTCTTGTTACTTTAAACGAATCCTTGAAGGAATATGCCAGAGAAATTGAACCGGGTGTTTCTTATGATCAGTTTGTAAGAGTATATGCAGAACAGTTTTATGAGGAAAATCATTTTGGTTATAATAAGTCCAACGGCGATGGAGTTATTCTGGTTGATAACTGGTATCGTGAGGATGATGGCAAAATCTATACATGGTTTTGTACAACCGGAATTGTGAAGGATACTTATGATGATATGGATATTGACCACATTCTTGACCGCGTTTACCGTGATGTGGAAACCAATCCGTATAAAGCTTATAAAACATATGTGAATGATTTCTATGATGATATGCTGGGAACGAGAGCATTTGATGTGGATGTTCCGAAGGGAATGTCGCTGATTGTAGGTTTGATTGCAGCAGTAATCTTTATCCTTGTGAATTGGAAATCCCGCAGTGGTAAGGATACGACAACAGCAGTCACATATGTGGAAGGAAAAAGAGCAGACTTTTCAAACAACAGAGATGTATTTATCCGCAAGACAGTTACCAAACGTCATATTGAAACCAATAGTGGCGGAGGTGGAGGTCACAGCGGTGGTGGCGGAGGCGGAAGCCATGGTGGCGGAGGTCACAGTCGTTAACGGTACAAAAATAAAAAACCACTTCACATGACGGTATGAAGTGGTTTTTTATATGTTTTATTTAGCATGTCTAATTTATAGCAAAAATTAAGCCATCTTATTAACTGCCTGTGCTAAACGGGATACTTTTCTGGAAGCTGTATTTTTGTGCAATACACCTTTCTTAGTAGCCTTATCAATTGTAGCTGTAGCAGCAACTAATGCAGCTTTTGCAGCTTCTTTGTCGTTAGCAGCGATAGCAGCGGTTACCTTCTTAACAGAAGTTTTAACGCCGGATTTGATAGCTTTATTTCTATCAGCTTTAGTTCTGTTAACTAAAATTCTTTTCTTTGCAGATTTGATATTAGCCAAGATGCACACCTCCTATTGGAATCTATTTTTCAGGAAAGTGTCTCATTAAATCCGGACACGGACGTTTTAATGGAAACACACGCATATTATTGTAGAATAAGCATCCATTTCTGTCAATACATATTTTGAACTTTTTTGTAAAAACTAAAGCCATGTACTTGCATGGCGCAGTACAGACCATGTTTGCATATAATAAACAAAGAAAAAGGAAAGAAGAAACGAGGACGGGATGATATGAGTTGGTTTCAGGTCAGAACAGACTTGGCATTAGAGGCCAGAGAAAGCATTGATGGAAAAGAAAATGATATTCATGGGATAAAAGTAGAAGAGAACTATGATGAAAAAAGCGATGTGCATATTACTAAAGTGATCATTGAAACAAAAAATGGTGCCAAAGCAATGGGAAAACCAATGGGAACTTACGTTACGTTGGAAGCCCCCGGAATGATTGAGCCGGAAGAAGATTATCATCAGGAAATTTCTGATATTCTGGCGAAGGAAATAAGAGATTTATTACCGGAACCCGAGGAAGAAAAATCAATTCTGGTTGTGGGCTTAGGAAATCGGGATGTTACGGCAGATTCTTTGGGACCGAATGTGGTAGACAATCTTTTTATCAATCGTCATATTGTAATGGAGTACGGTAAAGTAGCTTATAATTGCTCCAAAATGCATTTAGTCAGTAGTCTGGTTCCGGGCGTTATGGCGAAGACGGGGATGGAGTCGGCAGAAATCATTAGAGGTGTCATAGAACAGACAAATCCGGATTTGGTTATTGTGATTGATGCATTGGCGGCACGTTCTACAAAACGACTGAATCGAACAATACAGATTACGAATACAGGAATTCATCCCGGTTCCGGTGTGGGAAATCATCGCAATGCGCTAAATGAGGAAAGCTTGCATGTGCCGGTTTTGGCAATTGGCGTGCCGACGGTTGTGGATGCAGCCACTATTGTGGGAGATGCGATGGGAGAATATGCAATGGGTGAATATCCGAATGCCCTTTCCGAACTTAATAATATGTATGTAACAAGCAAAGATGTGGATGCACAAGTGCAGCAGATAGGACACATTCTTTGTGATGCGCTGAATAAGGCACTTGATATCTCGTTAGCATGAATAACCGGGGAACCTGCATATAATGAGATAGTGGGTGTCTTTGCGAAAGGCAATTACCCCGGATGGGATGAAGCAGGTTCATGAAAAAAATTCGGATAAGACACAAAAGGAATAGTCAGGTGCATATCGGGCGCGGTTTCTTTCGAATTGCGCTCTTTGTTTTGTGTGTTCTGACAGTAATGGCATTGATAAGAGAAGTACTTCGGAATTCTGAAAAAGAAGAGCAGGATTTAAGTTTTTTGCAACGGTTATTGGAGCAAAATATAATGGAAATCTGGATGCCGCAAGTAACGTTGTTTCATACGCAACAAAAAAGTTACGACAGTAATTGGGTGGAGCAGATTATTTTTGAGAATTTTCCGGTTTTACTATATGGCATGGAACAATCGGACGTTTTTGGTTCAAATGTGTTACAGGAAAGTGACTATGAAGAACTTCTTTTATTGGAAGGAACGGATGAAGATAAGAAAGGCATTTCACAGGAAGAGTTAGAATATGGGGATGATGCGATTCATCTTGATAAAAGCTTAGAAGAAGCATTTCTGGCAGAGAATGGTCTCGTCAGTGAGAAGCAGGAAGCAGGAGCAGATGTGACAGGGGAAGACATGACCGGAGAAAAGGAAGCGGGGCAACAGATAGCCGGTGCAGAAGAATTGCAGCCCGAAGAGCAAAGTGGAGCACAAACTTTTTATGAAGTAGAGGAACCGGCATATCGTTATCAATGGGGAGAATTGCAAAGCTATGAAGCCTTGGTAAAGGCTTTCTATGCCATTGACAGTACAACGGCAGCAGGGGAATCTTTGATAAGCATAGAGAAACTGTTAGGGAAAGATATGCGGATGCAGGGCAGTAATGCCAATCCACAGATTCTCATCTATCATACGCATTCGCAGGAAAGCTTTGTAGATTCGATACCGGGAGATGAGTCTACTACCATTGTCGGAGCCGGAGAGAAGTTAGCAAACCTGCTTCGGGAGAAATATGGCTACAACGTCATTCATTATACGGAAAGTTTTGATAAAGAGGCCAGAGATTATGCTTACAGCAATGCACTTCCGGCAATTGAGCAGATGCTTGCAGAGAATCCGTCGATTGAAGTTGTGATAGATTTACATAGAGACGAAATGCCGGAGGATAGAAGACTGGTGGTGGATTTGCAAGGCAGACCGACGGCGCAGTTTATGTTTTTTAATGGACTTTCCAGAACGAAGAATGGAGAAACAATTGGCTATCTGGAGAATCCGAATTTGGAAGACAATCTTGCTTTTTCCTTTCAGATGCAGGTAGCAGCCAATGAATATTATCCGGGGATTGCCAGAAGAATTTATTTGAAAGCGTACCGCTATAATATGCATCTGCGTGGTAAATCCTTATTGATTGAGCTGGGTGCACAGAACAATACGGTCGAGGAGGCGATGAATGCGATTGACCCGTTAGCACATATTATACATCTTGTTTTATCAGGCAATGAGCCGGACAGAGATTCTTGAGATTATGGACATTGGGCACAGAATTTGCTATACTAACTCTGTATGTAAAAATGGAAATGAGAAAGGCATGGAAAGAAAATGGCAGTGGTAGATCAGAGCAAAATCAGAAATTTTTGTATTGTGGCCCATATTGATCACGGTAAATCAACATTGGCGGATAGAATTATAGAGAAAACAGGACTTTTAACCAGCAGAGAAATGCAGGCGCAGGTTCTTGACAATATGGAATTGGAGCGTGAAAGAGGTATTACGATTAAGGCACAGACAGTCCGTATTGTATATCAGGCCAAAGACGGACAGGAATATATTTTTAATTTAATTGATACCCCCGGTCATGTTGACTTTAACTATGAGGTCAGCAGAAGCCTTGCAGCTTGTGATGGGGCAATTCTTGTTGTAGATGCAGCGCAGGGAATTGAGGCACAAACGTTAGCGAATGTGTATCTGGCACTCGATCATGATTTGGATGTTTTTCCGGTAATCAACAAAATTGACCTGCCAAGCGCAGAACCGGATAGAGTCAAAAATCAGATTGAAGATGTTATTGGTATTGAGGCACAGGATGCACCGATGATTTCTGCCAAAAACGGTATTGGTATTGAAGAAGTATTAGAAGCAATTGTTGAGAAAATTCCGGCACCTACCGGAAATGCGGACAACCCATTACAGGCACTTATCTTTGACTCTGTTTATGATTCCTATAAAGGAGTTATTGTATTTTGCCGTATTATGGAAGGACGTATCAGCAAAGGGACAAGCGTGAAAATGATGGCAACCGGAGCAACGGCAGAAGTTGTTGAAGTAGGTTATTTCGGTGCAGGACAGTTTATTCCGTGTGAGGAGCTTTCAGCAGGTATGGTAGGCTATTTCACAGCATCCATTAAAAATGTAAAAGATACGGCAGTTGGTGATACGGTTACGGATTTGAAGAATCCATGCGCAGAGCCGCTTCCGGGTTATAAAAAAGTAAATTCTATGGTGTACTGCGGTATGTATCCGGCAGATGGTGCCAAATATCCGGATTTGAGGGATGCGTTGGAGAAACTGCAGTTAAATGATGCTTCCTTAAACTATGAACCGGAAACTTCGATTGCATTAGGCTTCGGTTTCCGTTGTGGTTTCTTGGGACTTCTGCATCTGGAAATCATTCAGGAGCGCTTAGAGCGGGAATACAATCTGGACTTGGTAACAACGGCACCGGGCGTTATTTACCGCGTGCATAAGACAAATGGCGAAATGATTGAGTTGACGAATCCGTCTAATCTACCGGATCCTTCCGAAATTGATTATATGGAAGAACCGATTGTTAGTGCGGAAATCATGGTAACAACTGAATTTATCGGACCGATTATGCAGCTTTGTCAGGAGAGACGTGGTCGATATATCAGTACCGAATATATAGAAGCAACCAGAGCCCTGCTTAAATATGAGTTGCCGTTAAATGAGATTATTTACGACTTCTTTGATGCGCTGAAATCTCGTTCCAGAGGTTACGCTTCTTTTGATTACGAGATGAAAGGTTATGAAGAATCAAAACTTGTAAAATTAGATATCCTGATTAATAAAGAAGAAGTCGATGCACTTTCTTTCATTGTCCATGCGGACAGTGCTTACGAGAGAGGAAGAAGGATGTGTGAGAAGTTAAAAGATGAGATTCCGAGACACTTATTCGAAATTCCGATTCAGGCAGCCGTAGGTGGTAAGGTTATCGCCAGAGAGACCGTACGAGCTATGCGTAAAGATGTACTTGCGAAATGTTACGGTGGTGATATTACACGTAAGAAGAAACTGCTTGAGAAGCAGAAGGAAGGTAAGAAACGTATGCGTCAGGTAGGTAATGTTGAAATTCCACAGAGCGCATTTATGAGTGTTTTGAAACTGGATGAAAATTAAGGCCAAGATAAGGCGAAAAGATATGAGAGAATTAAGCTTGTACGTGCATATACCATTTTGTGTGCAGAAATGCCGCTATTGTGATTTTTTATCCTATCAGGCATCCGTGCAGGAGAAAGAAGAATATGTGAAGCTGCTTATGCAAGAGATTGTACTGCAAGCACCTCTGTATAGGCAGCATCAAGTAATTTCGGTCTTCTTCGGTGGTGGCACACCATCTGTTTTGGATGGAGAAATAATAGAAAAAATATTATGTAAACTGAAAGAAACGTTTGTTTTTGAATCCAACCCAGAAATTACGATAGAAGTGAATCCGGGAACCATAACGGAAGAGAAATTAAAGATTTTTTTTGCGGCAGGGGTTAATCGTTTAAGTATTGGTTTGCAGTCGGCGAATGACGAGGAATTACGATGTCTGGGGAGAATTCACGATTATAAGACCTTCTTAGAAACTTATGAATGGGCGAGAAAAGCCGGTTTTCAGAATATCAATATTGATTTGATGTCGGCAATTCCGGGTCAAAGTGAGCAATCCTATCGGGAAACCTTGATGAAGGTGCTTGCGTTGCAGCCGGAGCATATTTCTGCTTATAGCCTGATTCTGGAGGAAGGAACGTGGTTTTACGACCATCAGAAAGAACTTGTTTTTCCGACAGAGGAGGAGGATAGAGCTTTTTATGAGTTAACCGGACAAATGCTTTCTGACAAAGGCTATCATCGCTATGAAATTTCCAATTACGCCAAGGAAGGTTATGAATGCCTTCATAACAAAGTATATTGGAAACGTGGAGATTATCTTGGCTTGGGACTGGGAGCAGCATCAATGGTAGAAGAGGTGCGTTGGAATAATAAACGTACCATGGAGGAATACAAGGAGGCAGTACAGAATAATAAAATATTGCAAAGAACCGATTTGGGAGAAAATATAGAATATCTGACCCAAGAAGAACAAATGGAAGAGTTTATGTTTCTGGGACTGCGGCTTACCGAGGGGGTCAGAAAGAGCGATTTCAAACAGAAATTCGGTATTCCTATGGAAACAGTCTACGGAGAGGTACTTGAGAAAATGCAACAGGAAGGGCTGCTGGTTGTAGAGGAGTCTGTTTATTTGACAGCTTATGGAATGGATGTCAGTAATTATGTAATGGCACAGTTTTTGTTGAATTAGCAGAAAAAAGTGGTTTACATAGTTGAATTGTATTGAAATTTATACAATATACGCTATAATGATTATGTATGGGAAATAATGGGTGAAAATGTTTTGAAAAAAGATTTCTTTGAGTGGAAAGGCACTTGCACTGTCCCGAAGTCATAGAATAGAGTAAATAAACTTTGGGGGCTTCTTTTGAAAACATTTAAGCAACCGCTGACGGCGAAAGAAGAAGCCGCATACCTTCGCCAGCTCAAAGAAGGAGACAGCAGGCAAAGGCAGATCGCCAAAGAAATACTGATAGAACGCAATCTTCGTCTGGTGGCACACATTGCGAAGAAATATCAAAATGTAGATGAAGATATGGAAGATTTGATTTCTACGGGAACGATTGGATTGATTAAGGCGATTGATTCTTTTGATGCAGGGAAAGGTAAACTCAGTACATATGCTTCGAGATGTATTGATAATGAACTGCTGATGCTGCTTCGTGCCAAGAAGAAAACTGCCAGAGAGGTTTCACTTTTTGAACCAATTGGAACGGATAGAGAAGGAAATGAAATTAACTTATTGGATATCATAGAACAGGAACAGCCTGATGTGATAGACCGAATGGAATTAGAAGAACGCTTGAAAAGATTAACGGGATTGTTGGAGAACAGTCTGGATGAGCGCGAGAAAGAAATTTTAATCATGCGCTATGGTCTGGCAGATAAGCAAGAAATAACACAACGTGAGATTGGTAAAAGTCTTGGGATTTCCAGAAGTTATGTATCCAGAATTGAGAAAAAAGCGTTGGAAAAATTGAGAGCCGGGTTCGAATAGACGAAAGATTGGGGGCAAAGACAAATGATTTTTGTAAAAAGGGAAGATTTAAGAATTGGAATGAGGCTTGCACGTCCGATATACAATAAGAATGGTGTTTTGTTGTATGAGAGAAATTCCAAATTAACAAGTCAGGGAATTGACAGTATTAAGAATTTCGGACTTATAGGTCTTTTCGTTCTGGAACCGGCAGAACCTGTTCCGCCAATGACGCAGGCAGATATCGATTTCGAACGTTTCCAGACAATGTGTGTTTTTTCCTTACAAGAAGAGCTGGATAAGATTATTCAGACGAAAAAATCTGCGAAAATGCAGGTTATTACATCCAATATTATTAAAAATTACGGACATTTGGATAAAAAAATTAACTTTATACAAAATCTGCGCAGTAAAGAGGATTATCTTTACAAACATTCTTTGAATGTAGCTATTCTCTGCGCAATGATAACGCATGTTATGAATTTGACGGTAGCGGAACAGCTTGAAACCGTTCATGCGGCAGCAGTACATGATATCGGCAAGCTTGCAGCTTCCAAGGGACTGACGGAGAAAGATGAACTCAATGAGGCGGAGAAGGAACGTATGCGCAGTGCGGAAGCAGCCGGTTTTGATTTGCTTGAGATTGTATTTTCTTCCAGTCCGAATATCAAACGTATTTGTGCTCAGGCGGCTAAGAATTTAGAGAACTTGGAGAAGGGTGAATCCTCAGAAAGTATGAAGATGGTTAATGGCGCAAAAGTGCTAACAGTGGCAGAGACTTTTGATACTATGACAGCAATGCGTTATGACAAGGAACCGGCATCGGAAGTGGCGGCGTTGAAGCATTTGATGGATCATCCGGACTATTTTGATCCCAAGGTAGTGAAAGGATTGATAGATACAATCAATATTCTTGCACCCGGTGTCAGTGTAGAATTAAACAGTGGTGATAAAGCGTTAGTATTGTCTTCTAATCCGAATAATATTTTAAGACCAATGTTGCTGTGCTTTGGTGATAATGCGATTATTGATTTGGATAATGAGAGAATGTACGGTGATTTAGAAATCGTAGATATTATGAAAACGATGGATAATCGTTATATTATGGATACAGAACTTCTGAAGAAACAAGGCTTTAAAGTAGAAGAGCCTGTTTATGTGGAAGTACCGGAAGATCCAAACTGATATTATGAGAATAAGAATGAAATGTAAAAATAAGCGGATAAAAGAGGTTATGGTATGCCAACAATAGAAGAAATCATGAGAGAGGCCAAAGAGGCAGGTGCATCTGATGTACATATTACGGTGGGAATTCCGCCGAAAATGCGAGTAAATGGTAAGTTGATAACAATGAATTATCCTAAAATGATGCCCAGTGATACAACGGAGATTGTATTGGAGATTATGACGGAGGTTCAAAGAAACCGGTTTGAGGAAAGGGGAGAGTATGATATGTCTTTCTCAATTCCTGAACTGGGAAGATATCGTGTCAATGTCTACAAGCAAAGGGGCTCCGTAGCATTGGCATTACGTCTGGTTGGTACACAGGTACCTTCTCCGGAGGTGTTGGGAGTACCGGCATCTGTTATCAATTTATATGAAAGAAAAAGAGGATTGATATTAGTAACCGGCCCGACAGGAAGTGGTAAATCGACTACACTAGCGGCGATTATTGATAAAATAAACAATAACAGAGATGCGCATGTTATCACACTGGAAGACCCGATAGAATATCTGCACCAGCATAAAATGGCAATGGTGAATCAGCGTGAAATTGGATTGGATTCTCAAACTTATGCGAATGCACTTCGTGCTGCGCTGCGTGAGGATCCGGATGTTATTCTGGTAGGAGAGATGCGAGATTTTGAAACCATTAGTGTTGCCATTACTGCGGCAGAAACGGGACATCTTGTCTTATCAACATTACATACAATTGGTGCAGCGAGTACGGTTGACCGTGTTATCGATGTTTTCCCACCGCACCAACAGCAACAGATTCGTGTTCAGTTTGCGAATGTGTTAGAAGCGGTTGTTTCACAGCAGCTTGTTCCGACCATGGACGGAAAAGCTCGTGTGGCGGCTTTTGAAGTTATGCATGCAAACCATGCAGTAAGAAATTTGATACGAGAAGGTAAATCACATCAATTAGCGTCTGTTATGCAGACAAATCGTAAATTGGGAATGATTACAATGGATGAAGCCTTGACGCAGCTTTTTTATGAAGGTAAAATAAGCAGAGAAATGGCGATTCAGTTTGCGCAGGATCCGGATGGTATGCAAAATAAAGTAATGTAATTCCGTAATAATTTTTATTCTGAAAAATCTGAATTTCATAATGCCGTGAGCACTTTTTATGAGTGCTCCGGTACCTATATTTATCTAGAGTCATATTTTTTCCTAAGTTTATTCAATAATGATTAAAAAATTTAAAATAAAAATACTAGGAGGGATGTATTTGTTTAGTGTTGTTATTTCCGCTTCAATTTACGGAGTGGGCAGTAGACTCGTGAGAGTGGAGGCAGATGTGTCGAGAGGAATACCTTGTTTTCAGATGGTTGGTATGCTGAATTCTGAGGTAAGAGAAGCAAGAGAGCGAGTAAGAGTAGCATTGAAAAATGCAGAAATTGAATTGGAGCCTATGAGCATTAATGTCAATCTATCACCTGCGGATTTACGAAAGGAAGGAACCGCTTTTGATTTACCCATAGCAATTGCCGTACTGATTGCCTATGGTTATGTCCGACAGGAATGTGTGGAGAATAGCTTGATTGTTGGTGAACTTGGCTTGAATGGAGAAGTCAGAGCGGTGAAAGGAATCTTATCGATTGTGCAGGAAGCCAGAAAGCAAGGAATACAGAAATGTATTGTGCCAAGGGAGAATGCTTTAGAAGGAGCTGTTATTCATGGAATTGATATTGTAGGTGTATCACATATTCGTGAAATTGTGGAATATCTGAAGGTTGATCGAACCAAGCAGTTAGAGAAGATTCCGGTTACCAGAGTCAATCCACAGGAGCTTATGCAGCTGGGAAGAAAACAGATGCTGTTAGATTTTGCAGAAGTAAATGGACAAGATAGTACGAAACGTGCTGCGGAAATTGCAGCAGCGGGATTTCATCATATGCTTATGATAGGCCCGCCGGGTTCCGGGAAAACGATGATTGCAAATAGGATAGCAACAATATTACCACCAATGATGGTGGATGAAAGTATTGAAGTCTCAACCATATACAGCGTAGCAGGTATGCTGCCGTCTGAAAATTCTTTTGTAGTAAATAGACCTTTTTTAAATCCTCATCATACAATTACACAACAGGCGCTAATCGGTGGTGGCAGAGTACCCTCTCCGGGAGTTGTTAGTCTGGCGCATAGAGGCGTCCTTTTTCTGGACGAATTACCGGAGTTTAAGAGAGAAAATCTTGATTTACTGAGACAACCCTTAGAAGATAAGCAGGTACAGATAGCAAGAAATAACGGAACCTATATTTTTCCATCAGATTTTATGTTGGTTGGAGCAATGAATCCATGTCCTTGCGGATATTTTCCGGATAGACAGAAATGTAATTGTGCACCTTATGAGATTGGGCGCTACTTGGGAAGAATTTCAGGACCTATATTAGACAGGATTGATATTTGTGTAGAAACTCCATCGGTTAATCTTGAAGAGATGTCGAAACAAACAATCGTTTCGAGTGAAAATAGTGCGATGATCCGTAAAAGGGTGTTAAGTGCAAGAGAAATACAAAAAGATAGATTTAAAGGAACCGGATTACAGTTTAATTCTGAAATAGGGAGCAGAGAAATACAGAAATATTGTGCTGTCAAAGCCAAGAATCAAAAATTACTTTTTCGTGCTTTGGAGCAAAAAAATATTACGCTGCGAGGCTATTATAAGATTTTGAAAGTGGCAAGAACGATAGCGGATATAGATGGTGCTGAACAAATAGAGGAGAGACATCTGATGGAAGCATTGTATTATCGAAAAACAGATGAAAAGTATTGGAAAGGAAATTGGTAAATGAGTCAGAAGGAAAAAAGGAATGGAATAATGGGGATGGATGAGAAAGAACTTCCTTATGCACAGTGGTTGTACCAAATAAAGGGTATGGGAAGCAAAACAATAGTAAAATTATTGGGAGACAATAGAAAACCGTCTGAGGTATATGCGATGACTTGTGGGGAATGGGAAGAATTACTGCCGCAGGGAAAGCATGCAATTGTGAAAGTGATGGAAGAAAACCGTTTGCATTATAATCCGGAAGAAGAATATGGAAAACTGCTGGACAAAGGAATTCATTTTACGTGCTTAGGCCAATTGACGTATCCTGATATGTTAGCACATATTTCAGATAAACCATTTGGAATATATTATAAGGGAAAACTACCGGACGAGGATAAACCGTCTATTGCAATTATTGGTGCAAGGAATTGTTCTGCATATGGAAAGTATATGGCAGAGAAATTGGGACATGAACTGGCGGAGGCAGGAGTGCAGGTTATCAGCGGTATGGCAAGAGGGGTAGATGGAATAAGCCAGTACGCCGCATTGGAGAAAGGTGGCTATTCTATGGCGGTGTTTGGTTGTGGAGTTGATATTTGTTACCCTGCTGAGAATGGGAATTTATATCGGATGTTGGTAGAAAAGGGAGGCATTTGTTCGGAATATGTGCCGGGAACAGCTCCACAGGCGAATTTGTTTCCGCCAAGAAACCGTATTATAAGCGGAATGTCGGATGGAGTGTTGGTAATTGAAGCAAGAAACAAAAGCGGTACACTGATTACCGTGGATATGGCATTGGAACAGGGGAAGGAAGTATTTGCATTGCCTGGCAGAGTAACGGAACCCTTGAGTGAAGGGTGCAACAGACTGATTAAGCAAGGGGCATGTGTTGTTCAAGATACACAGGATATCTTACAGGAATTAGAAAAATTGCACAGATATAATAAGGAGACAACAGAATTTTTGAGAAAGAAAACAAGGGAAAAGTGTACAAAAGAATGCAAATGCAAGGGGACGATAGAAGTTGAGACAGAAAACGAAAGAACGCGGAAAATATTACAGGATATTATTGATTATTCACCCAAATCAATAGAGCAAATCAGAATTGAATTGTTTCATAGAATCGGAAATTTATATTCGATTCCGGAAATGTTGGGGGTGTTAATGGAAATGGAAGTTTTAGGATTGATACATAGAGCCGGGAATGGATGTTTTGTGCGATGAGCAACTCAGCCGGTAATTCCAAAGATACAATAAAACATTTGAGATGTTATGACGAAGATATGATACTTTA
>JAFSHK010000004.1 GCA_017440375.1 Lachnospiraceae bacterium
AGAAGGCAGATATCGGTATTGCAATGGGTATTACTGGAACAGAAGTATCAAAGGATGCTTCTGCAATGATTCTGGCAGACGATAATTTCGCTACCATCATCAAAGCAGTTTTAAATGGTAGAAATGTTTATCGGAACATTTTGAATGCAATTCAGTTTTTATTATCGGGCAATATGGGAGCTATTCTGGTTGTTTTGTATTGTTCCGTTATGGCATTAGACACGCCATTTGAGCCGGTACATTTGTTGTTCATTAACCTTTTAACGGATTCCCTTCCGGCACTAGCAATCGGCATGGAGCCATCGGATAAGGGCTTGTTACAAAATAAACCGCGTGACGCGAAGGAAGGTATATTGACAAGAAGTTTTTCGATTCGACTTTTGTCCTATGGTGCACTGATAGCAATAGTAACAACGATTGCTTATCACCTTGGATTAGAGGTGAATCCGATGACAGCAAGTACAATGGCGTTTGCAACCTTAACACTGGCACGACTTTTCCACGGTTTTAGTTGTAGAAGTCATGCGTCCATTATCAAAATCGGATTGGCAAGCAACAAATGGAGTCTTGGTGCATTTCTGACAGGTGTTGTATTACTTGCGTTTGTACTGTTTGTACCTTTTATGCACAAGTTATTTGTAATTGCACCGCTTACAAGCATGCAGGTAGTAAGTCTTATTGGGCTTGCATTTATACCGACATTGATAATCCAGATTGGAAGACTGGTAAAGGAATTTAGTAAGAAATAGTAATGTTAGATGTAAAAGAGGAATCAGAATAATAAGGAAGAATCTTGTGAGGATGAGAGGATAAGAAAATGACATTAGCACATTTTATGGGATTATTAGGTGGTCTGGCATTATTTTTGTATGGTATGCAGATGATGAGCTCCGGCTTGGAATCGGTCGCCGGAAATAAGATGAAACAGATTTTGGAAAAGTTAACCGCGAATCGTTTTCTGGGTGTTCTGGTAGGTGCAGTCATTACGGCAGTTATACAGTCTTCTTCGGCAACCACAGTCATGGTAGTAGGATTTGTTAATTCCGGTATGATGACTTTGCAGCAGGCAGTCTGGATTATTATGGGTGCCAACATCGGTACTACGATAACCGGACAGTTAATTGCTTTGGATGTGGGAGCAATTGCACCGTTGATTGCCTTTTTCGGTGTAGCAATTGTAGTATTTCTGAAAAATGAGAAGCTGCATCATATCGGAAATATTTTAGCCGGATTAGGCGTTCTTTTCATCGGTATGGATATGATGAGCACCGCCATGAAACCTTTGGCAGATTCAGAAGCATTTGTTAGTTTACTGACAAAATTTGAAAATCCGTTGTTAGGTATTTTGGCGGGTATGGTTTTTACGGCACTTATACAATCTTCATCAGCATCCGTCGGTATTTTGCAGGCATTGGCGGCAAGCGGAATCATTGGTTTAAACAGTGCGGCATTTGTATTATTCGGACAGAATATCGGAACCTGTATTACAGCACTTTTGGCATCTATCGGAACAAACCGTAATGCGAAAAGAACAACGGTGATACATATTTCCTTTAATGTTATCGGAACGATAATTTTTACAATATTGTGTTTAACGACACCGTTAATCAGCTTTATGGAAAGCTTAACGCCCACCAATGTGCCGGCGCAGATAGCAAATTTACATACGTTGTTTAATGTTGTAACAACACTTCTTCTGCTTCCGTTTGGCAATTTGCTGACGAAGTTTACGAAGAAGGTATTGAAGGACAAGCCGGAGGAAGCGGACAAGGATACTTTGTATTGTCTTTTGAACAGTACGCATATTAATTCCGAAATTCTAGGTGTTTCTGCTATCGGTATGGAGACGACCAGACAAGAAATTACACGTATGCTTGGTATGGCAAAAGAAAATGTAGAGAATGCGTTTACTGTTTTTGCAGCAAAAAATGCAGCTTTATTGTCGGAAATTGAACAAAAAGAAGAATATGTAGATTATTTGAACAAGGAAATTTCCAAATATATTACAAAAGCAATTACACACGAAAGCTTAGAAAGCGGAAGTCAGGTGTTCCATTCTTATTTCTCGATGACAAGTAATATTGAGCGAATCAGCGACCATGCGATGAATATTGCAGGGTATTCAAACATGATTGAGAAAAAGAAAATCCGTTTTTCAGAGATGGCGCAGAGAGAAATTGAGGAATTGCAGAAGATATGCAATAAGATGTTTGATTTACTGTTAGAGGAATATGATGATGTTGTTGCGTGGCATGGAAGAATTGCAGCTATGGAACAGCGTATGGATGATGTGACCAAAGAATACAGAAACAATATGTATACCAGAATTCAGCAGGGAACCTGTACCGATGAGGGGAGTGTTCTGTTTTCGGAAATGTTAACAGATTTTGAGCGTATTGGAGACCATGCGCTGAATATTTCTGATGAAAGACTGAAAATTGCGTTAATTGAGAGATAGCGAAAAAGTTTATGAAATAACATAACCAACGCAAGAGAATATTTGACGAAATAAAATAGCCCGTTCTATAATAAGAATGTCATAAAAAAGAAAAATTTGTATCAAAACCAAAGGAATGTGACAAGATTATGCGTATAGGACAGGAACTTAAAAACAGTATTTTATCCGCTTTTTTCCTTGTAATGATGATAGTGTATCCGCTATATTATGATGCAAGGAACGGCTATCAGGTTATTGGGGATACCAAATATTACTTTTTCCGCAATATAAGTATACTGGTAGTTATGGCGCTATTGCTACTTGTTGTATTTGACGTTATTTCACAACAAATAGATGTTAATATTATTAATCATTATAGAAGCTTATCCGGAACGGATTGGTTTGTGTATGGTTATTTGCTTGCAGTGTTGCTGTCATATACTTTTACCGCATTTCAAGAAGAAGCACTATGGGGAGCGGAAGGCTGGCATATGGGACTGATAAGTCAGCTTGTTTTTACCGGTATTTATTTCTTCCTTTCACGTTATTTTGTGTGGAAACCGCGAATGTTGTATGCAGCACTTATTGGCTCAGGACTTGTTTTTTTGCTTGGTATTCTGAATCGTTATTCGATATATCCTATTACCATTCAGGGACAGACCCCAACCTTTATTTCTACGCTTGGAAATATTAACTGGTTCTGTGGTTACTGGGCGGTGCTATGTCCACCGGGAGTTGCTTTTTATTGGAAAAGTGAGAATAAAGGGCAACAGATTGTAGCAGCCATTTATACGATTATCGCCTTTATGTCCGGTGTGACACAAGGCAGCAGCAGTGCTTATCTTGCTTTGATGGGGATTTTTCTGTTTTTATTTAGTTTTTCTTTTCAGGAAAATTTGAAAATGAAGCGGTTTCTGGAACTTTGCTTTTTGTTTGCTATATCTTGTCAGATTGCCAGAGTGATGCGCTATTTGCCGGGGCTTACGCTTAACTATGAGAAGGAGTTGGGAATTGTCTTAACGGATTCCAATGTGACATTAGTGGCTGCGTGTGCAATAGCTTTATTGTATGTGTTGTTTCTTTACACAGAGCAGAAGCGAGATTTTTCCGTTGAAAAATGTAAAATGGTGCGTACGGTTGTCTGGGTGATGATAGCGTTTGCCTTTGTAGGATATGTGGTTTTGTTAATTGGAAATACTTGCATAGAAGGTGGAGTTTTTGGTCTGGCAGGAAACAGTCTTTTTACATTCAATAACACTTATGCAAATTCCAGAGGCGCGACATGGACAAGTGGTGTATCGGCGTATCAGAATCTATCATTTTTCAAAAAACTTATCGGTGTTGGACCGGATTGTTTTGCAGAATATATTTATGCGGTGCCGGAATTAGCGGAACAGGTTTATAGTCAATTTGGCAATGTTCGTTTAACGAATGCACACAATGAATGGCTGACCGTTTTGGTAAATACAGGTGCATTGGGATTACTCAGTTATGCCGGAATTTTTGTATCCGCTATCTGGCGCTTTGTGAAGGAAGCTAAAGTACAGCCGATGCTTTATTTATGTGCAATTAGTGTATTGGCATATACGTTGCATAACATGGTAAGTTTTCAACAAATTTTAAATACGCCATATGTTTTCATTTTCTTAGGAATAGGAGAGAGTTTTGTCAGAGAGATTTATAGAGTTCGGAAATCTTTACGCCAATCTTTGCAAAATGAAAAAGAAACGGTTGACAAATAAAAAACCTTCTTCTAGAATCAAAATAAGTAAGATTAAGAAATCATCATTCAGATGAGAGTATTTATAAAGATAGTGACGAAGAAGAGGATTAGTACAAATAGGAAGCGTTACAGAGAGAAGATCGTTTGGTGCAAGGTCTTTACGGGAAATATTTGGAACCTGCCTCGGAGTTCTGTATGAAAATGCAGCGTAACACCGGCGTTAACGGTAAGAGAAGCAGGGCATTTAATTATGTGCTAATTAGGGTGGTACCGCCGAGATTTCGGTCCCTTATGGGATAGAAACTTCGGCGGATTTTTTTACTTTATAGGAAAGCCCCTGTCACACTAACGTGTGAAAGTTCTTTCTATAAAGCAAAAATGCTCCGCAAGGATGCGCAGCTCGCGGCAATGAAGTATGCTGCAAGCAGCACCGCTCGCGCGCGTAGAGTTCTCAAGCGAACTCTTATTTATGTTTGAAGATATCCCGATAGAAATAGGATAAGAAAGGAAGAAAGAAAATGGCAGACAAAAAGTTAGTAGAAGCAATCACATCCATGGAAGAAGATTTTGCACAATGGTATACTGACGTTGTGAAAAAAGCAGAGCTGATTGATTACACAAGCATCAAAGGCTGTATGGTATTCAAACCGGCAGGCTATGCTATCTGGGAGTTAATTCAGCAGCAGTTGGATGTAAGATTTAAAGAAACAGGAGTGCAGAATGTATATTTACCAATGTTCATTCCGGAGAGTCTTCTGAATAAAGAGAAAGATCATGTAGAAGGTTTTGCACCGGAAGTAGCATGGGTTACACATGGTGGTATGCAGCCATTACAGGAAAGATTGTGTGTAAGACCTACTTCTGAAACATTATTCTGTGATTACTATAAAAATACAATCCAGTCCTATCGTGATTTACCACAGGTTTGTAACCAGTGGTGTTCCGTAGTTCGTTGGGAGAAGGAAACAAGACCGTTTCTTAGAAGTCGTGAGTTCTTATGGCAGGAAGGTCATACTGCACATGCAACGGCAGAAGAAGCAGAAGAAAGAACAATTCAGATGCTGAACGTATACGCAGACTTCTGCGAACAGGTATTAGCGATTCCGGTTGTAAAAGGTCGTAAGACAGACAAAGAGAAATTTGCCGGTGCAGTAGCGACTTATACCATTGAAGCGTTGATGCACGACGGAAAAGCGTTACAGTCCGGTACAAGCCACAACTTTGGTGATGGTTTTGCAGAAGCATTCGGTATTCAGTTTACAGATAAAGACAATAAGTTAAAACACGTACACCAGACATCCTGGGGTATGACAACTCGTCTGATTGGTGCGGTTATTATGGTACATGGTGATAATTCCGGGCTGGTTCTTCCGCCAAGAATTGCTCCAACTCAGATTGTGATTATTCCGATACAGCAGAAAAAAGAAGGTGTGTTGGATAAAGCATTTGAATTAAAAGACAGACTGAAAGATTTCCGTGTCAAAGTAGACGATGCAGACAAGAGTCCTGGATGGAAATTCTCGGAGCAGGAGATGAGAGGTATTCCGATTCGTGTTGAAATTGGGCCAAAGGATATTGAGGCAAATAAATGCGTTATTTGTCGTCGTGATACGAGAGAAAAAATAGAAGTATCTCTGGATGAGCTCGAGGTAAAAGCAGCCGAAATTCTGGATAAGATGCAGGTAGAGATGTTAGAACGTGCCAGAGCACACAGAGAAGAGCATACTTATGTTGCAAAGAACATGGATGAATTCAGAAATATTTTCTCTGAAAAGGCAGGCTTCGTAAAGGCTATGTGGTGTGGTGAGCAGGCATGTGAGGACCAGGTGAAAGAAGAACTGGCAGTTACAAGCCGTTGTATGCCATTTGAGCAGGAAACATTAGCAGAAACTTGTGTATGTTGTGGAAAACCGGCTAAGAAAATGGTTTACTGGGGCAGAGCATACTAAGTGGGTGCGAAAGTTTTATAGAAACAGATAAAAGCAAAAGGAAACGCTGTTACACAATTGATATACAAAAGTGTGACAGCGTTTTTAATATACTTTTTCTTGTAAATCAGGTTGCTGAGCCTGACTTTTTTACATCTGTCCCGGAACCGGATTTACGACTGCATATAATTCCGCAGGGTTTACTAAACCGGAATTAACAGCTTTTTCACGAAGGGCAATGTAGAGTCCTGCATTTGTGTGATAAATATAAGGGCTGACATATACAATTGCAAGAATCATACAAGTAGGAATGCTGAGTAAAATCCATCCAAGGAAGGATAAATCCAATACAAAGGCATTTAATTTTTCACCATCCATCATTGCTGCACTAAGTTCCAGAGCGCGTTTATAATCCATTTCCGGATTTTCCGCTAATAAGTAAGGAACCATACGGTATTGATAGGATTTGTAAATACCCGGAATAACAAATAATAAAGACCACAGGAAGATGAATAAATTCATCATAAAGGTAACTTTCAATACATTTCCGTAACGTCCCTGTTTAAATGGGAAAGTAATCAGCTCTACACCACTCTGCTTTACACGAGTAGATAAGAAGAAATGAGAACTACCAACTGTAATAAGATTACCAATAAAAATTTGAATTAAAATGGTAATAACAGCAGCACCAAGCATAACCATTAAAAGAGCGGTTATTTCTGCTACCGTTAAATGCTCAAATCTTATATTGCTGGAAGAACCACCACTTCCGAGACCACCTACAAAACCTGTAATTAAGCTAACCAGAATGGAACTGCCAAAACAGGTTTTCATTGTGGCCTTTGCTTCTGTTTTCAAAGATTCTCTTGTCCACATAGTTTTTTTCTCTCCTTTTACATAAAATTATAAAAACTTTTACAAATTTGCTTTTAGTATACAGTGAAGTGTCAAAGGTTGTCAAATAATATAAAAATGTACACCAAAACCAACAGTGGAAATAAAATAGTAATTGCGGTACAATACAAAATAGATAGATTTTATTTAATGATATGATAGAAAATCGAAAATATACGAGGCGGAGGTTATTTTATAATGAAGGTATTAGTTATTAACTGCGGTAGTTCTTCTTTAAAGTATCAGTTGATTGACAGTGAAAGTGAGCAGGTTCTTGCGAAAGGTTTATGTGAGAGAATCGGTATTGATGGTAGTGCAATCACTCATCAGCCGGATGGTGGTGACAAGGTGAAAACTGAAATTGATATGCCAAATCATACAGTAGCTGTAAAATTAGTCATTGAGAAGCTGACAGATAAAGAAGTAGGCGTTATTCAGTCTTTAGAAGAAATTGACGCAGTCGGACATCGTATTGTACATGGTGGTGAGAAGTTTGCCGGCTCGGTTGTCATTACGGATGAAGTTATCAAAGCGATTGAAGAATGTAATGATTTAGCACCATTACATAATCCGGCGAATTTGATTGGTATTAATTCCTGCAAAGAGATTATGCCGAATGTGCCGATGGTAGGTGTATTTGACACAGCATTTCATCAGACAATGCCGAAGAAAGCTTATTTATACGGTTTACCATTATCTTATTATGATAAATATAAAGTGCGCCGTTATGGCTTCCACGGCACAAGCCATGACTTTGTATCCAAACGTGTAGCAGAAATTCTTGGAAAAGATGTCAAAGAATTAAAGACTATTGTTTGCCACCTTGGAAACGGAGCTTCTGTTTCTGCTGTAAAATATGGTGAAAGTGTGGATACTTCTATGGGGCTTACCCCTTTGGAAGGTTTGATTATGGGAACCCGTTCCGGTGATTTGGACCCGGCAATTATTACCTTTATTGCAGAGAAAGAAGGAATCAGTGCACAGGAAGTTATCAATATTTGCAATAAACAGTCCGGTGTGCTTGGTTTATCGGATGGTCTCTCCAGTGATTTCCGTGATTTGGCGATGGCAGCAGCAGACGGAAACAAAACAGCAGAAACAGCATTAGAAACATATGCTTATCGTGTTGGCAAATATATTGGTGCTTATGCAGCAGCCATGAATGGTGTGGATGCGATTGTTTTTACGGCAGGAGCAGGCGAAAATAATGCGGAAGTCAGAGCACTTATCGGACAGTACATTGGATTTTTAGGAACCAATATCGATCCGGAGAAAAATAAGATTCGCGGTGAGGAAGTTATTTTATCAGATGAAGGTTCTAAGGTTGTAACCATGATTGTTCCTACTAATGAAGAACTTGTGATTGCAAGAGAAACAGTTTGTCTGGTGGAAACACTTATATAAGAAAATAAGAGAGTAAATCTAAAAAATGCCCCATTGTTTCTGACGGTGGGGCATGTTATTTTAAAGTTACAAATTATATATTAGGTAATTGCGAAACTCGTATTTACTTTGTAGAAATTGTACATAATTAACAAACCATCGCAGGCACGCTCTCGCTGCGGTTTTGTCCGTAGCGGTACGTAAGATGCTAAAATACAGCATCTAAGTACCGACGGACACACAGCACCTGCTTATAGTACTTGTTAATCATGCACAATTTAATCTAAGCAATTTGTGAGTTTCGCAATTGCCTAAATTATATATGACAGAAGGGAGAAGGGCGATGCAAGAAATAAGATTAATTGTAACAAATGATGCCAAAAACCAATATTGGCAGGAAACGGTTTTAACAAAAGAAGCCATTGCTTCTGAGATGGGGGTAGTAAAAGTCTATGCGAAGGAGCAGGAACAGACCATAGATGGTTTCGGTGGTGCTTTTACAGAAGCAAGTGCGCACACTTACCAGAGATTGAGCAAAGAAAGACAGCAGGATTTGATAGAAGAATATTACGGAGAAAGTGGACTTCGTTACAATATGGGACGACTTCACATCCATAGTTGTGATTTTGCATTGGGAAATTATACCTATATTGAAGAAGGGGACGAGACATTATCCACTTTCAGTATTGAGCATGATTTTAAAGAAATTATTCCGATGATTCAGGATGCCTTGAAGAAACGGGGTGGAGAGATTAACTTTATGGCAGCACCGTGGTCACCACCGGCATTTATGAAGACAAACGGAGAAATGAACCATGGTGGTAAGCTGAAAAAAGACTATTATCAGACATGGGCAGATTATTTTGTGGCATTTATTAAGGCTTATAAAGAAGCCGGAATTGAAGTTTCTTATGTAACAATTCAAAATGAGCCGGCTGCTACTCAGACTTGGGATTCTTGTATCTATACAGCAGAGGATGAAAGAGATTTTGCGAGAGATTTCCTTGCACCAACATTGAAAAAAGCAGGGCTTGGCGAAATTGAAATTTATATCTGGGATCACAACAAAGAGATTGTGCTGGAACGAGTAGAACCTGTTTTTACAGATAAGGAAGCGAGAGAATGTGTTACAGGAGTTGCAGTTCATTGGTATTCAGGGGATCATTTTGAAGCAATTGAAGCCCTGCATAAGAAATATCCGGAGAAAAAGATTTTCTTTACAGAAGGTTGTGTGGAATATTCCCGTTTCGCAGATTCCGGAGAAGTACAGAAGGCAGAAATGTATGCACATGATATGTTAGGAAATTTGAAAGCCGGTATTAACGGTTTTATGGATTGGAACCTTTTGTTGGACGAGAAAGGTGGTCCGAATCATGTTGGTAATTTCTGCGCGGCACCAATGATGTTAACCGTAGGAGAGAATGGAGAAGTAGATTATGAAAAAAGACTTTCTTATTATTACATCGGACATTTTTCACGTTACATTCAAGCAGGTGCAGTAAAAGTTCTTACAACTCGTTATACGGATAAGGTAGAGACAGTTGCTTTCCTAAATCCGGATAATAGCCGAGTTGTTGTTCTGCTAAATAAAACAGAGGAACCTGTAAAAGTTCTGCTATGTGAAGCAGGAGAAGGTGCAACCATTACTTTAGATAGCCATTCCATCGCAACTGTAGTATACTAATAGCAAAGCAAAATAATTGCGAGAGGGATTGCAAATGAAAAGAGTTACCATTAAAGATGTAGCAAAAGAAGCAGGAGTTTCTATTACCACAGTTTCACATACGTTAAGTGGCGGTGGTGCTATTAGCCAGAAAACGAGAGAACATGTATTAGAAGTAGTAGAAAGAATGCATTATGTAGCGGATTTCAAAGGACAGAATCTAAAAGCCAGATCAACAAAGGTTATCGGTTTGTTTGTGAGGACGTTACGAGGTACTTATTATGGTGACTTGGCACAGGCTATTTATGAAGAAGGCAGCAATGCCGGTTACGGAATAAATGTTATCATTGCAAACCAGAGTGATAAAATTATGGTAGACATCATGAATGGGAGAATTGATGGTGCAATTATTTTGAACGAAGGGATAACACAGAAGGAAGAAGAGCTACTGCGAGAGCATGAAATTCCGGTTGTTTTTCTGGATAGAGAAAGTGCAGATAAACATATGTCCAGTATTATTTTTGATTCTTATGAGGACGGAAGGATTGCCGGAGAGTATTTATTAGGTCTTGGACATAATCGTGTTGCGCATATTTATGGAGAAGAGAATAACTATGACAGCATAGAACGCTTGCGTGGTTTTGAGGATGCTTTGGCGAAGGGTGGAGTTACTATACCAAGAGAGTATATTCTTCATGGTAATTTTGAAAGAGAAACTGCATGTCATGCCATAGAAGCTTTTATTGAAGAGGGAAAATATCCTATGCCAGAAGCTATTTTTGCATCTAATGATGTGAGTGCCTTTGGCTGCATCGAAGGTTTGCAGAAAAAAGGATATCGGGTTCCGGAAGATGTGAGTGTGATTGGGTGCGATGATATCGAACTTTGTGAATGGTATGTGCCCAAATTGACAACCATTCACAACTCCTTTTCCACACAGGGTAAAAAAGCAATGCGGTTGCTTCTTGCAATGATAGAGCAGAATGATACAGGCAAGATAGAAAAGTTGAGCGGAAGAATTGTTATTCGGGAATCGTGCATGCCGAAAGTAATATAATGTAGATGGTGATATAGTATAAGGATTTAGTAATAATACCAGGATTAGGGAATATGGGTGTGGGTTTCAAAGTCAAAAAAGGTATTTTATATTTTCTCTTAATCCTTTTAGGAACCGTTTGTTTGCTTCCGTTTCTTTTGATGATAGTCAATGCAACAAGGAGTGGTGTGGAAATTACCAATTCTTTTACACTGATTCCGAGTACGCATTTAAAAGAGAACTGGGATATTGTATTCAGTTATTTTGATTTGTTCCAAGGTATGTGGAACAGTTTGAAGGTGGCCGTTCCGGCAACGTTATTAACTGCATACTTTTCCGCCCTGACTGCATATGGTCTGGCAATGTATGAGTTTAAAGGCAATAAATTTATTTTTACTATGATTTTAATATTTATGATGATTCCGGGGCAGCTTGGTTTAATCGGTTTCTATAACCTGTGTACAAAGCTTCATCTGGTAAACTCATACATACCTTTAATTATCCCGGCGATTGCAGCACCCGGAACCGTATTTTTCTTACGGCAGTATGTATTATCAGTGCTTCCGCCATCTTTAGTGGAGGCAGCAAGAATCGATGGTGCAAGTGAGATATATTCTTTCCATAAAATTGTACTTCCGATTATGTCTCCGGGTATTGCAACCATGGCAATTATGGCTTTTATCGGTAACTGGAACAATTATCTGTTACCAATGATTATTTTAAATAAAAACGAGAAATTTACGTTGCCGGTTATGATGGCGACATTGAAAGCATCCACAGATATTCAGTCCAATCAAGGAGCAATTTATCTGGCAGTAGCAATATCGGTTATTCCGATTCTGCTCGTATTCTGCTTCTGTTCAAAATATATTATTAGCAGTATTTCGGCAGGAAGTGTCAAAGAGTAATTGGCAACATCTTGCATATCTGTTTTCCCTTTGTTATAGTAAAATTATGTATAGTATATTGATTGTAGACGATGAAAAAATTTGTAGACAGACACTGAAAAACATGATAAAAAAATCCGGAGTTCCTATTGATTTGATTATAGAGTGCAGTAATGGAGAGGAAGCATTGGAGGTTTTGGAAAGCCAGGGTATAGATGTTATGTTTCTGGATATTTGTATGCCCAAAATGAGTGGTCTTGAACTGATGCAAAAAGTGCAGAAGCTTCCGCATAAACCAATTACAGTTGCTGTAAGCGGGCATGATGATTTCGCCTATGCGGTAGGAATGATGCGGATGGGAGTGCGAGATTATATTCTGAAGCCTGTTGATAAAGAGCAGTTGGAAAAAATTATATGGCAGTTTGAAGAAGAAATCAGACAGAACCAGATGCATAATAAAACCAGAAGAAATATCGGTTATCAGCAGTTAAAGTATCTGATGCAGAATGATAATATATCCGAAAAAGAAATAGATGTTATTATCAGACAGTATCAGGATAGTGTTTTTCCGGAATCCGGTTATTACATTTGCTGCCTGGAGAAAAGAACTTATCCGGGTGCAGAGAACAATCATTTTATATACTTGGATGATGTATGGGGTAATGATTTATTTGTTATTGATAGCAGGGCATTGCAGTTATTTTGTAAAAACGAATTGACGGACGGATATCTTGGTTTTAGTGAGATACATTTCGGATTGTCCGGTTTCAAACAGGCATATGAAGAAGCGTATCTTGCCAGAAAACAGGCATTTCGCAAAATGGCTCATCGTGTTTTCTATAAGAAAAAGGAAACAGCCACTTCTTTTCAGGAAGAAAACTTTTTGCAAGATGAAAAACTCTTTGTAGACGAAAAGGGAATGGAGATTGTGGTATCCCGTCAATCGGTCGGAGATGAGCAGATGAAACAGATTGCCCAGCTTGCCGGAACGGATAAGGATATAGAAATCCGGCGAGTAATAAAAAATATTAAAAGAGATGTTTACAAGGGAAGTTATTCTTTAGAAAGCTTCGAACAGGGAATTGTTACTTTAATACAAACAATACAATATACCTATCAAAATCTGTTGAAAGAAGAGTCTATGGACTTTAGCCGATTTAAGAATATTTATCAGTATTCTTGTCTGGAAGATTTCACAGAAGAGCTGACAGAATGGATTCTGGTATTACAGGAAAAAATTCATGTACAGTTTGATGATTATAAGAATAAGCAGAAAATTATCCAAGCGGTGCGTTATATTGAAGAGAACTATAATAAAGACTTGAATATGGCCGTAGTGTCTAATTATGTTTCCATGAACTACTCTTTATTTTCTTATGAATTTAAGTAGTATACAGGAACGAATTTTGTAGCTTATGTGAAGAAATTGCGTATTGAGGAAGCACAGAAATTATTGACAAATACCGATTTACGAATCAATGAAATTAGTGCTCGAATCGGATATGAGAATGAGAAACATTTTATGAAGACATTTAAAAGTACATGTGGTGTTTCTCCGAGTGAATATCGCAAAAATACACACTTTAGTAATGTTGAAGCCTAACCGCGATGGTTAGGCTTATCTTTTTTCTGAAGATACATTTCTTTATCAGCTTGTTCGAATAAATTCTGTAACTCAAACGAAGGAGTCATTTGTTCTAATGCAAATCCGCTGCTAACAGAAAGTAAATATTGCTTTGTGTGTATTCTATTATAGTTTTCCAGATAATGATTGACCTGATAAATCAAAGCATAGGCTTCTTCCTTTGTATAATTGGCAGAAAGAAGATAAAATTCATCTCCACCCAGACGGGCACAAATATCGCCTTCTTTCATGGCGCTTTCCAGTGCACGGCCAAGAACGCAGATGGCAAAATCGCCCTCGCTGTGTCCGTATGTATCATTGATTACTTTCAGTCCGTCTAAATCAAATACGAAAGCAGATAAAGTAGAGTTTGTACTTTTTATTTTTTCTAATAGTTCCTCTGATAAAAGCTTATATCCATGTCGGTTATAGAGACCGGTCATTTCATCTTTCATATAAATTTCTTCCAGACGGTTTACTAATAATCCGGTACGTTTATTTTCAGAAATGTTACGTAACATACTGCTGACATTCATAAGCCATGAGAAGAAATTCAAAGGATATGACATCTGCTCGCCTTGATAAGACATTGCTACATAACCGAATTCCTTTTCACCGAAATAAAGAGGAGAAAAGATATATGCGGAGGCATTTGTATCAAACAGATAATCAGGCAGAGTACTCTGCTTTGCGAAGGTACATTCTTGTAATCTTTTACCGTTTTTGTAAGCAAATTTTAAAAGCATTGTATCCGTGTCGGGAGTGTCTTCATCCTCCGAAGCTGTAATCGTACGGATATGTGTGGAAATGGAATCCCAGTCCGGATATAAGCAGAGGTATAAATCTTTGCACCCCGGAATCTGTGGCATAAATTGTTCCAGTAAATTCATACCTTCATTCAAATCAACAATGCCCTGTAAAGAAGAAGACATATGAATGTTATCCATAATAGCATCTTCCATTTGGGCAACCTTCTGATTGACAGAATGCTGA
>JAFSHK010000039.1 GCA_017440375.1 Lachnospiraceae bacterium
AAAAAAGTTTTATTGGAAGATGGTGTTTCAATTGGAGGAAAAGAATTAAGAGAGATTTATGAAGTTATAAATCATAAAAAGGCATATCAATACGTAAAGAAATGTATTGCAGATGTAATGCCACTAAATGAAAAGGTTGTAAAAGATATACATGCAATTCTAACCGAAAACATCATTGTTGGTGGAGTATATAGAAATCAAGAAGTAAAAATTTGAATTCTATTGAATTAACAGCATGGGCTCATGCAGAATTTGTTCGTATTCATCCTTTTATTGATGGAAACGGAAGAACATCCAGACTTATTATGAATTATCAGTTAATGATAAATGGTTTCCTCCCTATATCAATTGCAAAGGAATCCGGATTAGAGTATTACAATGCATTAGAGGAATATGCAGTAAAGGGAAACTTAGAACCGTTTGCTGAATTAGTTGCTAAATTAGAAGAACAATTAGATACTTATATACAGTTAATTAAGTAATGCGAAAGCACCAACGGAAGAAATAGCATTCTTCTGAAGGTGTTTTTTGTGTGCGAAATTTCACAAAAGTCACCTCACAAAATCAGAAAATAAAAAGCATTGAAATACGTTGATTTCAATACTTCTTTCGGGTTGGGCTATTCATTTAAGAATAACAGCTCGTAGGGGAATCGAACCCCTGATTCCGCCGTGAGAGGGCGGCGTCTTGACCGCTTGACCAACGAGCCATATGTTTGACACTTGCTTATTCTATTATAGATTGAAGCAAAATGCAAGTATTTTTTTCAAAATTTTTAAAATTACTTGCATCCTTGAGAAATTGGTGCTAAACTAAGGAAGGATTAAATATTATTTACGATGAGAGTGGGCTTGCGAGTCCACTCTTTTCATGTGAAAGGAAGGTAGACGATGTCTAAAAGAGGGACATACGAATCTAAAACAGAAGAACTTTTACTCCCGATTGTAGAAAAATTTGGTGTGGAAATCTATGACGTAGAATATGTCAAAGAAGGAAGTGATTGGTATTTACGTGCTTATATTGATAAACCGGGTGGAGTTAATATCAATGATTGTGAGAATGTAAGCCGTGCATTATCCGACGAAATGGATAAAGAAGATTTTATTGAAGATGCTTATATTTTGGAGGTCAGCAGTCCGGGACTGGGCAGAACGTTGAAGAAAGACAGACATTTGGAGAAAAGCATTGGTGAAGAGGTAGAAATCAGAACCTATAAGCCAATTGATAAGCAAAAAGAGTTTCAAGGAATTTTGAAATCTTTTGATGCGCAGAACATAACAATAGCAATGGATGAAGAAGAAAAAGTATTTGCAAGAACAGATATCGCGTTAATCAGGTTGGCGCTTAATTTTTAAGAGAAACATAAAGGAGGATACCAGAAAATGAATAAAGAATTGATGGAAGCATTGGATATTTTAGAAAAGGAGAAAGAAATCAGCAAAGAAACATTGTTTGAGGCAATTGAAAATTCTTTGATGACAGCTTGCAAAAATCATTTTGGTAAAGCTGATAACATTAAAGTAGAAATAGACAGAGATACATGTGACTTTTTATGCTATGCAGAAAAAGAAGTAGTAGAATCCGTAGATGATGTGGAAGATGAGTGTTTACAGATTACTTTGGAGGATGCGCAGAAGCTTTCCAAGAAAGCAAAGCTTGGGGATATGCTTCATGTAGAAATCAAATCCAAGGAATTTGGACGTATTGCAACACAGAACGCAAAGAATGTTATTTTACAGAAGATTCGTGAAGAAGAAAGAAGTGTTATCTATAATCAGTATTTTGAAAAAGAGAAAGATGTTGTTACCGGTATCGTACAGCGTTATGTTGGCAGAAACATTTCCATCAATCTTGGTAAAACAGATGCTATCTTAAACGAAAGCGAACAGGTAAAAGGTGAAAGCTTTAAACCGACTGAAAGAATTAAAGTATATATTCTGGAAGTTAAGAATACACCAAAAGGACCGAGAATTTTAGTAAGCCGTACGCATCCTGAATTAGTAAAAAGATTGTTTGAAACAGAAGTAACAGAAATCAAAGACGGAACAGTAGAAATCATGAGTATTGCCAGAGAAGCGGGAAGCAGAACCAAAATGGCAGTTCGTTCCAACAATCCGAATGTCGATGCTGTTGGTGCTTGTGTCGGATTAAATGGCGCAAGAGTAAATTCTATCGTTGATGAACTTCGGGGTGAAAAAATTGATATTATTAACTGGGACGACAACCCGGGTAACTTAATTCAGAATGCGCTGTCTCCGGCCAAAATCGTTGCAGTATTTGCGGATCCGGATGAAAAAACTGCAAAAGTAGTTGTACCGGATTATCAGTTATCTCTTGCAATCGGTAAAGAAGGGCAGAATGCAAGACTGGCAGCAAGACTGACAGGATACAAAATCGATATTAAGAGTGAAACACAGGCAAAAGATGCACCAGGTTTCCGTTATGAAGATTATGTATATGATGAAGAAGATTACGATGATGAGGAATATGTAGAAGACTATGATGAAGCATATGAAGGCGAAGAGGTAGCAGAGACCGAAGCGGAAGAATAGAAAGGATTAAGATTTCTATGGCAAAAAAAATTCCCATGAGACAATGTGTGGGTTGTGGCGAAATGAAGAATAAGAAGGAAATGATGCGGGTACTAAAGACCGCAGAAGGTCCTATCGTATTAGATACAACCGGAAAGAAAAACGGAAGAGGCGCGTATCTTTGTATGGATAAAGAGTGTCTTGTGAAAGCAAGAAAAAATAAAGGTTTGGAGCGTTCTTTTAAAATGAGTATTCCGGATGAGATATACGAGAGTCTGGAAAAGGAGTTTGAGGCAGATGACAGGGGAGAATAAACCGGGAAGAGATAAGGTGTTATCCATGTTAGGACTGGCAGCTCGTTCCAGAAATGTTGTCAGTGGTGGATTTGCGACAGAGAATGCAGTGAAATCGGGAAAAGCATATCTGGTAATTATAGCAGAGGATGCATCAGATAACACGAAAAAGAAGTTTCGGAATATGTGTGAATTCTATGAAGTACCATATTATCAATATGGTGAGATGGAAATTGTAGGACATTCGATGGGAAAACAAGACAGAACATCCTTAGCAGTTACCGATGAGGGGTTTGCAAATTCGATACGGAAACATTTGGAAGATTCTAAACAGTGATGGAGGTAGTGAGCATGGCGAAAATGAAAGTACATGAGCTTGCAAAAGAGTTAGAGAAGCAAAGCAAAGAAATAATTGCTTTTTTACAAGATAAAGGATTTGAAGTAAAAGTTGCGCAGAGTTCAATTGAAGATGATGCAATTGAGCTTGTTCGTAAGCAGTTTGGAAATGGTGGTGCAGGTGCAGCACCTAAGGCAGATGTGAAAGAAGAAGCCAAGAAGTCGGAAACAGCAAAAACAGAAACGGTACCGACAGAAAGCAAACAAGCAACAGAGAGTAAACAGCCGGCAGCGAAGAAGGCGACACAGGAAGAAAAAGCAGGTGGAGAAGAGCCGAAGAAAAAGAAAAAAATTATCTTCGTAAGTAACCCTCATAATTCTAAGATGCCGGGTGGAAAACCAAGTCAAGGTGGACAGAACAATCAAAGTAATAATGACAGAAGACCGGCAGGAAATAATAATGGTGGTCGTCCGGTAGTACAGCAGCCGGCTCCTCATAAAATTATTCGACCGACACAGAAACCGATTCCGGTAACCGCAGAACCATATGAAGTTCGACAGAAACAGCAGCAGGAACGTCGTATGGAACAGAGACAACAGGAGAAACTAGAAAGAGCAAATGCTCAGAATCAAAGTAAACCAAGCGGTCAGGAAAGAAACAACAACCAGGAAAGAAGTAACCATCAGGAAAGAAACAATAATCAGGAAAGACCACGTAATAACAATGAAAATAGAAGAAATGAAGGTCAGAATCGACAAGGTTTTAACAATCATCAAGGTAACAACCGTAATGCCGGTGGTTCTTCAGACAATAACAGGGGGGGTAGCAATAGCGAACGTCCTCAAAGAGGAAATGGCGGATCGGACAATCGATTTAAAAAGGGTAACAACAACAAAGACTTTATGCCGGAGGCACCTATCAAGGAGGCTGAAAAGCACAGAGATGAAGAAAAACGTAGAATTAGTCAGGAGAAGGATAAACGCTCCAAGAAAGATTTGATTTACGAAGAGGATGAAATCGGTGGAAAGAATCGTGGTAATAAAGCAGGACGCTTTATCAAACCGGAGAAGAAAGTAGAAACAGTTGTGGAAGAACAGATTAAGGTGATTACAATTCCAGAGTCTTTAACAATCAAAGAGCTGGCAGACAAGATGAAAATACAGCCATCTGTCATTATTAAAAAGCTGTTCATGCAGGGACAGATTGTGACTGTAAACTCTGAAATCAGTTATGAAGATGCAGAGAATATAGCAATTGAATACGAAATCATCTGTGAGAAGGAAGAAAAAGTAGATGTTATCGAAGAACTTCTGAAAGAGGAAGAAGAAGACGAAAGCACTATGGTTCAAAGACCTCCGGTTATCTGTGTTATGGGACACGTTGACCACGGTAAAACTTCTCTGCTTGATGCGATTCGTAAAACGAATGTAACGGATAAGGAAGCCGGTGGTATTACACAGGCAATCGGTGCTTATACCGTAACAGCAAATAACCAGAAGATTACATTTCTTGATACACCGGGACATGAAGCATTTACTGCAATGCGTATGCGTGGTGCAAATTCTACCGATATCGCTGTTTTGGTAGTTGCAGCAGATGATGGTGTTATGCCTCAGACAGTGGAAGCGATTAACCATGCTAAGGCAGCAGGCATCGAAATTATTGTTGCAGTGAACAAAATTGATAAGCCAAGTGCAAATATTGATCGTGTAAAACAGGAAATGACTGAATATGAACTCATTCCGGTAGATTGGGGCGGATCTACAGAATTCGTTCCTGTTTCTGCAAAATCAGGAGAGGGAATTGATACACTGCTTGAGACGATTCTTTTGACAGCAGAAATTCTGGAATTAAAAGCGAATCCAAATCGTAATGCAAGAGGACTTATTATTGAGGCAGAACTTGATAAGGGACGCGGACCGGTTGCAACGGTATTAGTACAGAAGGGTACTTTGCATGTGGGAGATTTCATTTCCGCAGGTGCGTGCCACGGTAAAGTAAGAGCAATGGTTGATGACAAGGGAAGAAGAGTGAAAGAAGCAACACCTTCTACACCGGTTGAGATTCTTGGTCTTTCTGATGTGCCAAGTGCAGGTGAAGTATTTATTGTACACGAGAATGATAAATCTGCAAAATCTTATGCAGAAACTTATAAGGCGCAGCATAAAGAAGAGATGCTTGCAGATACTAAGACAAGAATGTCTTTGGATGATTTGTTTAGTCAGATTCAGGAAGGCAATCTGAAAGAACTGAACCTGATTGTCAAGGCAGACGTACAGGGTAGTGTTGAAGCTGTAAAACAGAGCTTGATGAAGCTGTCTAATGATGAAGTAGTTGTAAAATGTATTCATGGTGGTGTTGGTGCTATCAATGAATCCGACGTTACTCTTGCTTCTGCATCCGCTGCAATTATTATCGGTTTCAATGTCAGACTGGATGCAACAGCAAAAGCAACCGCAGAGCGTGAAGGCGTTGACGTAAGACTTTATAAAGTTATTTATCAGGCAATTGAAGATATTGAAGCAGCTATGAAGGGTATGTTAGACCCTGTATTTGAAGAAAAAGTAATCGGTCATGCAGAAGTTCGTCAGATTTTCAAAGCTTCCGCAATTGGTAACATCGCAGGTTCTTATGTACTTGACGGTGAATTCAAGAGAGGCTGCAAGATTCGTATTACCAGAGAGGGTGAGCAGATTTACGAAGGTGAGTTAGCTTCCTTAAAGAGATTTAAAGACGATGTCAAAGAAGTTAAGGCAGGCTTCGAATGTGGTCTTGTATTTGACGGTTTCGATAAGATGCAGGAGCTTGATATCGTAGAAGCATATATTATGGTAGAAGTACCCAGGGCTTAAAGAAAATCGCTAGAAAGGTATAGAATAATATGCGTAAAAACAGTATTAAAAATACCCGTATTAACGGTGAAGTACAGCGCGTTTTGGCAGAAATCATCCGTGGGGAGATCAAAGACCCACGGATTGGTGAGCTGACTTCTGTTGTAGCAGTAGAAGTGGCTCCGGATTTAAAAACCTGCAAAGCTTGGATTAGTGTGTTCGGAGATGAAAAGGCACAGGCAGACACGCTTGCCGGACTGAATAGTGCGGAAGGATTTATTCGAAATCAGCTTGCAAGAAAGTTGAATTTGCGCAATACACCACAGATACGTTTTATCATGGATCAGTCAATTGCATACGGTGTTACGATGTCTAAATTGATTGATGATGTAAATGAGGCAATTCCAGAACGAGAAGAGGCAGAGGAATGAAAATCATAGAAGAAGTAAAAGAGGCAAAAACCATAGGAATCAGTGGTCATATCAGACCGGATGGTGATTGTGTCGGTTCTGTTATGAGTTTATACCTTTATTTGAAAAAAGAGTTACCGGATGTCAGAGTGGATGTGTACTTGGAACAACCGGCAGAGATTTTTGGATGTATTAAGGATATCAATGAAATTCATACCGATTTTGAAACGGATATGGTATATGATGTTTTTTTTACACTGGATTGTAATACAGACCGTTTGGGCGGTGCACAGCCGCTTTTTGAGAGAGCAGGAAAGAAAATCAATATTGACCATCATATCAGTAACACAGGATGCGGCGATGTAAATATCATTGAACCGGAGAGAAGTTCTACCTGTGAATTACTATATGAATTACTGGATGTTTCAAAGCTGGATGAAGAGATTGCGAAAGCGCTTTATATCGGAATTATTCACGATTGTGGTGTTTTCCAATATTCGAATACTTCTCCGAGGACATTTCAAATCGCAGCAGAACTAATTAAATTTGGATTTGATTTTTCTAAGTTGATAGATGAAACCTTCTATGAAAAGACTTATGTGCAGAGCCAGATTATGGGCAGAGCACTTTTGGAAAGTATTCGTTTTATGGAAGGAAAATGTATCGTCAGTATGGTAGATAGGAAGACGATGGATTTTTATCATGTCGGACCGAAGGATTTAGATGGTATTGTAAATCAGCTTCGTATCATAAAAGGTGTTGAATGTGCTATTTTTATGTACGAAGTCGGAACCTTGGAGTACAAAGTAAGTATGCGCTCCTGTGGCGAAGTGGATGTAGCCGCAATTGCCGTGAAGTTCGGTGGCGGCGGCCACGTAAGGGCAGCAGGTTGTACCATGAACGGTACATACCATGATAATATCAATAATCTGTCGAAGCAGATAGAAGAACAGTTGTTATCTTGAAACGGAGAAGAGAATGTACCACGGAATTATTAACATTTATAAAGAAGCTGGCTTCACATCGCATGATGTGGTAGCCAAGCTGCGCGGTATTTTGAAACAGAAAAAGATAGGACATACAGGAACGCTTGATCCGGATGCGGTGGGAGTGCTTCCTGTATGTTTAGGTTCAGGGACAAGGCTTTGTGATATGCTTACGGATAAAACCAAAGAGTATGTGGCAGAGCTTCGTCTTGGTGTGACAACGGATACACAGGATATGTCTGGAACGATTTTGACACAACAAGAGGTTACTGTGTCAAACGAGCAGGTGCAGGAAGCAATTTACAGCTTTTTAGGCACTTATGAGCAGATTCCGCCTATGTATTCCGCATTGAAAGTAAATGGGAAAAAGTTGTATGAACTGGCAAGAGAAGGCAAGGAAGTGGAACGTAAAGCCAGAACAGTACAAATAGAAGAATTGGAAATTTTACATATGGAATTGCCAATTGTGCAGATGAGAGTTCTTTGTTCCAAGGGAACCTATATCAGAACATTATGTGAGGATATTGGTGCTAAGCTTGGCTGCGGAGGTGCTATGCAGTCCTTAAAAAGAACGAGAGTGGGAAATTTTCGGATTGAAGAGGCGCTAACGCTTTCACAAGTAGAGAAAATGAGGGATGAGGAAAAAATAACACAAGCGATTGTTGCAGTGGATGCTGTGTTTGAAGATTTGAAAAGTGTAACGATTCTTTCAACCTTTCAGAAATTTGTTGAAAACGGAAATTGTTTTATGTTAAAGAATGTGAAAAAGAATCCTGTGCAAAGAGAACTTCAAAGGAAAGAACTCCATGGCAAAGAGTCGTATAATAACCAAGCGTTTGAACTGTATGAACAGGACGAGCAGGTTCGTGTTTATGATGAACAAGGAAAATTTTATGGCATTTACCGATATGAGAAAGAAAAAAGAATGTTTTATCCGGTAAAAATGTTTCTCTCTTAGTTTTGGGAGAGGGGAAAAGCGATACGAATTAGTGTAGAAGACCAGATGGGTTGATGCAGAAAGGCATGAGTATTAATGCAGATTATACAAGGAACGACAGAATTTGAATTACATAAGAAGAGTGCGGTTGCCATTGGTAAATTTGATGGCATTCATTTAGGTCATCAGAAGTTGCTTACGAAAGTGATGGAACAGAAAAAAAACGGACTTCAGACGGTTATTTTTACATTTGACCCTTCTCCGGCAGCGCTTTTTAGCACGGGGAAAATGAAAGAATTGATGACAAGAGAAGAAAAGCGTGCTGTTTTTGAGCAGATAGGAATTGACGTACTGATAGAATTTCCATTGACTATAGAAACAGCAGCCACAGAGCCGGAGCGTTTTGTTAGAGAATATTTGTCTGAAAAACTGAAAGCGACAGTGATTGCAGCCGGAACCGATTTATCTTTCGGAAAAAAAGGAGCCGGGAATGCAGAGTTGTTGTATAGCTTTGCGAAGGAATGTGGTTATCATATTGAGATTATTGATAAGGTTAGTTTTGCCGGAGAAGAAATCAGTTCTACACTTATCAGAGAATCCGTAGAAAAAGGTGAGATGGAGAAAGTAACTGCGCTCCTTGGAATGCCCTATAAAGTGCAGGGAATAGTAGAACATGGCAGAAAATTAGGCAGAACATTAGGAATGCCGACGGTCAATATTGTACCGGAAGAAGGCAAGCTTTTGCCACCAAACGGAGTTTACTATTCAAAAGTATGGGTGGAAGGTCAGGATTATCGGGCAATTTCAAATATTGGTTTTAAACCAACAGTAAGTGACACGGAAAGACTTGGTGTGGAAACCTATCTTTATGATTTTGATGCCGATATTTATGGGAAAGAGATAGTGGTAGAATTACTTTCTTATAAACGGTCGGAAAGAAAATTTGATGGAGTTGAAGCTTTAAAACAGCAGATACACTGTGATATGGAAGAAGGTTTTTCTTATCACAATCTTAACAAAAGTAAAGTTGGAGTAAAAAGAAAGTAAAGCAAAAGTAAAAATGGGCTTGCCAGAGGATATATTTTATTGTTACAATAAATTTGTATGTGGATTGGGGAAAAGACACTACAAAGGGGCAAAGGATAAAGTATGAATATAGAAATTATTCTTTCAATGGCAGGTGGCTTAGGACTCTTTTTATTCGGCATGAAGCTGATGAGTGACAGTATTGAGAAAGTTGCCGGCGCGAAATTAAGACAGATTTTGGAACAGCTAACTACCAACCGATTCATGGGAATCCTGGTAGGTACTATTTTTACGGCTATTGTACAATCATCATCGGCATGTACGGTTATGGTTGTTAGTTTCGTTAACTCTGGTCTGATGAATTTGTATCAGGCAGCAGGAGTTATCTTTGGTGCCAATATCGGTACAACGATTACATCATTGTTAGTTTCCTTTAAATTAGAGAAAATAGCACCGGCAGTATTGTTGGTTGGTGTCATTATGATTATGTTCACAAAGAAGCAGAAGGTAATCAAGCTTGGTGAAACGATAGTTGGTTTCGGTATTCTGTTCATCGGACTCAGTACAATGTCCGGAGCAATGTCCGGAATGAAAGACTCGCCGGCAGTATTAGATATGTTTGCTTCTTTGCAAGTGCCGATTATGGCAGTACTTCTTGGATTTTTAGTAACGGCCGTTATTCAAAGTTCCTCTGTAACAGTCAGTATTTTGGTACTTCTTGCAAATCAGGGATTGTTAGGTCTTGATATGTGTCTGTTTACTATTTTGGGCTGTAATATGGGCTCCTGTGTATCTGCTTTACTCGCTTCTTTGGTTGGTAAAAAGGATGCCAAAAGAGCTGCGACGATACATTTTGCATTTAATGTAATTGGAACGACCATTGTATTTATTATATTCTCGTTTGGTATTGAGCATATTTTAGCAATTTTGGGACAGGCAGCAAATCATGATGCCGGTCGTACCGTTGCATTTGCACATATTTGCGTCAAAGTGTTCCAGGTTATTACACTGACTCCGTTTATGAGAGGAATTGTGAAGTTAACGTATTGGATTATTCCGGGAGATGACCACAAGGTTGGTTATCGTGACAGCTACCAGCTTAAATATATTGGAGAGAAGGTTGTATTGAATCCGGCTACAGCAATGGTGGAAGTTATTAAAGAATTAGACCGTATGGCGGCTTTAGCAAGTGAAAATTTAAATCGCGCCATGAATGCGTTAATTACATTAGATGAAGAGCAAATAGAAGAAGTAGATGAAGTTGAGAAGAATATTGATTTCTTGAGTCATGCAATTTCTGATTATCTGGTGAAAATTAACCAGACAACGCTTCCAATTGAAGATTTGAAGATGATTGGTGCGTTATTCCATGTAGTGAATGATATTGAGCGAATCGGTGATCACGCGGAAAATATCGCAGAGTCTGCCAGAAGACGACTGGATACGGGGGTATCCTTCAGCAAGGAGGCACAGGCAGAACTTGGGAATATGTTAGATATGGTTAATACGATGTTACGTTTCTCTTTGGAAATGTTTGCAAACAGTACGGAAGAGCATGTGGAAGATGTTCGCCATCTGGAGGATGCAATCGACGAGAAAGAGAAAGAATTGCAGAAGAAGCATCTGGATCGCCTTACTAATAACGAATGTACACCGGAAGCAGGTGTTATCTTCTCTGATATTGTTTCAGGACTTGAGCGAATCGCAGATCATGCAGCTAATATAGCTTTTGCAACAATTGGTGCGGATATCTAAGTTTAAAAAAGTCTTTACCGTTGGTAGAGGCTTTTTTTGTTTCGTAGAAGTGTTCTGTCCTATGGAACAAAGCGCTCGGTTAGGATGACGGAACTGATGCTGGTAATATTGTGAAATTCCGTACTTTTATTGACATGATTTGTCGGAATTGCTATAATGACAACGAATTTGTAACAAAATTGTAACATATGAGGTTTGGTAAAAATGAAATATAAGAAATTGTATGGTCTGTTGACATGTGCGATGTTATGTCAACCGATGCAGGCTTATGCAACAGAATTCCCTACGATGCAGTCCATTTTAGAAGAAATGTCTGTAGGAGCAGATACAATAGGTGAGGGGGTTTTACTACCGGATGCAATGCAGGAGAACGGAGAATTGAGTGCAGAGGAACAAAGTGATTCATCGTCTGCTTTGCAGGAAGCACTTGGAGAGCCGGTAGGTGCAGCGGCTGTTATAGAGGACACGAAGACAGAAGAAGAATATGCGAAAGCCTATGAAGAGGCAAAGAATGCGAATTGGGGTTATACGAATCTTGGTATTGCCAATGTAGATAATAACTTGAATATCAGAGCCATTCCGGCAGAGGATGGTAAATTAGTCGGTAAGTTGCCGAAAAATGCAGCTTGTGAGGTACTTGATTCGGATGGAACATGGGCACATATCAAATCCGGAAATGTAGAAGGCTATGTGAGTTGTGAATTTCTATGGACAGGCATACAGGCGAAGCGAAAAGCGGAAGAACTGGTAGCGACAGTGGCAACTGTTACAACGGATACTTTGAAGGTGCGTGCGGAAGCAAATACAGAGTCTGAAGTCATTACGATGGTCCCGAATGGAGAACAGCTTGACGTTGTAGAGTCACTAGGTGACTGGGTAAAAGTATATCTGGATGATGAAGAAGTTTATGTGGCAGCAGAATATGTAGAAGTGGATGCTAAGCTTAATACAGCAATTACGATGACAGAGCTTTTGTATGGTCAGGGTGTGTCTGACGTGAGAGTTGATTTGTGTCAGTATGCAAAGGAATTTCTGGGGAATCCTTATGTATGGGGTGGCACCAGCTTGACAAACGGTGCGGATTGTTCCGGTTATGTTTTAAGCATTTTCAAGAAATACGGGGTCAGTCTTCCTCATTCTTCCAGAGCACAGGCGAATTGTGGCGCAACCATCAAGCTTTCTGAGGCACAGCCGGGCGATTTGGTATTTTATGGCAATGGAAAGACGATTAATCATGTGGCAATTTATATTGGTGGTGGACAGGTTATTCATGCCAGCAGTCCAAAGACAGGCATTCGTATATCCAATGTATCCTACAGAACACCGCTTAAGGTAGTTAAGATTTTGCAGGATTAATACTGCTTGCAAAAAAACATACGATATGTTAAAATAGTCCAGTATGAGTTTCAGCCGATACTCAGAATTGGGAAAACTCCAACCCATTCTTAGCATTTGGCGGTTACAAGGGCAACAAAACAATAATTCAAGCCCAATAAGAAAGGAGAATATTATGATTTCTAAAGAAAAGAAAACAGCAATTATCAAAGAATATGCTAGAACAGAAGGCGATACAGGTTCACCGGAAGTACAGGTAGCAGTTCTTACAGCAAGAATTCAGGAGTTAACTGAGCATTTAAAAGCTAATCCGAAAGATCACCATTCCAGAAGAGGTCTTCTGAAAATGGTAGGTCAGAGACGTGGATTACTCGCTTACTTAAAGAACAAAGATATCGAGAGATATCGTGCGTTAATCGAAAGATTAGGACTCAGAAAATAATAAAGATTGAAGGCGGATGGATAGCTGGATTGTGTCCAGCTTATTCCGCCTTTCGTTTTTTTATTAAAAAATCATTAGGTAAACAATAGGTGGAAGAGTCATCCGAGACCACAGACGTATGTGCAACCATTGCAGGCAAGGAAGCGAGCATGGGAGTAGAAGGTTAGATGTTGTGTATATGTCTGTAGTTTCGGCATCTTCTACCTGAAAATATATTTTAAAAGGAGAGAAGACTATGTATAAGAGTTATACAATGGAACTTGCCGGACGTACACTTCGTGTAGATATCGGCAGAGTTGGGAAACAGGCAAATGGATGCGCTTTCATGCAGTATGGTGAAACAACAGTATTATCCACTGCAACAGCATCCGAGAAACCAAGAGACGGAATTGATTTCTTCCCTTGCAGCGTTGAATATGAAGAAAAATTATACGCAGTAGGTAAGATTCCGGGAGGATTTAATAAGAGAGAGGGAAAAGCATCTGAAAATGCTATCTTGACAAGCCGTGTTATTGATAGACCTATGAGACCTTTGTTCCCGAAGGATTACAGAAATGATGTTACGTTAAACAACATGGTTATGAGTGTTGACCCAGAGTGTCGTCCTGAATTGGTAGCAATGCTTGGTACAGCAATCGCAACCTGTATTTCTGATATTCCGTTTGATGGTCCTTGTGCTATGACACAGATGGGTATGATTGATGGGGAACTGGTTGTTAATCCTTCTCAGGAGCAGTGGGCAAAAGGCGATTTGAAGATGACAGTTGCTTCCACCAAAGAGAAAGTGATCATGATTGAAGCAGGTGCGAATGAAATTCCGGAAGATAAGATTTTGGAAGCTATTTACAAAGCACATGAAATCAACCAGACAGTTATTGAATTTATTGATAAAATTGTTGCTGAAGTAGGTAAACCGAAACATACTTACGAAAGCTGTGCGATTCCGAATGAAATGTTTGAAGATATCAAGAAAATTGTAACACCGGAAGAAATGGAAGTTGCAGTATTCACAGATGAGAAGCAGGTTCGTGAAGAAAATATCAGAAACATTACTGCTAAATTAGAAGAAGCATTTGCTGAGAATGAAGAGTATCTTGCTGTACTTGGGGAAGCTGTTTATCAGTATCAGAAGAAGACTGTTCGTAAGATGATTTTAAAAGACAATAAACGTCCGGATGGTCGTGCGCTTAACCAGATCAGACCTTTAGCAGCAGAAGTAGATATTATTCCTAGAGTACATGGTTCAGCTATGTTTACTCGTGGACAAACTCAGATTTGTAACGTATGTACCTTAGCTCCGTTATCCGAAGTTCAGAAAGTAGACGGACTGGATGAAAACGTAACAGCTAAGAGATATATGCATCACTATAATTTCCCTGCATACTCTGTAGGTGAGACAAAAGTAAGCCGTGGGCCGGGACGTAGAGAAATCGGACATGGAGCATTGGCAGAAAGAGCATTGTTGCCGGTACTTCCTTCTGAAGAGGAGTTCCCATATGCAATCCGTACCGTATCCGAAACATTTGAGTCTAACGGTTCTACTTCAATGGCTTCTACTTGTGCATCCTGTATGTCCTTAATGGCAGCAGGTGTTCCGATTAAGAAAATGGTTGCAGGTATTTCCTGTGGTCTTGTAACAGGCGATACAGATGATGATTTCGTTTTGTTAACGGATATTCAGGGTCTCGAAGACTTCTTCGGCGATATGGACTTCAAAGTAACCGGTACACATGATGGTATCACAGCAATTCAGATGGATATCAAGATTCACGGCTTGACAAGACCTATCGTAGAAGGCGCGATTGCAAGATGTCGTGAAGCAAGAGAGTTCATCATGGCAAATTGTATGGTTCCTGCTATTGCAGAGCCTAGAAAAGAAGTTGGACAGTACGCACCAAAGATTATTTCTATCCAGATTGATCCGGATAAAATCGGTGATGTAGTTGGACAGCGTGGTAAAACAATCAATGAGATTATCGCTCGTACAGGCGTTAAGATTGATATTACAGATGACGGACAAGTATCTGTATGCGGTACTGACAAAGAAATGATGGACAAAGCAGTTGATATGATTAAGATTATCACAACTGACTTTGAAGAAGGTCAGATTTTCAAAGGAACAGTAGTTAGTATCAAAGAGTTCGGTGCATTCATTGAGTTTGCGCCGGGCAAAGAGGGTATGGTACACATTTCTAAGATTGCAAAAGAAAGAATCAACCATGTAGAAGATATTCTGACACTTGGTGATAAAGTAACTGTTGTATGTCTTGGAAAAGATAAGATGGGACGTATCAGTTTCTCTATGAAAGATGTAGCACAGGTTTAGAATTTATTTAAAAATTTCTTTGTAAATTATAGCGGAAATAGGAAAAGTCGGGAAAATGCTTCCCGACTTTTCGTGTTATATCTATGAAGTTTTAGAGGAGTTGTAGTTAAACACTTTCATGGAAAGTACGGCTGATAACATCTGCCTGCTGTTCCGGTGTCAATTTAATGAAGTTTACGGCATAGCCGGAAACACGGATTGTTAACTGAGGATAGTTTTCCGGATGTTTTTGAGCATCCAGAAGCATATCACGATTTAGTACGTTGACGTTTAAGTGGTGACCGCCTTTTGCTGCATATCCATCCAATAAGGATACTAAGTTATTTACCTGTGCTGTGTTGTTCTGTGCCATAGTAGTTACCTCCTTTAATAAATTTTTTAGAAAATAAAAATAGTAACTATTACTATTTATATATTTATAATATCACATATTAGAAAAATGTCTATGATTTTGTTGTAAAATCATTGTTTTTTATTAGATACAAAAAAAGACCGGATTACTCCAGTCTTTCGTCATATTTCTCTTCACAGTATTTACAACGATAAATTTCTTTTTCTTCATCGGCAAGAACGAAGATATGAGGAAGTTCTTGCTCAATGGATGTTATACATCTTGGATTCTTGCATTTGATGACATTTTTGATTTCCTTTGGAAGGACTAATTCCTTTTTGGCAACAATTTCGCCATCTTTAATCACGTTAACGGTGATGTTATGGTCGATAAAAGCAAGAACATCCAAATCTAAAGTGTTAATATCACATTCTACTTTCAAGATATCTTTTTTACCCATTTTATTACTTTTCGCATTTTTGATAATAGCAACAGTACAGTCCAATTTATCTAATTGTAAGTGGTGATATATGGATAAGCTTTTACCGGCTCCGATATGGTCAAGTACGAAACCTTCTTCAATTTTTCCAACGTTTAACATAGTTTTTCTCCTTCTTGTTCAACTCGTTATGAAGTGCTAGTTTAGCGGTGTTATTCGCATGTGATGCCGAGCAACGTCAGTATTAGTGCCATTCTGACATAAACGCCGTATTGTACCTGTTTGAAATAAACGGCTCTTGGGTCATCATCAACTTCTACGGAAATTTCATTGACACGAGGAAGTGGATGAAGAATCAACATATTATCTTTGGCGAGTTCCATTTTTGCTTTGTTTAAAATATAGAAGTCTTTTAAACGAACATAATCTTCTTCGTTAAAGAAACGTTCACGCTGAACACGAGTCATATACAGTAAATCCAGCTTAGAAATACAATCTTCCAAACGGATAACTTCTTCATAACTAATATTTCTCTCTTGTAACATATCGGTAATGTAGTCAGGTACACGAAGCTCCGGTGGAGAGATGAAGATAAAGTGAATATTCGGATAACGTACCAGGGCATTAATTAGAGAGTGTACAGTTCTTCCGAATTTTAAATCTCCGCATAAACCGACCGTAAAATTACCGAGCTGTCCTTTTAAGGAACGAATGGTCAGTAAATCTGTCAGTGTTTGGGTTGGATGCTGATGTCCGCCGTCACCGGCATTGATAACCGGAATAGAGGATTTTTCGGCAGCAACCATTGGTGCACCTTCTTTGGGATGACGCATAGCACAGATGTCGGCGAAGCAGGAAATAACACGAATCGTATCAGAAACGCTTTCACCTTTGGAGGCAGAAGAGGAGCCGGCATCTGAGAAACCGAGAACTTGTCCGCCAAGACTTAACATAGCAGATTCAAAGCTAAGTCTTGTATGGGTACTTGGTTCATAGAAGCAGGTTGCGAGCTTTTTGCCTTCACACGCATGTGCATATTTTGCAGGATTTTTTTCAATATCGTTTGCAAGATCAAACAGGGAATCAAGTTCTTCCACTGTAAAATCAAGGGGATTCATTAAATGTCTCATTGGCATACTCCTTTGTTTGAATTCTCAAAAAAATAGAAGAGAGGATATCTCTTCTATTTCTATGTACTTAATTATTTGAATGACAATAAATCATCAACCGGTTTTCTCTTAGGAGCAACCGGCTCTTCATCCGGATAACCAATAGGAATCAAAGCAACAAGTTCTCTATCTTCCGGTAATTCTAATAAGGCTTCAATTTTTTCCTGATCAAAAATGCCCATGATAACGGAACCGATACCTTTCTCGTATGCAGCAAGACAGAAAGTCTGGGATGCAACACCGGCATCATACATCTGCCAAGTATCTTTACGAGGAGTAGTAAAAGAGCCATCTCTTTCGTAACCGCATCTGTTTTTAATAACAGTAACAGCGATTAACATAGGAGCATTTTGCATAATTTTACCATTATTAGGAAACATGGAAGTGCCTTCGGCAGCAATTTTATCCTTCAATTCACCTTCCACGGCAACATAGCGAACAATCTGGGTATGCTTCCAACTTGGAGCATAAGAAGCTGTTTCAACAATTTCAGCAAGTAAATCGTGGCTGATTGGGTCCTGTTTAAACTTACGGATACTTCTGCGTCCTTTGATACATTCATTTGCTGTCATAAGCTACCTCCTTTTGGTACAACATTTTGTATATCATACCACAAAGAAAGAGGTGTTTCAATGTAAAATGAATGCAAAAGATGATAAATTTTATGTTTAATAGGAAGTTGTGGAATGTGTTCGAATATGCTATAGTGAAGATTATGGGATATTGTTTTTTAGAGATTGTTTTAGGAAAAAATAACAGAAAGAAGAGGAGCAGATTATGCAGTATCAAGAGAGAAAACGATGGGTATTCTTAGGATTACCGTTTACTTTTACCAAGTATACAATTGGTGAGGAATTAATTACGATTGATAGTGGTTTATTTTCGACCAAGGAGAATGATTGCTATATGTACAAAGTGCAGGATGTTGAGTTGCAGGCAAGTTTTATGGAACGCATTTTTGGTCTTGGTTCGATTGTATGTCATACCGGAGATACTACACATCCGACACTTATCATAGAGCACATTAAGAATGCAAAAGAAATTAAAGATTATATTCTTAAAACATCTGAAGAAGCGAGAAGGAAACGTCGTACATTGAACACTTTGGATATCGGTTCAGGGCAGATGGACGATATGGATGATATAGATGCGTAGAAAATGAGTATGTAGAAATATAATTGTATAGAATGCGAGGAACTTTATTATGGAATTGGATATGACAAAGGGGAATCCAACGCGTTTAATTGTAAAGTTTATCATTCCTATTGTAATAGGAAATATTTTTCAGCAGCTATATAATATGGTGGATACTATTATCGTAGGCAGATATGTAGGTGTAGAGGCACTTGCGGCAGTAGGGGCCACCGGTACTATTTCGTTTTTAATCCTCGGTTTCCTAATGGGACTTACCGCGGGCTTTACAGTACTTACTGCCCAGAGATTTGGAGCAGGTGATATAGAGGGTGTGAAGCAGACGGTAGGCAATGCGGCAACACTTTCTGTTATAATAACGGTTGTTATGACTTTGTTTAGTGTGTTTATTATGGATGGGCTGTTAAAAGTAATGAATACACCGGAAGATATTTTTGATATGGCAAAGACATATATTCTGATTATTTGCGGAGGTATGGGATGCAGTGTTTTGTATAATCTGTTATCCAGTTTTCTGAGAGCAGTCGGTAACAGTAAAGTGCCGTTATACTTTTTGGTTGTTTCGGCAGTTCTGAATATTGTACTGGATTTGTTTTTGATATTGGTGATACCGATGGGTGTTGCCGGTGCAGCGATTGCTACCATAGTGTCACAAGGTATTTCCGGCGTGTTATGTTTGATTTATATGATAAAAAAGGTACCTGTTCTGCAGATTGAGAAAAGGCACTGGAAACTGGATGCACAGTGTACGCATCATCAGCTTTCTATTGGTTTGCCGATGGCATTGCAGTTTTCGATTACTGCAGTAGGCACCATCTTTGTACAGATGGCACTTAATATGTTTGGTTCTACCGTTGTGGCAGCATATACAGCCGCCTGTAAAGTAGAACAGCTTGTTACACAGCCATATGGAGCCATAGGGCTAACCATGTCAACATATTGCGCACAGAACAGAGGTGTGAATGATATCGATCGAATTCGCAAAGGAGTTCGTATTTCCAACGTAATGTCACTTGTATATTCGATTGTAATATATGGTGTGATTATGTTGGCACTACCTTATGTTATTCGGTTATTTGTCAGCGGAGATGTGACAGAAATTTTAGAATATGCGAGAATTTATGTAGGAGTCTGCGGCTTATGTTTCACCGGACTCGGTATGATATTTATATTCCGAAATGCAATGCAGGGTTGTGGTTTCTCATTCATGCCTATGATGGGTGGTGTTGTGGAACTGGTATGCCGTACGGTGGCTGCATTTGCAGCAGCGCATTATCATAGTTATTTGGGCGTATGTCTTGGTAATGCAAGCTCATGGGCTGTGACTGGAATTTTCCTTGCAATTGCGTATCTATTTATGATGCGGAAGCTGCTCGCTTGGCAAAAGCAGTCTTTCAAACAGGAGACCGGCGAGAAACCAGCAGGGGGCATAGTCTAAACGGATGACTTTGCAGAGATTCCAACGGGAATTTTCGTAATTCCAGGGGCAAGCTTCTTTTTTGCGAAGAAGCATTCCGGTAATAAATTCACCTGAGAAAATCATTCCGGTGTAAACAAAGCCGCGGAATATGAAGTTTTTGCCTTTTAGCAGACGGCTTATGGGTGCCAGAAAAGCAGCCATTCCATAAATAGGAAACATCCAGAGAGAGGTGTTGCCCGACAGCCGGAGATCTCGCATCTGGTAAGAGTGGAAGGCAGTAAACAAAATTTCCATGCACCAGCCAAGCAGTCCGCAGTGGATAAAGTTTTGAATAAATTTTTTCATGCTTATAGAATACCCACAATCGGGAGGAGTATACACATGAATTATAGAGAAGCAATGGAATATGTAGAATCCTTACAGCAATACGGAAGTGTGCTCGGATTGGAAAATATGCAGAGGTTGTGCGAACGTTTAGGCAATCCCCAGAATGAATTGAAATTTGTGCACATTGCGGGTACGAATGGTAAAGGTTCCGTGTTGGCCTATGTTTCTACTATATTGCAATCCGCAGGATATAAGGTGGGGCGATATATTTCACCGACACTTTTCGACTATCGTGAACGTTTTCAGATTGATGGGAAGCAGATTACGCAGTCAGGATTATGTAAGTATCTGGAGCAGGTAAAAGTAGTGGTGGACCAGATGGTAGCAGAAGAGTTACCACATCCCACACCGTTTGAAATAGAAACAGCAGTGGCTTTTTTGTATTTTCTGGATAAACAGTGTGATATTGTAGTATTAGAAACCGGACTTGGCGGCAGACTGGATGCTACAAATATTATACAGACATCGCTTTGCTCCGTTTTTACATCAATCAGCATGGATCATATGGCAGTTTTGGGAGAAACGCTGGAAGAAATTGCTGTAGAAAAAGTAGGAATTATTAAGGAGAAAAGCTGTGTTGTATCCTTAAGGCAGAAGACGGAAGTAATGCAGATTGTAAAGCAGGTAGCAACAAAAAAGAAGTGTAGAATGCTAATTGCTGATACAAGCCGCGCCAAACAGGTAAAGTATGGTCTGAAAACACAGCATTTCAGTTATGATAAGTATAAGAATCTGACGATTACCATGCCGGGACAGTATCAGGTTGACAATGCGATACTGGCAGTTGAAGTAATTGGTGCTTTGCAGAAATCAGGTTTTCCGGTAACAGAGGAGCAGCTTCGCAAAGGTCTTATGGAGACGACGTGGATAGGAAGATTCAGCGTGATTGGACAGAGGCCGCTTTTTGTTGTGGATGGAGCACATAATGAAGATGGTGCGGCAAGATTGGCAGAAGCCATCAGGTTCTATTTTACAAACAGAAGAATCATATATATAATGGGAATATTAAAAGACAAAGAATACGATAAGATAATTCGCCAGACCTTTGAATTCGCGGAGCATATTATCACAGTAACACCGCCTAATAACGAAAGGGCACTGCATGGGTATGAATTGGCGCAGACGGTACAAGAGTACCATGAAAGTGTAACGGTGGCAGACAGTTTGCAGGAAGCAGTAGAAATTGCATATTTACTGACTGGAAGAGATAAAGAAACAGTTGTTATTGCATTTGGATCACTTTCTTATCTGGGTGAATTGATAAATATCGTAGAACATAGAGACACAATCAGGAGAGACTCTCATGGTAGATCAGAATAAAGTAAAAGAAGCAGTAAAATTATTTTTGGAAGGTATCGGAGAAGACCCGACCAGAGAAGGATTATTAGAAACACCGGAACGAATTGCAAGAATGTGTATGGAAATATTCAGTGGTATGGAGGAGGATGCAAGAGAGCATCTTGCCAAAACATTTTCTGTTGCAAATAATGAAATTGTGGTGGAGAAGGATATTGTATTTTATTCCGCATGTGAACACCATTTACTTCCGTTTTATGGTAAAGCGCATATTGCTTATGTACCAAATGGCAAAGTGGTAGGTCTTAGTAAACTGGCAAGAACGGTAGAAGTGTATGCCAAAAGACCACAGATTCAAGAACAGATGACATCGCAAATTGCAGATGCAATTATGGAGCACTTAGAACCACAAGGTGTTATGGTGATGGTAGAGGCAGAGCATATGTGCATGACGATGCGAGGTGTGAAAAAGCCGGGAAGTAAGACCATAACAATGGCAAAAAGGGGTTGCTTTGAAGAAAATATGCAGTTACAGAACGATTTCTTCCGGATGGTACAAGGATAAAAGGACTAGAATAACTAGAAGTTTGTGGATGAGTACAAATGAAAGAAATAGTGAATGACAGGATAAACAGAATATTAAATCATGATTTATTTATCGAATGCTTGGCAAAAAATGAATCTGAAGAATCAGACAGGAAGTTTTGTAGGCATAATATGGGACATTTTCTGGATGTAGCGAGACTGGCAACGATATTCAACTTGCAGGAGCAGTTGGGGATTCCAAAGGATCTAATTTATGCCGCGGCTTTGTTACATGACATAGGTAGATTTAGACAATATCAGGATGGCACACCGCATGAACAGGCAAGTGCAGAATTAGCACCGGAAATTTTACAAGATTGTGATTACAATGATAAAGAAACAACTGTTATTGTTGAAGCGATACGTAATCACCGCAATGCATCCATTAAAGAAGAGGCGAGCTTAAATGGACTTCTTTATCGGGCAGATAAAATGAGTCGCAGTTGCTTTGCATGTCCGGTAGAGAAAGAATGTAATTGGAAAGCAGACAAGAAGAATTTAATACTCCGTTATTAGAGGAGTATTAAAATAGGAATGAAACCCTATGGGAATGAAATCCCATGGGAAAGATAGTTCTGAGTCAGGGGTGAAGGTTGCATGAAAACAGACAAGATGCGGATTGGAATGAGAGAGTTTCAGACAAAAGGTCATACGTATGTTATGGGAATTTTGAATGTTACACCGGATTCGTTTTCGGACGGTGGTCAATACAATCAAATGGATGCGGCTCTTTTTCATGTGGAAGAAATGATAAAGGAAGGCATGGACATTGTAGATATCGGCGGCGAATCAACCAGACCGGGGTATACCGTATTATCAGAGGAAGAAGAGATTGCCAGAGTAGCACCTATAATTGAGAAAATTAAAACAAAATTTAACATACCAATTTCGCTGGATACTTATAAGGCAAAAGTTGCAAAAGCAGGTATGAAAGCGGGGGCAGATTTAATCAATGATATCTGGGGCTTGAAATACGATATGGAACTGGCTGGTGTGATTGCAGAAGCAGAAGCATCATGTTGTCTGATGCATAATCGAAAAGAAGCTGTTTATCAGGACTATATGCAGGATGTGATAGTTGATTTGCAAGAAACCATTGCGATTGCACATAAGGCAGGGATAGCGGATGGAAAGATTATTTTGGACCCTGGAGTAGGATTTGGGAAGACTTATGAAAATAATCTGGAAATCATAAAACGAATGGAACAGTTACATACGTTAGGTTATCCGGTGTTACTGGGAACAAGCAGAAAGTCTGTGATTGGATTGACATTAAATCTTCCACCAAAAGAGAGGGTAGAAGGAACATTGGTAACAACTGTTATGGCTGTTATGAAAGATGCAATGTTTGTCAGAGTACATGATGTGAAGGAAAATGTCAGGGCAATTAAAATGGCAGAAGCAATTCTTTATGGATGATATACAGAAAGGGGTACAGGACATGGATAAGATTATTATTGAAAACTTGAAAGTGTATGCACATCATGGGGTATACAAGGAGGAAAATGAAAACGGGCAGAATTTTTATATAAATGCTGTTTTGTATACAGATACCAGGAAGGCAGGGTTAGAGGATAGACTGGAGCTTTCTACTAACTATGGAGAAGTATGCCAATTTATTCATCAATTTGTAAGAGGTAATTTATTTAAATTACTCGAAACATTGGCAGAGAAACTGGCAGAGGCTATTTTGATAGAGTTTCGTCTGATTGATGAGGTGAAGATTGAAATTCGGAAACCGGAAGCACCAATCGGTTTGGAATTTGAGTCGATATCTGTGGAGATTGTCCGTAAATGGCATACAGCTTATCTTGCAACCGGTTCGAATATGGGAGATAAGAAGAAGTATATTAAAGATGCGATTGTGGCGATTGCAGCAGACAGCAAATGCAAGATTGTTAAGACTTCTGAGTTGGTTCGAACAACAGCATACGGGGAGGTAGAACAGGAAGAATTCCTAAACGGAGCATTGATGGTGAAAACCTTATACACACCGGAAGAGTTGTTAGATAAGTTACATGAAATAGAAAAGGCAGAAGGCAGAGAGAGAACGCAACATTGGGGACCAAGAACGTTAGATATTGATATTATTTTCTATGATGATATCGTGATGTATACCGATAATCTGCAGATTCCGCATGAAGATATGCAAAATCGTGATTTTGTATTAGAACCATTGTCACAGATTGCACCATATATGGTGCATCCGGTTTTTGGCAAGACGGTAGTACAGCTTTATGAGGAAGTGCAGAAGGTAGGAGAGAAACATGTCATCGACTTGGAATATATACGTTAAACCCTTGGATATCAGAGAAGCCAAAGCAGTTTATATTGGGCATGGGCATCAAGACTTTCCGCAAAATGAATTAAAACCTTTTTCAATGATAGAAGCTCTTTGGGATAAGGGCTTCTATCGTGGCTATGGCTTTTATGAGAAGGCAGATTGTGCAGAGGAAAGAAATGATAGTAACGTAGGAAAAGGCAGGAGCGAAGGAAAAGACATACTCAGAGCCTACGCGTTTACAATGGCAGACCCGGATGAGCATATGCTTTTAGTAGATTATTTTGCAGTATGTGAAGAGGCAAGAGGAAAGGGCTATGGTGGGAATGCCCTTGCCCTGCTAAAAGAAAGTTGTACGGAATGGGACGGCATTATTTTTGAAGTAGAAGATGATGAAAGTGCTGAGTCCGAGGAAGAAAAGATACTCCGAAAGAGGAGGATTTGCTTTTATGAGCAAAATGGAGTGAAAATGGCGGAGGCGAGAAGTTTTGCTTTCGGAGTGGACTATAAACTGATGGTTTTGCCGATAGCAAAAGAGACAGCGGGAGAGGGTGTTGGAGAGAAACTTGCTTCCATTTATCGCAAGATGTTGCCACTTGATGTTTTTAATACGATGTTTCGATTGCGATAGTTAGACCATATAGTTAAAACGGAACATACTTTTTTGCAAAGAAAGCGTGAGTGTGCTATACTTAATTTATGATTTAGCAAAGAAGGCTGAGATTCTATGAATAGAGAAAAAAAGCTTACAATAGGAATTCTTGTCAGTGGAATATTGGATGATGCAACGAGAGCGATTTGCCAAGGAGCAAGAAATGCCTCTATGGCAGAAAATGTGAATCTCGTTTTTTTGCCCGGAAAATATTGGGAAAGAGATTTATCGGAGCATAGTGAACTGATATATGAGTATCAATATAATACGATTTTTTCTTATGCCAGACCGGAAACAGTCGATGGAATTGTTGTTGCGGCCGATTGTATTGGCAGTTTAACAACAAGGGACAGGATAGAAGTTTTATTGCAGGATTATAAGGATATTCCTTGTGTTTTGGTGGCATCTAAGATAGATGGCTATGTTAGCGTAACCTTTAACAATTCTATGGGGATTGATGAAGGGATGAATTATTTGATTAAAAAGGCCGGATTTACGAAGTTTGGTATGATTGGCGGAAGCAGTGATAATTCAGACGCAGAGGATAGAAAACAAGCATTTATTCGTAATCTTACGGAAAACGGTATTGCTTTTAGGGATGAAATGTTTGTGGAAGGAAATCTTTCCAGAGGGTGTCAGGATAAGGCAGCCAAGTTGTTAGATGATAATCCGGGAATAGAAGCAATTTTCTGTGTGAATGATGGAACGGCGCTTGGGCTTTATGATGAGATGAAAAAGCGCAAACTGGTGCCCGGACGTGATATTTCTGTACTTGGTTATGATGATTCTATGTTAGCTATTATGGCAGAGCCATCTCTTTCTTCTGTTCGAGCAGATATGGGAGAACTTGGGGCAGAAGCATTCAAAATGTTAATGCGGATGTTGGATGGAATATCAGTAGAGAGTTGCACTATGCCAACAAAATTTGTGTTACGTAATTCTTTTACAGGAGCAAGTACTGTGGATGTAGAAGAAAATGGCGGCTATAAGTTTAATTTAGATAGTGCTTTCAATGATATTTTTTATCGGTATCGACATGAAGAGAAGCCGGAGAAAATGGAAGTATTGAAGGGGGCTTTTTGTAGTTTATTTGAAAAGTTGATTGATACCTTTGAAATAGAAGAAACGAGATTGGAAGATTATCGGGAATTACAACAGTTGACAGACCAATTTTTGGATTTGGGAGCGGTTGGTTATGCAGATGTCGAAAACCTTTTAATCTTTTTAGAAGAAATATATCGAGGATTGAAGCGTAGGCAAAAAAGTGAAGCAAGGCGTTTTGAATTACGCGACTTCTTCTCCGTTATATATCGCAAGATGATTCTGGCAATGAATTGTCTTGCCGGTGCAATGAAAGAAGCGGAGAATCAAAGTAACTACTCTATGAAGTTATTTATTCGGGATATGTTGCAATTTGAAAAGGGGAATGATAAGAGTTACGCGTATTTGTTAGGCAATCTGGATTGGATGAATATTGAGAATGCTTACATATATACGTTTGAGAAACCGATTACACATTTATATAAAGAACGCTTCAGTGTGCCGCACGAGCTTTATCTGAAAGCATATTTGCAGGATGGAGAAGTTACCTCTGTTTCAGCCAATGAACAGAAAGTGTTATTTGCGGATATTTTTCATAATCGTTTTATGAAAGAAGATAAAAGATATAACTTAGTACTATCACCTTTGTTTGCCAATGAAATGTTATATGGTGTTTTATTGAGTGATTTGACAGAAAGTATTTATGTAAATGGTGAATTTCTGGTGAATCAGATGGGAGCAGCGGCGAAGATGATTTCTTTGCTTCGAACCAACGAACAAATTCAGCAACAGTTGGAAGAAAGTCTTGCAACCTTGCATGAAAATAATATTGCACTTGATACTTTATCGAAATCAGATGGTCTTACAGGTATTTTCAATCGAAGAGGTTTTTATGATGCGGCTGAGAAGATGATAGCAGAGTGCAAAACATGGAAAAAAGATTTGTTGGTTGTTTATGTAGATATGAATAACTTGAAAATCATTAATGACCGATATGGGCATGAGGAAGGTGATTTTTCCTTGAAGTTAATCGGTGATATGCTGATTAAGACCGTGGAGGGCAAAGGAATTGCCGGAAGAATCGGTGGGGATGAGTTTGCCTGTGTTATCCACTATCAGGGGGGCGATGATAGCGCAGCTATTTTGCAAAGAATTTATCAATCCTTTGATGACTTTAACGTACAGAGCGAGAAGGATTACAATGTTACAGTTTCGGCCGGAGCATATTTGTTGAAACCGGAAACGCAATTGACGTTGGCAGAAGCTTTAACATTAGCGGATGAAAAACTATATGAAGTAAAACAATTAAGAAAGAAAACAGTAGCCAAAAAAGAAAAGAAGAAATAGGGCCAAGCCTTATTTCTTCTTTTGCTATATTTTATCTTTTCATGGCTATCTTATTTCATATTTTCTACGGCAGCAGCCTGTGCAGCATCGAAGGTAGATACATTGATTGCACCGTTGGTACTTGTTTTGTATACCGGAACGGACTCGCCGAACTGATTAAAGTATACATATTGAGAGGTAATGTTAATGTTTTCATAAACACCTTCAGCAACAATCTCAGGATTGCTGCCATCTATAACCATGCGTTTCAATGCAGGTTCGGTTTCGGAACAAGTCTGAAAATAAATAAAGTTGCCGTATACGTTAAAGTAGTCTACACGGTCGTCTGTTAATATTTCCACAACATCACCGGACAAGGAATAGCGACATAAGCGATAGTTATTTGCGATATCCATATAATAAACGTAGTCATCTAGCATAACCGGATCCCATATATCACCTTGCCATACGTTTTCTACTTGATCGGTTGCTGTATCTAACGTATAAAGAGCATGGTCATCTACCATGCCATTAAAATAAATCTTACCGTTTGTATAACAGGCAGGATTGACAACATAGTCAGTTACATCTGTTTTATCGGATTTATCAATTTTGATTTTGGATAAAACGGCTGGATCATTCGTGTAATTATCATAGTATAAGTAGTTGCCGCATAGCTGTAGGGTATTAGTAGCAGCTCTGTCCAGACAAGTTGAAGCGCTTCCGTTCTTTTTGCTGCGGTATATACCGTATGTACGCATCATATAGCCCAGTCCTTCTCCACCGGTACCACTTTGCATGGAATAATAAAGATATTTTCCGCCGGCATTGATGCAGGAAACGGAGTTACTGTTTAATTTCTCAATTTCCGTTTCATCCGGATTCATAGAGTAGAGTGCGTAGTTGTCATAAGCATTTGCAAAATATATTTTCCCGTCTGATTCACAGAAGTAACCTCTATTATTCAGATTACCTGCAGTGTTTCCTACGGTATACTCGTCGTTCATAGGTATCCTGCCGGACAAAAGCATGAAAAAAAATAAGACAAGCAGCACACCGAAAGTAATGCTAAGTATAAGAATGTTTTTCTTTTTTTCAGTCATTTTATCAATTCTCCCCTGTACTAAAAATTAAGTTGCGCATAAAGATAGTATAGTCGTAAACTTGCTTGCTATCAAGTGGGATTTGTTATAAGATTATTAAAGTGAAAGGTTTAAAAGGATTCTCTAAATGATATACAAGAGAATGATACATAAGAATTGGAAGGATAAGATTAACGATGGTAGATTTATTGGAATTAAGAAAACAGCTTGACGAAATTGATGCACAGATTGTGCAGTTATACGAGAGCCGAATGGATATTTGTTCTCAAGTGGCTGATTATAAAATAGAAACCGGAAAAAAGGTTTTTGATAAAGAGCGCGAAGAAGAGAAACTTCGCAAGGTAAAATCATTGACACATAATGAATTTAACGGACATGGAATTCAGGAGCTCTTTGAGCAGATTATGTCTATGAGCCGGAAATTGCAGTATAAGAAGCTTTCGGAAAAAGGCAGTATGGGTAAATTACCTTTTATTGGTGTGGATGAACTGGATATGAAAAATACCAGAGTCGTTTTTCAAGGAGCAGAAGGGGCATATTCACATATGGCGATGCTACGCTATTTTGGGGAGGATGTGAATTGTTTCCATGTGGATACTTTCCGTGATGCGATGTGTGCGATTGAAGAGGGAAGTGCAGATTTTGCCGTGCTTCCGATTGAAAACTCAACAGCGGGTATTGTGAATGAAATTTATGATTTATTAGTTGAATTTGAGAATTACATTGTGGGGGAGCAGATTATCAAAATCGAGCATTGTCTGATGGGAACGCCGGGAGCAAGTATAGATGATATTAAGACGGTTTACTCCCACCCACAGTCTTTGATGCAGAGTGCACGCTATCTGGATGTACATTCGTCCTGGAAGCAGATAAGTATGCAGAACAATGCTTTTGCAGCAAGAAAAGTAAGTGAAGATGGTGATAAGAGTCAGGCGGCGATTGCCAGTGAGCAGGCGGCGAAGATTTATGGCTTGGATATTCTGGAGAAAAGTGTAAACAATTCTCAGACAAATTCCACCCGTTTTATTATTGTAACGAATCAGAAAATCTTTTTAAAGAAAGCGGATAAGGTTAGTATCTGTTTTGAAATATCGCATAAAAGCGGTTCATTATACCATATGCTTTCTCATTTTATCTATAATAATCTGAATTTGACGAAGATTGAAAGTCGTCCGCTTGAGGACAGAAACTGGGAATATCGTTTCTTCATTGATTTTGATGGCAATCTGGCAGACAGTGCGGTTAAGAATGCCTTGAGAGGATTGCGGGATGAAGCCAGAAATATGAGGATCTTAGGGAATTATTAGTTGCGCATAATTACAAAACGAGGCTCCGGATGCAGTGGCAAATCGCCTCTTATTTGTAATTTATACGCAATATAAAGGAGACTACTATGAGAATAGAAGAACTGATTATATACAAGGATTTTGCGCAGGGAGATTTGTTGCGTGATATGGTGCGCCTGATGGAGTATTATAAGGAAGAGCAGGATAGAACGTTGTGTTATGACTGTATGCACAAATTGCTTGAAATTGCAGCATCGCACGGTTTCTATGGAAATTTGTGGCACTGTTATCTGGCGAATTTGCTGGTAAATAATGAAAACAGTTATAGTAAAGCATGTGAAATCAGAGGAAATGTAGAAGGGACAATTAACGAACTGGTACTTCATGATATTTGTATTTTCAAGGAACTGTATGATTATGATTTTGGGGATATGATGAAGGTGTTGAGGGTACCGGAATTCTCCATGATACTTTCTTATGAGAGCTGTTTTCAGGAGAGTAAGGTATATAATACAAGAATTCGTGATAGAATCTGTCATCTGGCAATGCAGTTTAATTCGGATGATACTCCGGAGGCTATGAAAGATACTTTGACAGAGTTTTATAAGGATTACGGTGTAGGAAAGTTCGGATTGCATAAGGCATTTCGTGTCAAGCATGGTGAGAATGGGGTAGAAATTGAACCGATTTTGAATATTGCTCATGTGCATCTGGATGATTTGGTCGGTTACGAAATTCCGAAGAAAAAGCTGATTGACAATACCGAAGCCTTTGTAAAGGGCAGAAAGGCCAATAACTGTCTGTTATTTGGTGATGCAGGAACAGGTAAATCTTCCAGTATTAAGGCAATAGCTAATGAATACTATGATGATGGACTGCGCATTATTGAGGTATATAAGCATCAGTTTCAGGATTTGAACGATGTGATTACTCAAATTAAAAACCGCAATTACAAATTTATCATTTATATGGATGATTTGAGTTTTGAAGATTTTGAAATTGAATATAAATATTTGAAGGCTGTTATTGAAGGCGGTCTTGAGAAAAAGCCGAACAATGTACTGATTTATGCAACTTCCAACAGAAGACATCTGGTACGGGAGAAATTCAGCGACAAAGAAGATAGAAGAGATGATTTGCATGCAGGTGATACGGTACAGGAGAAGCTTTCCTTAGTATCCCTTTTTGGTGTGACGATTTTCTTCTGCGCACCGGATAAAAAGCAGTTTCAGCAGATTGTAAAGTCACTGGCAGAGCGGTATGGTGTCAATGTGCCGGAAGAGGAGCTTCTTCTGGAAGCAAACAAGTGGGAACTTGCTCATGGTGGATTGTCGGGTAGAACGGCACAGCAGTTTATAGATTACTTATTAGGACAAGCATAGAAAACAGCAAACATAAATATTAGGCAGCACGGAGGTTTATATGAAAACTTTTGCGGCAATTGATGTAGGCTCATATGAGCTTTCAATGAAGATATTTGAAATGTCCAAACAGAACGGACTAAAAGAGATTGATTCGATAAGGCATAGTATTGATTTGGGAACAGAAACCTATGCGAATGGCAAAATCAGTTATGAGAAGGTAGATGAATTATGTCGTATATTGCGGGAATATAAAGAAATTATGGAAAGCTACCGTGTTGACGATTATAAAGCATACGGTACAAGTGCCATCCGCGAAACAGAGAATACGATTATTGTTTTGGATCAGATAGAGCAAAAAACCGGAATTAAGATCGAGGTTTTGAGCAATTCTGAGCAGCGTTTTCTGGATTATAAATCAATTGCCTCCAAGGGAAAAGTATTTAATAAGGTTATTGAGAAAGAGACGGCAATTTTGGATATTGGCGGCGGCAGCATACAGATATCCCTTTTCATAAAGGATACCTTGGTAACAACCCAGAATATGAAACTGGGTATTTTGCGATTGCAGGATAAAATGAGTCATTTGAATATTCGTCCGGGACAGTATGAGGCGATGATAGACGAGTTTATCAGTTCGCAGCTTGCTGTTTTTAAGAAATTATATTTAAAAGACCATGAAATCGAGAATATTATTGTAGTAGATGATTATATATCAGCCGTAGTAGAGCATAAGATGTCTGCACTGGGAGACGATTGTATTGAAGCAGAAAAATTAGAACATTTTATGAGAACAATACGGGAAAAGTCTATTATGGAGGCTGCCAAAATACTAGGTATGCCGGAAGAAAATATTCCGCTTCTTTATATTTCAAGTGTATTGTTAAATCGGATTGTGAGCGTGATGGATGCGAAATATGTATGGGTACCTGGTGTGACATTGTGTGACGGTATTGCATACGAATATGGCGAGAAGAATAAAATCATAACAGCAGCCCATGACTTTGAAAAGGATATTATTGCTTGTGCTAAGAATATCAGCAAACGTTATATGGGAAGCAAGCGCAGAAGTGAAACGTTAGAGCAGATTGCACTGACGATTTTTGACAGCATGAAGAAGGTTCACGGCCTCGGAAAAAGAGAAAGACTTTTGCTGCAGCTTGCTACCCTTTTGCATGACTGCGGTAAGTATATCAGTCTGGTAAATTTGGGAGAGTGTTCTTACCATATTATCATGTCAACGGAGATTATCGGTCTTTCCCATCTGGAAAGAGAAATTGTAGCGAATGTGGTGAAGTATAATCACATGGATTTCGATTATTACGAAGTATTAGGTAAAGAAAATGTTCATCTGGACAGAGAAGCTTATCTGAAAATTGCTAAGCTGGCAGCTATTTTAAAAATTGCAAATGGGCTGGATCGAAGTCATAAACAGAAGTTTAAAGATGTTAAAACGACCTTGAAGGATGAACAGTTAATTATTACGATTGATACACCGGTGGATATTACATTGGAAAAGGGATTGTTCTATCGGAGAGCAGATTTCTTTGAAGAAGTATATAGTGTAAAGCCGGTTATTCGACAGAAGAAAACGAATTTATAACCGGAAAGGACAGAAAAAAGCATGGCAGAAAAATCTGATTTTTCTAAAGTAGAAAATTATACAAATAGAGAGTTAAGCTGGCTTCTTTTTAATAAGAGAGTATTAAGTGAGGCCAGAGACAAACAGCTTCCTTTGTTTGAACGTTTGAAATTTTTAAGCATTACAGCTTCTAATCTGGATGAATTTTTCATGGTTCGTGTGGCTTCGCTGAAGGACATGGTGAATGCCGGTTATACCAAAAAGGATATTGCAGGGCTGACACCGAACGAGCAGCTCATAGAAGTGAATAAAGCGACACATGAACTGGTGGAACAGCAGTATGTTACATACAACCGTTCGCTGTTTCCACAGTTTGCGGCAAACGGTCTTCGTCTTGTGGCAAAACATGAAGATTTGACAAAAGAAGAAGCTGCCTATATTGACCAGTATTTTGAAGATAATGTTTATCCGGTTCTGACACCGATGGCGGTGGATTCTTCCAGACCATTTCCGCTCATTCGGAATAAGTCATTGAATATCGGTGCCCTCGTGAAAAAGAAAAATGGAGAAGGAGAATTGGAATTTGCTACGGTACAGGTGCCAAGTGTACTTTCCAGAATTATTCCGATGCCGACAACTGAGGGAAAAGCAGTTATTTTGTTGGAAGAAGTGATTGAGAGGAATGTGCACAAGCTGTTTTTGAATTATGACATTGTTTGTGCTTATCCGTTCCGTATTATGAGAAATGCGGATTTGTCTATTGAGGAAGAGGAAGCAGAGGATTTATTACAAGAAATTGAGAAGCAGCTAAAGAAAAGACAATGGGGTCAGGCAATTCGTCTGGAAGTAGAAGCAGGTATGGATGAGCGGCTTTTGAAAATCATTCAGGATGAACTACATATCGGAAAAGAAGATATTTATCCGATTAACGGTCCGCTTGATTTAACATTTCTTATGAAAATGTATGGTCTGGATGGTTTTGAACATTTGAAAGAACAGAGCTATTCCAAACCACAGCAGGTACCGGAATTGCCGGAGGAGGCCAATGTTTTTGCCAAAATCAGGGAAGGCGATATTTTGATGTATCATCCTTACCAGACCTTTGAGCCGGTGGTGCGCTTTATCAGACAGGCGGCTGTTGATCCGGATGTTTTGGCGATTAAGCAGACTCTTTACAGAGTCAGTGGTAATTCACCAATTATTGCTGCATTAGAACAAGCCGCAGAAAATGGCAAACAGGTTTCTGTTCTCGTTGAGTTAAAGGCAAGATTTGATGAAGAAAATAATATCGTGTGGGCGAAAAAGTTAGAGAAAGCAGGCTGTCATGTTATTTATGGTTTGGTTGGTTTGAAAACCCACAGTAAGATTACGTTAGTTGTTAGAAGAGAAGAAAACGGTATTCGACGTTATGTGCATTTAGGAACCGGTAACTATAACGACTCTACGGCTAAGTTATATACAGACCTCGGATTATTAACCTGTTCGGAAACTATCGGTGAAGATGCAACAGCGGTCTTCAATATGCTTTCCGGTTATTCCGAGCCACGTTCCTGGAATCGGTTATCCGTAGCTCCGCTTTGGTTAAAAGACAGATTTCTATATCTGATTGAACGGGAGAAGAAGCATGCGCTACAAGGCAGACCGGCACATATTATTGCAAAGATGAACTCTTTGTGTGACAAGAGTATTATCGAAGCGTTGTATGAGGCGAGTGCGGCAGGTGTTAAAATTGAACTGATTATCCGTGGTATCTGTTGTCTGAAGGTTGGGGTACCGGGGGTTAGTGAGAATATCAGTGTGCGCTCCATTGTAGGAAATTACTTGGAACATGCCAGAATTTTCTACTTTGAAAATGATGGTAAGCCGGAATATTATTGTGCAAGCGCAGACTGGATGCCTCGAAATCTGGATCGACGTGTGGAAATTATGTTCCCGATTGAGAAACCGGCATTGCAGGAGAAAGTGCAGTATATTCTGGATTGTCAGTTAAGAGATACTGTGAAAGCACATATTTTACAGCCAAACGGCACATATGAGCGAGTAGATAAGCGAGGAAAAGAGATTTACAATTCCCAGTTGGGATTCTGTGAAGAAGCTAAGAGAATGGTTGATACCAAAGAAAAAGTAGCGGATAAAAGAGTATTTATTCCGAAAAGACATCAGGGAGAATAAATAGTTTTCCATGATAGCGATACAGAGTTAGAAAGGTATGTTTATAAAATGAAAATTATATTAGCATCCGCTTCACCGCGGAGAAAAGAACTATTAAGGCAGATTGGTTTTTCTTTCAAAACAATGCCAAGTCTGAAAGAAGAAGAGATTACCAAGGAAGCGCCGGAGGATGTGGTGCAGGAGTTGTCTTATCAGAAAGCAGTAGATATTTGCGGACAACTGGCAGAGTCTTCCAAAGATGATTATGTTGTAATCGGTGCAGATACAGTAGTTTCCTGCTGGGGCAAGATTATGGGTAAGCCGAAGGACAAAGAAGAAGCTTGTCAGATGTTACGAGAATTACAAGGGAAAAGTCATCAGGTTTATACCGGTGTAACGTTAGCATGGAAATACAAGGATACGCCGTCTATGTTCCATACCTTTTATGAATGTACGGATGTCACCGTTTATCCGATGACAGAGGATGAAATTACAGCGTATGTTGATTCAGGAGAACCGATGGACAAAGCTGGAGCTTATGCGATACAAGGACTTTTTGCATCCCATATTCAAGGAATTTGCGGCGATTATCATAATGTGGTAGGACTTCCGATTGGCAGGCTCTATCAGGAAATGAAACAGAGAAATTTATTGTAATTGGAAGAAAGAAAGGGAGATGTGTTATGTTTGATGATGCAGTATTAAAATGTTTTCTTGAAAATCAGAAACAGTTGTTTCCGGAGAATGTAGCAGAGACAGAAGAAGAGGCGGAAGACTTTTTGGAAGAATGTATGGCAGTCGTTGTGAATTCCGTCAAAGAAGTGTGGGAATATTTTGATGAAGCCGGTGTTGATATGGAAGGTGCCGATGAAGAAGGGATTCTGGAGGCAGATGAAGTTTTCGATATTGGCGATGGACGTTATCTGATTGTTGAAGGCTAAAAAAGTCAGGCTAAAAAGCCTGACTTGCAAGAATCTCATTCAGAAATGTTTAGTATGGACTGTAAATAATCGGCAAGTCCGTCGTTGTCATTATCCTTTGGGGTGATGACATCGGCGGCTTTTTTTACGTTTGGAGCTGCGTTTGCCATAGCAATACCACAGCCGGCAGCCTCCAACATGGAAATGTCGTTTTCAGCATCTCCGGCAGCAAAAGAATCGGTTATAGAAACACCAAGATAATCGCAGACGAAGCGTACTGCATTCCCTTTTCCGGCCTCTTTGACAAATAATTCCAGATACATGTCGTTGGAAAAGATATACTGGATTTTATCGTTTGCCCAAGTGGCAATGCTATCACAGAAAGCGGTCAGCTTGCTATGGTCGGTTAAATGAATTGCAAGCATTTTGAAAGGCTCTTTGGTCAGAGCAGATGTATAATCCTTTGCAAGCAGCAGAGGCAGGTGAATTCTTTTGCGATAGAATTTGATTTCTTCGTCCTCCACAGCGGTAATGATAGCATCATCATTATATGTCTGAATATGAAGATTCTGAGCGTTTGCCTGTGCTTGTAAATAAGAAACATAGGAAAGAGGCATACGCAGTTCGCGAATTGGTTTCTCATGGTCGCAGTCATAAACAAGAGTTCCGTTGCTTGCGATGATGAAAATACCCGGATAATTGAGATTCGCCTGTTCTTTGACCTCTAAGATACTATCAAGCGGTCTGCCGGAAGAGAGTACGAGTTTGTTCCCGGCAGAAATAAAATCTTTGATAAAATTTTGGGTTTTTTCGGAAACTTGACTTTCGTTATTTAGTAATGTTCCGTCCAAATCTGTAAATAATATTTTCATGGTATTTATCCTCAGTTCAATTTTCTTATCTAATTTAACTGCTTGTCTGTTGCACATTGAGATTTTAGAAACGGTTTGCAGCGGTGCGGATATCTGTTAAGAATGCTTCCGGCACAAATAATTTTCCATAACCGCAAGCAAGATCCAGTCCCGGTTTGTTGTCACCGTGAAAATCAGAGCCACCGCTGTATAATAAATCATATTTTTTTGCCAGACGGAGCATATCCCGTTCATCTTGAGTGTTATAAGTCGAGTATATAACTTCAATTCCCATAAGTCCCGCTTCTTTTAGGGTAGAAACTAAGTTGTCCAATCGCTCTTTTCCCATATGATAAAGAGGAGGATGGGCAAGAATCGGTACACCACCGGCATTTAGGATGAGCTCAATTGCCTGTGTCGGAGTTACTTTTTCGCGGGGAACAAAATATTTGCAGTGGTCACCGACATATTGGGAAAAGGCATCGGCGCGACTTTTCACATAACCGTGATTTTGCAGATAAGCGGCATAGTGTGCGCGGGTAATTACCGCATCCGGATTCTCTGCACATAATTTTTCGAAAGTAATGTCAATGCCTGCCTCTTGCAAATTCTGACACATTTTCATATTGCGGTTAACGCGGGAATCTACGAAGGATTGTAATTTTGCTTGAAAGGCAGGAGCATCATAAGAGATATATAAGCCCACGATGTGCACATCTTTTCCTTCATATTCTGTGGAAAATTCAACGCCGGGAACAACCTCAAGCGGTTTATCTTTGGCATAGGAAATTGCTTCATCGAGACCTTCGGTTGTGTCATGGTCGGTCAGGGCAAAAGCGGAAAGCCCCTTTTCCAGAGCGTAATCCACTAACTCGAAAGGGGCATAAGTTCCATCTGATTTATTTGAATGTACGTGTAAATCTACTTGTTTCATTAATCCTCATCATCTGTTGCTGTGTTTGTGTAAACAGTACGTTTTCTTGCCATAACATCACTTTCCAGATATTCGTCATAAGTAGTAATCTTGTCGATTAAGCTACCGTCCGGCAGAATTTCCATGATACGGTTTGCAGTTGTCTGAACAACCTGATGGTCATGACAGGAGAATAATTCTACACCTTTGAATTTCTTCATACCCTCGTTGAGAGCGGTAATGGATTCCATATCAAGGTGGTTGGTTGGCTCATCAAAAATCAAGCAGTTTGCTCCACTGATCATCATTTTGGAGAGCAGACAACGAACCTTTTCACCACCGGATAAGATTTTAACCTTCTTCACACCATCTTCTCCGGCAAAAAGCATACGTCCTAAGAAGCCGCGAACATAAGTTACGTCCTTAACAGGAGAGAAGCCCATCAGCCATTCCGTAATGGTGTAATCATTGTCAAATTCAGCCGTGTTATCCTTCGGGAAGTAAGCCTGTGAAGTAGTAACGCCCCACTTGTAAGTTCCTTCGTCCGGTTCCATTTCTCCGGTGAGGATTTTGAATAAAGTTGTTTTGGCAAGCTCGTTGCCGCCGACAAAAGCGATTTTGTCATCATGTCCTACAATGAAGGAGATGTTATCCAATACTTTTTCTCCATTGATGGTTTTGGATAAATTTTCTACGGTCAATACTTCGTTGCCGATTTCACGTTCCGGACGGAAGTCAATATAAGGATATTTTCTGCTGGATGGTTTGATATCATCCAACTCAATTTTTTCCAAAGCACGTTTACGGGAGGTAGCCTGTTTGGATTTGGAAGCATTTGCGGAGAAACGGGAGATAAATTCCTGTAACTCTTTGATTTGTTCTTCCTTCTTCTTGTTGGCTTCCTTGCGCTGTTTGATAATCAACTGGCTGGATTCGTACCAGAAATCATAGTTTCCGGCAAACAACTGAATTTTACCATAGTCAATATCGGCGATATGAGTACATACTTTATTTAAGAAGTAACGGTCATGGGAAACAACAATAACCGTATTTTCAAAATCAATTAAGAAGTCCTCCAACCATGCAATTGCATCCAAATCCAAGTGGTTAGTAGGCTCATCCAGAAGAAGAATATCCGGATTACCGAACAATGCTTTTGCAAGGAGAACTTTTACCTTCTCATTACCGTTTAAGTCTGACATCATTGAATAGTGGATATCTGTTTCAATACCAAGACCATTGAGCAACATAGCAGCATTGGATTCGGCATCCCAACCATCCATTTCTGCAAATTCAGCTTCTAACTCGCTGGCACGAATACCATCTTCATCTGTGAAATCTTCTTTTGCATAGATTGCATCTTTTTCTTTCATAATCTGATATAAACGTTCGTTACCCATGATAACGACATCCATAACCGGATAGGAATCATATTTGAAGTGATCCTGTTCCAGAACGGAGAGACGCTGGCCGGGTGTAATAATGATTTCACCATTGGTTGTGTCTAAAACACCGGAAAGGATTTTTAAGAAAGTTGACTTTCCGGCACCATTTGCACCGATAAGACCATAGCAGTTTCCTTCGGTAAATTTAATATTTACATCTTCAAACAGGGCTTTTTTACCCACTCTGTAAGTTACGTTACTTGCACTAATCATTCTAATTCATACCTCACAATAAATTTTTCAATCTAGGTAATTGCGAAACTATCAATTACTATGATTATATTGTGCATGATTAACAATTACCATAAGCAGGTGCTGTGTGTCCATCGGTACTTAGATGCTGTATTTTAGCATCTTAGGTACCGCTATGGACAAAACCGCAGCGAAAGCGTACCTGCGGTGGTTTGTTAATTATGCACAATTTACATAAAGTAAATATGAGTTTCGCAATCACCTAGATTTTTCAATCTTTTCACTCAGAAACTAATTATACATGATATGCAAGAAAAATCAAGGAAAACGGGCAGATATGGCTTGCAGTTTCTGATTTTCGGACTATAATCATAAGAAGATGGGAAAAATTATTCTGTCAATACTTAGTATAACGAAAGAAAAGGAACTGGAAAAATGATGGAACTTCCTACAAGTATTTTGATTGTTATAGGCGCAATTTTAGTATTGGGCTTACTATATTTGTTTATGATAATGCCGAGAATATGGAAAAAACCTGAAAAGTCTCCTCACATGGGAGTGTTATATGCACATCGTGGCTTGCATGATAATGATTCCGATGCACCGGAAAATTCTATGGCAGCATTTCGAAAAGCGGTAGAAGCAGGATATGGGATTGAGTTGGATGTACAGCTTACCAAAGATAAAATACCGGTTATTTTTCATGATTTTACATTAGACCGTATTTGCGGTGTGTCCGGTAGAGTCGATGCTTTTACTTATGCTGAATTGCAGCAGTTTACATTGCTTCAGTCTAAGGAACGAATTCCGAAGTTAGAGGATTTCCTTGCAATGGTAGCTGGAAAAGTTCCGTTAATTGTGGAGTTAAAAGTTGAATGGATGGATATCAGCCTATGTCCGGTGGTGCAGAGACTGCTTTCGGAATACAAAGGGGTATATTGTATAGAATCTTTTAATCCGCTGGCACTTTTGTGGTATCGAAGAAATTACAGACAGGTTATGAGAGGACAGTTATCTACGAACTTCAGAAGAGATGGAGAATATAAGAATCTTTTTTATTTTCTGCTAACGCATTTGCTAACCAATTTTGTAACAAGTCCGGATTTCATAGCTTACAATTGTCAGTTTAAAGGAGAGCCGGGGCGCATAATTTGTAGAAAATTATATCGAAGTCTGGCAGTTGCATGGACGGTGAAGAATCAGAAACAGTTAGAGAGTTTGGAGAAGGACTTTGATTTGTTCATCTTCGACAGTTTTATTCCGAAAGATACAAAATTTTCTGGTAAAAATAATGAAAAAGTAGGTGCGTGATGGCACAAGATATGGTATGATATATCTATTGAAATGAATAAGAAAAGAGGGAGAAGAAACTATGGCAAAATGGGTGTACTTATTTGAAGAAGGTAATGCAGATATGCGTAACCTTTTAGGTGGAAAAGGCGCAAACCTGGCAGAAATGACGAATTTGGGTCTACCGATTCCACAGGGCTTTACCGTTACAACAGAAGCATGTACCGATTATTACAATAACGGCAGACAGATTTCCGATGAAATCCAGAAACAAATTTTCGATGCATTAGCAAACTTGGAACAGAAGCAGGGCAAGAAGTTTGGCGATACAGAGAATCCGCTTTTAGTATCTGTTCGTTCCGGAGCAAGAGCATCCATGCCGGGTATGATGGATACCATCTTAAACCTTGGTCTGACAGATATTGCAGTGGAAGGTTTTGCAAAGAAAACCGGCAACCCAAGATTTGCATATGATTCTTATAGAAGATTTATTCAGATGTTCTCCGATGTTGTTATGGAGATTCCGAAATCTTATTTTGAAAGAATTTTGGACGAGATTAAAGAGTCTAAAGGTGTGAAATACGATACGGATTTGACAGCCGATGATTTGAAAGATATCATTGCGCGTTTTAAAGCGATTTATAAAGAGAATAAGGGAGAAGACTTCCCGCAGGAGCCTAAGACACAGCTAATGGAAGCTGTGAAAGCAGTATTCCGTTCTTGGGATAATGAAAGAGCAATCGTTTACAGAAGAATGAATGATATTCCGGGTGACTGGGGAACTGCTGTTAACGTACAGGCAATGGTATTCGGAAATATGGGTAATACTTCCGGAACCGGTGTTGCATTTACAAGAAATCCATCTACCGGTGAGAAAGGTATTTATGGTGAATACCTCATTAATGCGCAGGGTGAAGATGTTGTAGCAGGTATCCGTACACCGCAGCCAATTACGAAATTGGAAGAAGATTTACCGGAATGTTATAAACAGTTCATGGAAATTGCGAATAAATTAGAGAACCATTACCGTGATATGCAGGATATGGAGTTTACAATCGAAGAAGGAAAATTGTTCTTCTTGCAGACTCGTAACGGTAAGAGAACTGCTCCGGCAGCAATCCAGATTGCTTGTGACCTTGTGGATGAAGGCAAGATTACGCAGGAAGAAGCAGTACTTCGTATCGAAGCCAAATCCTTAGACCAGTTGTTACATCCTACCTTTGATGTGGAGGCTTTAAAAGCAGGGCAGGTAATCGGTCAGGCACTTCCGGCATCTCCGGGTGCAGCAGCAGGAAAGGTTTACTTCACAGCAGAAGAAGCGAAAGAAGCACATGAAAAAGGTGAAAGAGTTATTCTTGTTCGTCTGGAAACATCACCGGAAGATATCGAAGGTATGCATGCAGCAGAAGGTATTCTGACTGTTCGTGGTGGTATGACATCTCACGCAGCCGTAGTTGCTCGTGGTATGGGTACTGCATGTGTATCCGGTTGTGGTGAAATTGCAATTAACGAAGAAGACAAAGTATTTGAACTTGGTGGAGAATTATTCCACGAAGGAGATTATGTCTCATTAGATGGTTCTACCGGTAAGATTTATAAAGGTGATATTAAGACAGTCGAAGCTTCTGTAAGCGGAAACTTCGGACGAATTATGGAATGGGCAGACAAGTACCGTAAATTACAGGTTCGTACCAATGCCGATACACCGGCAGATGCAGCAAATGCTGTGAAATATGGTGCAGAGGGAATTGGGCTTTGTCGTACAGAGCATATGTTCTTTGATCCGGAAAGAATTCCGAAGATTCGTCAGATGATTCTGGCAAGAACTGTTGAGCAGAGAGAGAAAGCACTGAATGCACTTATTCCGTTCCAGAAAGGTGATTTCAAAGCACTTTATGAGGTAATGGAAGGCAGACCGGTAACAATCCGTTTCTTAGATCCACCACTTCATGAGTTTGTACCGACAGATAAAAATGATATTGATGATTTGGCAGTAGAGATGATGATGACAGCAGAAGAAGTACAGGAAATTTGTGATTCTCTGCATGAATTCAACCCGATGATGGGACATCGAGGTTGCCGTCTGGCAGTTACTTATCCGGAAATTGCTAAGATGCAGACAAGAGCCGTTATGGAAGCAGCAATTGAAGTGAAGAATGAAAAAGGATACGATGTTGTACCGGAAATCATGATTCCACTTGTTGGCGAGAAGAAAGAATTGAAATTCGTCAAAGACGTTGTTGTAGAAGTAGCAGAAGCTGTTAAGAAAGAGAAAAATTCAGATATCAAATATCACATCGGAACGATGATTGAAATTCCAAGAGCAGCGCTTCTTGCAAATGAAGTGGCTGAAGAAGCAGAGTTCTTCTCCTTTGGTACAAACGACTTAACACAGATGACATTTGGTTTCTCTCGTGACGATGCCGGTAAATTCTTGGGTGATTACTACAAGAATAAGATATACGAATCAGATCCATTTGCAAGACTTGATCAGAGTGGTGTAGGACAGTTAGTACAGATGGCAGCAGAGAAAGGTCGTATGACAAGACCGGATATCAAACTTGGTATTTGTGGTGAGCACGGCGGTGATCCTTCATCCGTAGAGTTCTGCCATAAAGTAGGACTTACCTATGTATCCTGTTCGCCATTCCGTGTACCGATTGCAAGACTGGCAGCGGCACAGGCTGCTATTAACCACAGGTGAGCAATTGAAAAACCTTGATTTTATGCGGGATTGCGGGGCTTGTTGTGGCATAAGATAAATTGAAGAATTTTAAAAAATGAAGTGGATTTAGAACGAAAAGTCCGTATTGAGTTATTGTGCTCAATACGGACTTTTTTAAAAAATGGTAAAAAAAGTCTTGACAGCATTAAAAAAAGGGTGAGTTGTAGTTTTGGATGCTCAGATGTTGTGTTCAATAGGTGTAGTTTATCTTAAGGTGTTACTGCAATTAAGTTTAAAGTGTTAAGATATGCACCTTATTAAGAAAAAGTGAAAAAGTGAATTTGATATAAAGAGGAGTGAACTTTCTCCACGGGTTTTGAAGAAAAACATCACACGGCATGGAGGAATCTGTCCTGATGAAGTTAAGTTATGCGAGTTTGTTGAACGTAAGATTAACCTGTTTCTTTGTCAGAACAATACTAATTCTGAGGGGATTTCTACCTCACACAAAAGTTTGGGATGGAAGATGCAAGACGGGGTGATTGGATTTTGGACTGACAGAATTTATAAAGAGGGAAGGGATTGCAAGTCACATTATGCAGGGAGATTTGATGTTGCGCCGAAAGGAGATTTGAAAAACTTGCAGATGATGGTGCAAAGATGGATGACCGACAACATTCCGATGCAAGCGATATTGGCATTGGGAGCAGGAGCAACTGCTCTCTCATATTCAAATATGATGTGGAACACACACATGTACAACCCAATAATACATCTAGTATCAAATTCAAGCAGAGGGAAATCGACGGCAGCTAAAGTGATTGCGTCATTTGTAGGGAAACCGGAAGGTAATGCTTCTACTTATTTGACGTTTTTGGCAACGGGCAATGCAATTTTAAAGAGAATTGGAAGTATTTCAGGAGTACCGTTTGCAATTGATGAATTTCCGACTGCGAAAAGTAAAAAAGAGTGGTCAGATTTTATCTACACGTTGTCAAATGGATAAGATAAAGATCGATGTAGTGCAGGTGGCAGTGCGTTGCAGGAAACAGCGCAATTTGAAACGGTCTTTGTTTCTAATGGTGAGAATAGTATTCTGAAAAAATGCAATAGTAATGAAGGAATTAGAGCAAGACTTTTTGAAGTGTTTTTAGATTCTTTTACTAGAAGTGCAGAAGAATCGGATGCTATAAAGGAAACTGTCTCGCTAAATTACGGAATCTTAACTCCGATAATAGCTCAGGAATTGATGAAGAGAAGCGACTACTGGAATAATAGGAGAAGTGTGTGGAAAGAAAGTACGAAGGATAGAATCAAGAAAGAAAATATTGCATTAAATACGGCAGACCGAATCTCAGAGTATGTTGCTTTATTTTCAATGTCATGTGAATTGGTCGGGAAGGTTTTAGAAATTGAGCTTGATGTTAATGAAGTGTTTGAGTTTTTCTATTTACATATGATTATAAAAAATGCAGAATGTGCTAACATCGGGGTCAGAACGTATGATTATATGTTGGAATATTTTTCTAAAAATAGAATGCGGTTCTTAGATGTTTATCCTAATTTTCCAGCTCCGCCAATGAATGATGAGTGTGTCGGATTTCGATTGGATTATAGTAATGTTAAAGGGAAAAAGCATAAAGTAGGAAACGACGTTTTCAGAATGCTCTACATTTTACCGGAGCATACTGTTGAGGAGATATTGAAAAATCGTGGATTTGAGGATATCAAGGTCGCAATGAAAGACTTAGCACGACGGAAACTTTTGCGAACGCATGGCGATAGACCGACATGGGAGTTCCCAATTAATGAAATAAAAACTAGAGTGTATGCTTTCTGGGTAAAAGATGATGAAATAGATATGTTTGATTCGGAAGAAGAATAATCCAGATGCAACCATATTAATGATTCCATTTAAGAGTAAAGAAGCACCATTAGTTGCGGAGTTAACAAAAGATATTGCAATGAAGATTGCTTTTCAGGATAAGAACTCTATGCAAGAAAAATATGGAAATATTTATGGATACATATTTGATTATACAGTATGGTTTGCAGATGTTTTATTACATTGTGATAAAGAAGAAAGAGCTATGCTTGTTAATTCCTTTTTGGAGAGGGCAGATTTTGTTCGTAACGATAATACGGAGTATTTGCTCAAATGTCTTATTCAGAAACAAGAAATTTATGGTAAGATAGATGAATTTTGGAATGTGTGGGAGAGTCTGAAACCACGAATACTTGAATTGAGTATTGAAAAGGAACGATATTACTATACTGATTATAGTGGTCCCATAGGTAAAGATAGAGTTATTGCGGGGTATTTATTTGCTAATTCTGAATGGAGGGAAAATGTTCATAGATGCACATTACTTTCTGAGAAAAGAATTGAGTTTTTTGATGATTTCATTGCGCATACGGGAAGTTTTAAGGTGGTGCTTTATTCTGTGGCCAGATTACTTAATACGGTAGGAAAGGAACCCTATTTTGAGAAAGGAATCGAATGGATATATGATTTAATTCAAAAAGATCCAGAATGTAGGGCAAAGCTTTATATGAATACATTATTTTACTTAGAAGAGTATGTTGGAAACTTTGTTTCTGCTCATCGTAATAATTTTAGGGTAAATGTGGGTCAAGCGCAGAGAACACAAGCTGTACTAGAGTATATGGTTAGTCAAGGTTCACATATAGCTTTTTTTATCAGAGAAGAAATATGATGACGTGCGGTTCCAACTGAAAATTCATTAGCGTTAATGAGAGTGAAAATGTTTACAAAGCTAATTCGTTTTTTTCATTCATATTGAAATAGATGTGAGCTGATGGGGAAATCCTATCGGCTCATATTTATTTCACAACATAAAAAGGTCGGTTCACAACATCTTAGTATCGAAACAGGGTACAAGTTCCGATATAATAGCAGTATAAGAACTACGAAGGAAGTGAGTCCATGCGTATAGTGATTTGTGATGATGAAAAGAACATTAGGGAGTTAATAGCAAATAAGGTGGCAAAACAGTATCCGGATGCAGAGATTATTTCCTTTCAGTCCGGAGAAGAACTGCTTTTATCAGATAAGCACATAGATATTCTGTTTTTGGATATTCAGATGTCAGGCAGAAACGGAATGGAAACAGCCAGAGAACTTCGTAAGAAGGACAAAGGTGTGATACTTATTTTTGTGACTGCTGTGGAGGAATATGTATTTCAGGCATTTGATGTAGGTGCATTTAACTATATTGTAAAACCGATTGATGATGAGAAATTTAAGGACGTACTTCATAGAGCTGTAGAGGAGTTGTGTTCAAAGGACAAGGATGTGCGAGAGACGGAAGCAGGATATGTGATGATCAACAATGGCGGGGTTCACACAAAGGTAATAATAGAGGATATTGTCTATGCAGAGGTGTTCAATCGTAAGGTGGTTATTCATAAGCTGAATGACGAGATAGAATACTATGGAAAAATGTCTGACCTTGAAGCAGTAGCAGGGGACAGCTTCTTTAGACCGCACAGGGCATATCTTGTAAATTTTAAGTATGTGGAGAAATATGATGCCACCACCATTTATCTGGAAAAGGGAACTGCTCTTATGGCAAAGCAGAATTACCCGGACTTTGTAAA
>JAFSHK010000040.1 GCA_017440375.1 Lachnospiraceae bacterium
AATTTTCTTTTCGAATTTTCAGGGTTGCATTACTGTTTATTTGTCAAAGTTCATCGTCTTGCGTTTGTTTCTTATCAAACACGCAGCTTTGTTATATTATCATAAGCTTTGCGCTTCGTCAAGACCTTTTTTAATTTTTTTTGCGATTTGTTTTTTGCTCTCAGGAAGGTGAAGCCTTACCATCTAGCTTAAAACAGGGGATTTTGTTATCCCGCATCTCGCGTGCTTTACTAATTTACCTCAAATACAATTAAATGTCAACACTTATTTTAAAAAATTTTTTGTTTATTTTAAAAAACAATTTCAAAGCACGCAACCATCTTCTATATCTAGTGTTTTTTTGAAAAAAATGTATCCTTTTTATACAATATCTATTTTGGCTTTTTTAAACATTTTTATGCCTAATGGAGCATTTTTGCTTTATAGGAAAAATCTTTCCTATAAAGCAAAAAGAAGTGTTGACATGCAACACTTCTTAATTACCTATTGGTAGCTAAACGGAGAAAGAGGGATTTGAACCCTCGCGCCGCGCAAACGACCTACACCCTTAGCAGGGGCGCCTCTTCAGCCTCTTGAGTATTTCTCCAAATTCTGAACTTGCCCACTACCAATATGAAATTGTGCGTTTTTACAACGCAAATGTTATTATACAGAAGGAGCCTTTGTTTGTCAACGGTTTCTTCTGATTTTATTCTAATTTTATCTTTTTTACCCTTTTCTCATTATTGTTCTATCTCTACACCACGCATATCAACAAAATATTTCTTTAATCTTCATATTCTGCAATGGCTTTTTCAATGCGCTCTTTTACCATTTTTGCTATTTCCGGTGTTTTCATATTACAATATTCTTCATACATAATCGGTGGAAGGTATACCAGCTTCACCGTTACCGGTTTAATAGACTTCTCGTCAAAAGGCTTGAAAGAATCTATTAAAGCGCATGGAACAATCGGACATTTTGCTTTTACGGCACTCTTAAAGCTTCCACCTTTAAATTCCAAAAGTTTATTTCCCATCTTGCTGCGTGTTCCCTCTGCAAAAATAAGAAAATTCTTTCCATTTGAAACGGCTTCTGTTACTTGTTTAATAACCTGCATCGATTGTCGGATGTCTTCTCTGTCAATGACATAGGAACCAAGTGCTGCAATAACCTGTTTCAAAAGAATAACCTTGCTTGCTTCTTTTTTAATAACAAAAGCAAACGGCACAGGACAGGATTCCAGAAAAACTAATACATCAAATAATCCTTGATGATTGGGAAAAAAAACAAATCCTGTATCTGTCGGGATGTTTTCTACTCCATGTGATTCTATAGTTACTCTGCCGGCTTTATTCGCCGCTTTCGTCACCTTTTTAACAAAAGCATACGCTTTTTCATCGGAAATCTTCTTACTCTTCCCACTCCACCAGATTCCGAACATATAATATGGCACTTTATACCATAATCGAACTACCATTAAAATAATGCGATACATATACTATCACTCTTTTCTTCTATATTTATGTTATTCTTGTATGTTTATACATTTATACGCATAGAGCTTTACGCCACTATTATTTCCATAAAGTGTTAGTTTTACAGGGTCTTATATTCCTCTATCGCTGTTTCATACAAATTATTACCTTCTGAATCAATCACCACAATAACCGGAAACTCTTCTACTTCCAATTTGCGAATGGCTTCGGTTCCCAAATCATCATAGGCAATGACTTCTGATGCTTTAATGGATTTCGAAAGAAGTGCACCCGCACCGCCTACTGCCGCAAAATAAACCGCCCCATTTCGAATAATAGCCTCTTTCACGGCATCAGAACGCTTCCCTTTGCCAATCATACCTATTAAACCCAAATCCAACAGGGATGGGGCATATTTATCCATACGACTTGATGTCGTCGGTCCCGCAGAGCCAATCGGTCTACCCTCTCTTGCCGGCGAAGGTCCCATGTAATAAATGATATTATTTCTCACATCTAAAGGTAATGTTTCGCCTTTTTCCAGCGCCTCATACATTCTTTTGTGTGCGGCATCTCTTGCGGTATAAATCGTTCCTGTAATATAAACATAATCGCCAGAACGTAATTTCTTTGCATCCTCTTGCATCATTGGTGCTTTGATATGCTGGTTCATTCTTTTACCTGTACCTTTCATTCTTAAAATGAATTTTACTTTTTCCAAATATTATATAAATAAGAAGAAACTCTTTTTAACTTTTCATTTAAAGTATTCTCACTGCATGGCGGTTTACATGACAACAAATATTGATTCCTACCGGTAATCCGGCAATATGTGTCGGATAGGTGTTGATATTAACAGCAAGGGCTGTTGTTGTGCCACCAAGTCCTCCCGGTCCGATACCTGTTTTGTTAATTTTATCTAACAGTTCTTCCTCCAGTTCCTTCACGTAGGGAATATCGGAATGCTCGTTTACCGGTCTGGTAAGTGCTTTTTTCGCCATCAAAGCACATTTTTCAAATGTACCACCAATTCCCACACCAACTACCATAGGCGGACAAGCATTAGGACCTGCGTCCTTCACCGCTGTCATAATCGCATTTTTCACGCCTTCAATACCATCTGCCGGTTTGAGCATAAAAACGCGACTCATATTTTCACTACCAAAGCCTTTTGGCGCTACGGTAATTTTGACTTGATTACCGGAAACCATTTCATAATGAATAATTGCAGGTGTATTGTCCTTGGTATTCTCGCGAATGAGAGGATCTTTTACTACAGATTTTCTAAGATATCCATCTACATAGCCTCTTCTGACTCCTTCATTAATGGCATCCTCTAAAACACCACCGGTAAAATGAACATCCTGCCCAATTTCCATAAAAACAACTGCCATTCCCGTATCTTGGCAAATAGGTATCATATCCTCACTCGCGATCTGCAAATTGTCTTGTAACTGACATAATATTTGCCTGCCAAGTGGTGCTTTCTCAGTGGTCGTTGCTTTTTTCATTGCATCGTCCATATCCGAAGTCAGAAAATGATTAGCTTCAATACACATCTCCTTAATTGCTTCTGTAATTTCCGCTACATCTATTGTACGCATCATATTCCTCCGTGATTTGTCATGACTCTGACACTATTTTATTCCGCAATCTGCTTTCTAATTGCTTCCAATTCTTCCTGAGAAGGATTACCCGGATTCCAACCAATCTCTTGATTATCGTCTTTGTATCTCGGAATCAGGTGCATATGGAAATGAAAAACCGTCTGTCCTGCAACTTCTCCATTGTTCTGTACCAAGTTAAAACCATCACACTGCAGTTTCTCTGTCATCTGTGTTGCCATTTTCTTCGCAAGCAGCATTACTTTGGATGCCGTATCATCCGGTAATTCATATAAATTTGCATAGTGGTTTTTCGGTAAAATCAAAGCATGGCCTTTTGCTGCCGGTGCCAAATCCAGAATCACACGAAAATTTTCGTCTTCATAAATTGTTTTGGAAGGAATGTCTCCATTTGCTATTTTACAAAAAATACAATTATCATCTCTCATTTTAATCTTCCTTTCTGCTCACTTTCCATGCTAATCAAAAATAAAAATCTGATCCAATGTTCTAAATATTTTAAAATCACCTTTCATGCGCATATCGCCTGCCATAAAAGAACGTTGAAAAGTTGCTCCACCGTTTATAATTTCCTGCATAGAATCCTGACTCATCTGGATTTCTACATCTGCTCTGCCGCTTTCCCCATAGAAACAGTTCATACGTCCGCCGTCCACTTCAATAATCAACGGTTTCTTTTTCTCTTCAAACACTATTTTGTAAGTTGCTCCAAAGCCCGGCTGTGGTCTGAAATGGGATTTTAAATCATCCATAAATTCGGTAGTATTCTCTTTTTCTCCGCCCATCATATCACGGAAAAGACTGGTTAACTCCTGAATATCCGCCTTCTGGCGTTGTACATAGCTATCATCGGAAGCATATTGTGAAAGCTGCTCTGATTCCTGCGGTGTCAAATCAATGTTCTGGGTGATTGAGATTTTTTGTTTTACCGCCTGATTACTTGCCGGAAAACATGGCATTTTCTGATTGATGGTACGATAGAGATTTTCTGCTTTTTTCTCAATCATACGCTGATACTCTTCGCTATCCTCCAAAATACTGATATTCGCTATATAGCCACACATTCCACTGCACGGACGACCACCAAGAATCTCCCATGCGGTAATCAGGTTTAATTTACCTTCTCGCTCACCATAAGTTGTAGACATTGCAATGGGACACATATATATCTGACTGATTTTTTCTTTGTCCCCATACAACCAGCAGGCATCTAAAAATTGCTGCATATATCCACCAATACCATACCATTCTACGGTTGTTGCCAGAATAATACCATCTGCGGTTTTCAACGTTTGCGGTAAAGTGGTAATACTGTTCTTCATTTCATGCAAATGATAAGTTTCAACCGTCACATGAAGTTCATCCAATACTTCCTGCATTTTATTCAGCACAAAAAGCGTTGGATCATCCATTAATCCTCTTCCACCATAATAAATATTTATTTTCATCGAAACAGGTTCCCCCTTTTCTGGTTATTTCTGATTCCGGGTATGAGCAACCAGAAAATTCCGGTTACAACAAATCCCATAAGCACGCCGCCGATATGTGCTGCGTTATTGACAGAACTACTGGTAAAGCCGCAATACAAAGAAAATGCAATTGTGAAAATCACTTTTCCCACTGTCATATCTGCCCATTTGCCACGATGCAAACACACTAACATGAGCAGAGCTCCTTCTATCCCAAAAACAGCTCCACTGGCTCCTGCAGAACTCACATAATCATGCGTAAGCATTTCATATCCCATCGAAAATATCGCACCGGAAATTCCCGAAAGGAAATAAGTAAACGCATACTGCAGATGCCCCATCTGCTTCTCTACTGCATTGCCAATGTAATAAAGTACTAACATATTGCTTACCAGATGTCCTATATCCCAATGCAGGAACATGCTGGTCAATATACGATACCATTCTCCGTCCCGTATCAGATTTAAAACACTGAAAGCACCTATATTATATAACAAATCACCTGTGAATGTACATATGATAAATAGAATCACATTGATTAAGACAAACAAAACATTTATCCACGGAAGCTGTTTCCAATCCCGTTTGAAAGAAAAAGAGGAATACGGATCAGAATCTGTGGATAATTTTTGCTCTTCGAAAGATACTGTGGATAATTTGAACAAAAAATTTTCTAACAAGTCCTTCATTCCATAGAAATCCGCCACTTGATTTTCATGGATAAGCAGACGATTTTCCTGCGGATCAATTACCCAGCAGAAAACATCATCTTTACATAGCAATTTCGCTTTTTCCGTATCAGCAGTAATAAGAAGAGACAAAATATGTACTTCTTTTACCCCTTTTTGCACGAAAAAATTACGAATCGTTTCCTTCAAATGGTCATACTGATCCTGTGAAATGTATAAGCCCTGCTTGTAATCAATTACGTGCAACACATTGACATGCGTATTTTCTTCTCTGAAAAAAAACGTAAACTCCGAAAGATTCGATGGAATTTTATAAAAACCATGGTCCATTAAAAGATATTCTAACTGCTCAAATGTCATAATAAATACAATGCCCTTCCCTCAGCATATAAAAATTCTATACAACTGAGGTTAACATTTTCGGTCAGGCATGTCAAATTTCCCTATTTTCTTCCGTCTGTTCCCAAAAATGAGGGTTCTCTTTGGTAGGTTTTAAATTTATCTTCAATAGTACCGGCAGAAAGCACATAATGATATATTTCTAATCCCGCCAGCTTTCCTTTATAAGAATTCTGGTATTCATCGCCTCCCAATACAATCTGATTTACTACTTTTAGATTAGGAACATTTTCCAGACTTCTTACTAATAATCCGTTAAAATATAATTTGGCGATTCCGGTTATTACATCATAAGTAATGCATACATAAGACCATTGTCCCGGTACCGCTTTACGACAGGCAAGATCATGCCATTCGTTTGCTTCTCTATCGTCCTTGATTCGATAAAATAAATCCTCATGTCCGCTGGCAGGCATCACGCTCATGAAACCATCCATGTAGGCAATATAAAATATACTCGTCCAAGGTAAATCTTCATCCGGATTTACCCAGAAACAAATAGAATAACTATCACTATACATGACTTCTTTTGGCAAATGTACTACATTTTCTTTCACACCACCACCCGGGAAGTGTAACGCCTTCTGTCCTTCAATAACACCTTCTGTATAAGTTAATCCGGTGCCTATGAATTCTCCTGCATAAACTCCTTTATCATCCGATAAATTATCACGAAAGGAAAATACCGCCGGCTGCTTGCTGTTGGTAACAAATAATCGTTTTTCATATTTTCGCACAAAAGTATCCGCATCACATGGTTTTCCATAAAAATCTCCTACACCAAATTGTGCGCCATATTCTGCAAGCATTTTTATCTGCACCGCATTTTCAATTCCTTGCGCCACAATCCCTTGATGCAAATCTCGACCAAGACTAATTACATTTCGAAGAATAGAAATCCCTGCCGATGTATGCCTCGCCACTTCAAGCAAACCACTATCCAGCTTCAAAACCTGTGAAGGAACATGCTGTAAAACCATCAGCGATGATGCCGATGCAAAATTGTCAATAACAATCTGAAATCCTTCTTTTATTAACTTTTGTACCACATTCTGTATTTTTTCACCACCACTGCTAAAATCACTTTCTTCAATACAAATCAACATTTCTTCCGGTTTCATATGATAGTACTCCATACAAGACATCATATGACCGATACTGTTTTTTTGTAAAAGATACATTTCTGACAGCTTCACATACATATCAAGTTGTCCTAATTCTGTGTCCATCCACTCCTTTTTTTGGCGACATACTTCTTCAAAAATATATGCATCTATTTGTGGTAAAATACCATATTGCTTCAATACTGGAACGAATTTTTCGGAAGATATAATCCCTCTTCCCGGAAAATTCCACCGTACCACCGCCTCTATCGCATAAACATCCGATGTCTGTACATAAATAATCGGTCGATACAAAATCTCTAGTTCTTTTTCCGCCAAACCTGCTAACGCATGATCTTTCATAGCAAACTGTTCTTCGATTTCTTCTCGAATCTGATCATAAGAAATATAATTTCCTTTTCCATGTTTCTTCACATAATACATGGCTTCATCACATTGCTGCATAATCTCATCTTTGCCAACACTCGCCTTTTTACTCCAAGAAACACCAATACTAAAAGAAAGAAATTTCTCTATTGTTGCATCAAAATCACCGTTATCTAAGCCATCTTGCAAATCAGATAGTTTTGTTTGCATCTCTTCTATTGAAATTGTTCCATCACAAATAATAACGAATTCATCGCCACCAAGTCTTATCACTATTTGCTTTACAAAAATTTTGCGCAAAAGATTACTGACATAAACAAGCAGTTCATCGCCCTTAGAATGACCATAAATATCATTGACACACTTAAAATTATCAACGTCAAGATAAATGCAGTGCAGTAATTTGTCATCAGACAACTTTTTCCAGGCTTCACTCAAACCTCTGCGATTCATCAAGCCTGTTAAATAATCAACATTTCCTTCTATTTTTATCAGTTCGTGAATTATTTTATCCATATGTATCCTCTGCTATATAAAACGCATCTTTCTATATGTTTCTTGCTTCCTACATTTATGTCAATATATAACAAAAGCTGCTACCTCCAACTGAGACTCAGCGGTTGTAGCAGCTCTTGGGCAATGGAGTGTTATTGCCTTTATAGTTTTATCCTTTAACAGCTCCGGCAGTCATACCTTCAATGAAGTATCTCTGGAAGCAAAGGAATACTATAAACACCGGTATAATACCGAACATAGAACCGGCAATTAATACATCGTAATTGTTACCATATGGTGTAAGCAATGTGTTCAAACCAATTGGAAGTGTAAATTTATCAGCACTTCTGTACACCAACATTGGCCATAATACGTTGTTCCAAGCGTTCATTGCACAGAGGATGGACATCGCTGCAAAAGCAGGTTTTGTAATAGGAAGCATGATTTTGAAGCAGATACCATATTCTGTTGCACCATCGATACGTCCGGCATCTAACAATTCCTTCGGCAAACCTGTCATATACTGCCTAAAGAAGAATATAGTCGATGCACCACAGATACCGGGAAGAACAACACCCGCTGTTGTATCGATTAATTTTAATGTAATCATCTCTTTGTAAAGAGGTAAAATCAAAATTTCAAAAGGTACCATCATGGTTGCAATAACTAAGAAGAATAAGAAATTCTTCAAAGGATATTCATACATGGTAAGACCATAAGCTACAATGTAGCAAAGAATCAAGGTACCTACAACGGAAACAAAAGTAAGAATCAAACTGTTCTTAAACCACATGAAGTATTTCTGTGAGTCAGCGTTTCCACTAAATAAGTAAATGTAGTTGTTTAATGTCATTGTGCTGAAATCAAAATCAACACTAAGACCTCTACGAATCAACTCCGTACCGGGACGGAAAGATGCAATCAAGCCTGCAATCAATGGAAATATTATAATAAAGGAAAGAATTGCAAACCAACCTGTTGCGAATACACTTAAAATTTTATTTTTGGCACTCATACCCATTTTGGAAGAAGAATCTGTTTTTGCCATATTATCTTTCCTCCTTCTTGAATGTTCCATTAAAGATTAACTGAATTATATTGATAAACAATGCAACAACGAGAAGCACGATACCGATTGCACTGCCGTATCCTAAGTCATTCTTTGTAATACCACGTTTATACAGATAACCTACAATTGTAAGACCGATGTTGTTTGGTGAATCCGGTCCTGCCCATAACATATAACTTTCCATGAACATTGCAAGGCCTGCATAAATACTGATTGTTAATACATAAATTGTAGTCGGTTTGATAAGCGGTATTGTTATGTATTTAAATTTCTGCCAAGAGGATGCACCATCAATCTCTGCTGATTCATAAAGTGCTGTATCAATACTCTTCAAACCGGAGATAAAGTAAAGCATGTTAACACCGGTCCATCTCCAACAGCAAACAATAACAAGTGCTGCAAGACCGGTTGCTTTTGCTTTCAACCATTTAAAAGTTCCAAGTCCAAGTGCTGCTGTAATCACGTTCATCTGACCTGTTTTATATTCGGAGAACATCAGACGGAACAGTGTACCGGAGATAACTACGGATGTAAGCGCCGGTACATACAAGCAGGCTTTCCAAAAACCTTTTGCCTTTACAAGGCGGGAATCCATAAGTACTGCAAATAACATCGGGAACGGTATCAACAGTACAAGTGTCAATAACATATATTCTGCACTATTTAAAATAGCTGTAAGGAAGGTCGGGTCTTTTAACAATTTCTGGTAGTTTTTAATTCCTACCCATTCTGTTATAGCCGGACCAATGTCCTGAAAGCTCATTGTAATCGTACTAAATAACGGATAAATCCAGAAAAAACAAAAACTTAATATAAATGGCAACACAAACACATAAGGTGCTGCTTTTTGTGAGTATAAAAAATTCTTAATCTTCATAAGCAATATCACTCCTTACCAATAACAACCCCATTATTTTCTTCCAATCTCTAAAAGGCTAAACTCTAATTTTTTGAGTTATTACTAAAAAAGGGGAGTACCCAGGAAGTTACTCCTGAGCAATCCCCTGCTAAAATTACTGCTCTAAAGCAATTACATCCTGTGCTGTCTGTAAAGCTTCTTCTACATCAACACCATTTTCAAGAACATCATTCAATGTTACGTTACAGAACTGTTCATTGATTGTTGGGCTGATTTTAACTGTCATAACTGTACCAATCTGATCTTTGATTTCGTTCAGAACATCGTAAGGATAGTTTCTGAAGAATGTGTTGTACTGGTTTGCAGTATCATGAGCAAATGCATCATCAGACCAAAGAGATGTATTACATACGTCGAATCCAAGGTCATTCCAGATCATTGTATTTCCTTCTGGAGACATCTTTGCGTAGCAAAGGAAATCTGCTGCAAGTGCTGTATCAACAGACTGACCTGTTACAACTGTACCTGTACCACCGATACCTACTGAACATGTCTGACCAGCTTCGAATGTAGGACATGGAGTGATGTACCAGTTACCTTCTTCTTCAGGCATGTAGTTGATGAAACGGCTCATGTACCACATAGCTTTCGGAAAGGAAACGATGTTGTGGTCAAGGATGTTCTGGAAACCAGCCTCTAAGTCAACGTGTCCGTCAGGAGATACCTGAGCAACACCAGACTCTAACCAACCCTGCTGCATTGTAAGCATTTTCTTAACGGAATCAAGCTGTACGTTAGCTGTTGCATCATTGCTTCCGCCTGTCCAGTCTTCACCATAAGAAGCCATTGCAATCCACATCCAGTCAACACCTGCTGTATCTACAGATGTAAAGTATTTTCCTTCAGGACGTCCGATAGCATCAAGATATTTCTCACCAAGTGCTGTATAATCATCCCAAGTAACAACTGCATCTACTTCTTCCTGTGTAATGCCAGCTTCTTCAAGAGCTGCCATGTTCCAGTACATAACTGTTGCACCTACGTGGAAAGGAGCACCATACTGTTTTCCGTCAGCACCTTTGTAAGCATCAAGACGAGATGTTAACATATCTGCTGCGTATGGAGCCATAGCTTCATCTAATGGATATAACCATGTATCAAGACCTTCATAAACGTTAGGAACCTGACCCATTTCAACGTCACAGATATCAGGAGCACCTGTTCCGGCTGTTAAGGATGTTAACAGTTTTGTGTGCATATCTGCATATGGATATGTAGTAAATGTAATTTCAATTGTTCTGTCAGGATTTGCTTCATTCCATTTCTCAACCATCTGAGCATAGAATGTGTTGTGTGCTTCTACGAAAGACCAGCATTCCATATGAGTACCGTTAGGATCACCAACTGTTGTAACTGCATCTGGTTCAGCTTCGCCTTCAGCAACTTCACCTTCTTCTGTAGCTGCCGCATCGTCTGCTGCTGCATCATCTGTTGCTGTTTCTTCTGTAGCTGCATCTGTACCTTCTGTTGTAGCTGCTTCACTAGAACCACATCCTGCTAACATGGATGCTGTCATTGCAGCAGTTAAGAGAGTAGCTAATAACTTCTTTTTCATTTCTTTTCCTCCTTTAGAATCTTCATCATCCAAAATGAAATCTTAGATAAGCAATTGCATTTATATATACATTTATAAAATAATCTGAATTATTTTAGTTCAATATATATATGCTAGAACTTTTTTACAAAACTGTACAATCGCGAAGGCTTGAGTTTATTTTTAACTCGGCAATTTGTACAACTTTTTTTCTTTTTGCTTATCTTTATGTTCATATTTTACAATACACCATTTTATATGTCAATAGGAATTTTAGATTTTTTTAATTTATTTTAGATTTTATTAAAATCCTAAACTATTTAATCTCTTCCATGGTTTCTGCATGCCATTTATCATACGGACAGGCATTCTTCCACATAATCGCGCGAAGCTCTACAAAACATCCACAAGCCCTGCACATTCCATCCGCCAGCAAATCACACTGCTTGCAGACAGCCAGTCTGGTATCGTAAACCGACTGGCCGACTTTCAAGTCTTCATCCAAGTTCTTAATGTAATTATGTAGATTTTCAAAATATACCGCTTGATCCATATCTTTGGTCAGGCATTTTCGGCATACTCGTTTTGTTTTTTCCTCCATCGCCGCCTCTCCAATTGCTCTACAATCTCTTGATCATAGTAGAAACAGAACATTTCTTATTTCAAACGGAAACTAATAACACTGCACGCCGGCGCTGTGAAGCACACTTTTGTACCCTCTGCTTTAAACTCTGTAAATGCAACCTCTTTTACATTTTCAGGTTCATCAAACGTATTGTATGCATGCATTTCGCCTGTTACAATTGCCGCTTCAACAGAAGAAGGAGCAAGCTCCGCAAAGGACATTTCCACCGGAACATCTTCCGTAACAGATAAATTACTCACAGTAACGTTAACCGTACCATCTGCACTTACCGATACAGACTCACTGATTTCAGGCACTTGATATTCGTCCTCAACACCGATTGTTTTATTTCCATCGATAAAACTTTCTACCAATTCTGCATCCTGATGGTGTTTGTACATATGGAAAATATGGTAGGTAGGTGTCAGAATCATCTTAGGTCCTTCTGTCAAAATAACAGACTGCAATACGTTAACCATCTGTGCAATACATGCCATTTTCACACGATCGCAATGTTTGTTGAAGATATTCAAAGTAACACCCGCAACAAGTGCATCTCTCATCGTATTTTGCTGATACAAGAATCCCGGATTGGTTCCCGGTTCAACAGTAAACCAGCAGCCCCATTCATCTACAATCATACCAATCTTCTTATCCGGGTCATACTGATCCATAATAGCGCCATGGCGAGTAATCAATTCTTCTATATAAATAGCTTTTGCCAAAGTCTTATACCAAACTTTATCATCGAAGTCTGTTGCACTTCCTTTAATCTCCCATCCTTCCGGATGTACATAATAATGTAAAGAAAGTCCATCCATGTATCCATGTGCAAAATCAGGATGTGGTGGCGCAAAGCAAGTCTTCATAACATCTTCCGTCCAGAAATAATCAGCTACATTCGGACCGCCACATACTTTTTTAATAGGAGCATCTGCATTGTACTGTCTTACATAGGTCTGGAATCTTCTGTAAAGATTTGCATAATAGGTTGGAGTCATGTTGCCGCCGCAGCCCCAGTTTTCATTACCAACACCAAAATAATCAATTTTCCAAGGTTTCTCATGTCCATTTTTCTTACGCAAATCCGCCATCGGAGATACGCCGTCAAATGTCATGTATTCTACCCATTCACTCATTTCCTGGACAGTACCGCTTCCTACATTACCATTTACATAGGTTTTACAGCCAAGCTGATCACACAGTTCAAAAAATTCATGAGTACCGAAGCTGTTGTCTTCCACAACACCGCCCCAATGTGTATTAATCATTTTCTTTCTGGTTTCTTTCGGACCAATACCGTCTTTCCAGTGATATTCGTCAGCAAAACAACCACCCGGCCAACGGAGCAACGGAATCTGCATTTCTTTCAATGCCTCTACAACATCTTTTCTCATTCCGTTCACGTTCGGAATATCGGAATCTTCACCAACATACAAGCCTTCGTAAATACATCTTCCGAGATGCTCAGAAAAATGTCCGTAAACTTCAGGATTGATATGCCCCTTTTTGTTTTTCTCATTAATAAATAACTTAGCCATCGTAATCCTCCTTATTATATGTGTTATATATGTTTCTCAGCCGGGTTCTTCCCCGTCTTATTTCTATGGTTCTAACGCCGCATGACCACTACCCCATACAGCAACGCCGTCTTCCGATAACACCGTGAAGCCATAAACGTATTTTTTACCAAATTCATCATATTGCTTACAAACAACACCTTCGTAACTATCTTCACCCAAAGTAATCTTCATGTGATTTCCATCTGTCATTTCCCAATTTCCGGTATAAGCGCCTGTCACCGTTCCGTCGTAATGCAGAACAATATTTACAGATTCTTTTAACTGTGTTGTAATCTGTCTGCCATGTTTAATTACTTTAAAGTTGCCGGCAACTTCTTCCATCGTATATTCTCCTATTGTTTCGCCAGCATAACGATACGGTGCAATTACCGGCCAGCCAGCCTCATTGAAGAACATCTGATGTACTCGTACTTCATGGTTTTCACCTTGTTTTTCAAATCTGGTATGAAAAATAATGAAATATTTTCCGCTTTCTTCATCGTAAACAGTAGAATTGTGTCCCGGAGAGATGAGACCTCTGCGATTCTCGCCTTCTTCACCTTCTAACAAGCTCCACTTATAGTTACCCATAAGTTTTACGCCATACTGCTCTGCTTTTCTATCATCAAAAAAGGTTCCTGCATCACCGGCACATTCAATCATATCCTGTCCCGCGCTATCATAGTATGGTCCATCCGGATTTTCCGAACGGCATACTCGGATATTGTATCCGCCATCTGCTGCCAATCCGCCAAAAGATAAGAACATGTAATAGTATTTCGTTTCCGGATTATACTGAACATAAGCGCCTTCAATACGAAGATGATTTTCACCAAGCAGTTTTTTACCATATCCACTTTCTTTCGGAAGTCCGGTTGTTTCATCCAATTCTAATGCAAATATACCACCGGAATAAGAACCATAAATCATCCAAAGTTTTCCATCTGCATCATAGAAAACACACGGATCAACTACGTTCGGCTGTTTTGTTGCATCATACGCATTGCCATCCTCGCTCAATTCGCTTACCATACCTGATTTCAAGAAAATTCCCAAATCCTTGTAAGGACCTTCTATATTATCAGCAACCGCAAGGCCAAGACATGAGAGAGGAGAACTTCCCTCGCAGTTGCAGTAATACATATAAAATTTTCCATCCGGAAGTTGTATAACATCCGGCGCCCAGAAAGTATTTGTCTTTGCCCATTCAAACGCTTCCGGCATTTCATTCATCGCATCCGGAATAATCGGATTGCCTTTTGTCACACCATTACCAATCATAGTCCAATTCATTAAATCATCGGATTTTGCAGCCGCAAGATGAGATCCAAATATGTAATAGCTTCCGTCATATTTCACGACAGAAGGATCATGCACCGACACATTTTTAAAAGAAATGTCGAGCGGTTCCGACGAAACAATAGGAAGCTCATCAAAATTTTCTTCCTTCATTTCTACCTGTACTTGCTCATTTTCCGCTTCTTTGGCACAACCGGAAAGCATTCCCACCAAAAGAGTAACCGTCGTTAATGCAGCAGCAACTTTTTTCCATTGCTTGTTTCTCATTTTTTCTTACCCCACTTTCTGATAATCATTAATCATCAAAGCCAAACACAGGTCTTCCCTGCTCATCCCACTTTATTTTCATTAACATCGCATGCCTATTTGGATTGTAAAGAGGATCGCCCACAATCTCAGTTTCTGTTCTTGCGTGATAAACCAAAATATCATTGCCTTCTTCATCTACCGTAAAACTGTTGTGTCCCGGTCCGTAAATACCCTTGCTGTCATCAGAACAGAGTACCGGATATCTTTCTTTTTTCCAAGATAACGGATCTAACAAATCAGATTCCTCATCCGCCGTCAACATACCCATACAATAAGCAACACCCGTCTCAGATGCAGAATAGGTCACGAAAATTTTACCATTTCTTTTGATAACCGCCGGTCCTTCATTTACCCAGAAACCAATTCTTTCCCAGTCATAATCCGGTGTTGTGAGAAGTACCTGCACCGTTTTTAACTGATACGGTGTCTCCAATTCTCCTATGTATAAATTAGAAATTTGTCTGCCAACACCAACCTTTTCTGCCCAAATATAATAATATTTTCCTTTATTCTCAAAAACAGTTCCGTCAAGCGAAAAGGCGCGGAAAGAAAATTCATCTTCCTCTACACAACCCATCTTTCCTTTCTCCACCCACGTTCCGGTAATCGGGTCTTCATCCTTACACTCCAAAACATACGGTCTGATATTCCAAACATTCTCTTTTTCACCTGCAGCAAAATAAATATACCACGCTCCATTAATATAATGTAATTCCGGAGCCCAAATATGGTAGCTCATAATACCTTCTTCATGTTTATGCCAAATCTCAACTTCTTCTGCATTCTGAAGCCCAGCCAGGGAATCCGCTCTACGAAGCACAATCTGGTCATAAGCCGGAACAGATGCCGTAAAATAGTAAGTACCATCTGTATGCTTATATATATACGGATCCGCTCTCTGCAAAATCCATGGTTCATTAAATGTAAGTTTCTTTTCTTGTTCTGACATGTTTTTTCCCTCTCTTAAATTGTTTAAGTTTTTATTTTTTATTAAATTATTATACTCTTATCTAAACTATACCAAATAAATATCTATAAAGCAACTTGTTTTCAGAAATATATTCATAAATTTTGCACAAAAATTTTCATTCATTTTTGTTTATTATAAAAATATTTTAATTTATTACCTCATTTTGGTTTACCCTCAGAATAATGCGTGCTATAATGATGGCAACTTATACAAATATTATAATTACTAAAGGGGGGTTGTGAAAATGAAAATTTCAAAAACAAAATCTAAAAAGGAAAACAGCAGAAAGCCCGTTAAAAAAGGAACTCTGAAGCCTACAGATATTCTTAACTTGAAAATACTAAGATCAGGTATTGGCAGAAAAATTCTACTCATGACACTCGGTATTCTAGCTGCTATGTTGGCTATGACCATCATTCTGGCATCCAGAACAGCTTCTTATAATGAGCAGTATGCCACATCCATTGATAACCTGACTAAAATAAACTACATTAAAAATAATATTATCACAATATCAGATGACATCAATACCGTTAAGCTGAAAAAGAAAAATCTCGACGACGTTACTGTTGAGGCAATGATTGACCGAATGATACGTTACATAAACTCAGTTATGGAAGAAATTCCATCCGGCGGTATTTATGATTCCAATATTGTATTTGCTAATACCATCGGTACAACACTAACTAATTATAAGGATTTGTATGACCAGATTTATGCGATGGACAATGGTAATGTTACCAATGATGCCCGTGAATATATCAAGAAGATGGAATGCTATGACCAGCTCGTTATTGATAAATGTAATGAACTGATTAGCAAGGAAATCAAACGAAGCAGTGACATTCAATCTACTATGCAGCAAGAATTTAAGCAAATGATTCGCGGAATTTTGGTTGCGGCAATAATTGTAGCTGTTCTATCCATTATCTTGGCTTTAATGGTAACAGCAAGTATTACTCTTTCTATTGAGAAACTAGCTAAACACGTAGTGCAGATTGCAGAAGGCGACTTAACCGGTGAAACACCAAAAGTAAAAGGTAAGAATGAGGTTAGTGAACTGACACGCAACTTTACCATTATGAAAGAAAGTATTACTCAAATCGTTCAGAAAGTTTCTGATGTAACGCTTCGTATTGAAGAAATGGCAGAGGTTACAAGTAATCGTGCAGAAGAAAATGAAAACAGCATTTCTGTTACCGCGAATAACATCGGTGAAGTATCCAACCGTATGAACGAACAGAATCGTATTGTAGAAGATTCTATGGGTAAAATTGTACAAATGCAGGAAATTTCCGACGGAATTACCAGACATGCTGCCTCTATCTCTGATAATGCCAAAGCATCTTATGAAAATACAATAAATAGCAACGATACCATTGATATATATTTGAATCAGCTACAACATGTTAATAATACCGTAAATCAGGTTTCTGGTGTTGCTATCAGTCTTGCTGAAAAAACAAAGGAAATGAATGTAATTTTGAATTCCATTACCGAAATTGCTTCCCAGACAAATCTGTTATCTCTGAACGCTTCTATCGAGGCCGCCAGAGCAGGAGAAAGCGGAAGAGGTTTTGCGGTTGTAGCGGATGAAATTCGTAAACTTGCTGATGATACAAGAGATTCGGCAGCAGAAATCAATCGTATTATTGAAGAAGTGCAGGCTCAGGCCGGCGAAGTTTCTTCCAAGCTGACAGAAAGCTTACAGGAATTGGATAAAAACAATCATCTCGCTTCTGAAACAAAAGAAAACTTACACACTATTCAGAAAGACACCGGTTCCGTCAGCCAAAGCATTGATAGTATCTTAGAAGATATTAAAGCTTTATCTGATATTGTTCAAAACTTCGTATCCGATATGGAACAGATTACACAGTCTGCTAATGAAAATATGGAAAATACCAATCAGATTAACCTTTCCATGTCAAGTCAGTCTGCTAATCTGAAAGAAGTAGCTGATTCAGCAGAAATGCTTACAAAACTCTCTTCTGAACTAAAAACTACAGTAGAAAGATTCAAAATATAAGGAGGACTTTTTATGGCAAAAGCAAAAATGATTGTCGATAAAGATTTCAAACTCGCCAAAATCGACAAACGTATCTACGGCTCTTTTATTGAGCATTTGGGACGTGCTGTTTATAACGGCATTTACCAGCCGGGACATCCGTCTGCAGACGAAGACGGTTTCCGTAAAGATGTATTGGAATTAGTAAAAGAATTAGATGTACCAATTATCCGTTATCCGGGTGGTAACTTTGTATCCAACTTTTTCTGGGAAGATAGCGTAGGACCAAAAGGCGAAAGAAAGCCTCGTCTGGATTTGGCTTGGCGCACTCTGGAAACAAACGAATTCGGTCTTGGCGAATTCGCAAAGTGGACCAAAAAAGCTAATTCTGAAATTATGATGGCTGTTAACTTAGGTACACGTGGTATTGCTGATGCATTAAACTTATTAGAGTACTGTAACTTAGATACAAATTCTTACTATAGTGACTTAAGAAAAAGTCATGGAGTAAAAGAACCTTACAACATTAAAACCTGGTGTCTCGGTAATGAAATGGATGGTCCGTGGCAGATGGGACACAAAACAGCAACTGAATACGGAAGACTTGCTGCTGAAACTGCAAAAGCAATGAAGACAATGGATTCATCCATTGAACTCGTTTCCTGTGGAAGTTCAAATGTAGAAATGCCTACTTTCCCAGAATGGGAAGCTACAACTTTAGAAGAGACATATGATTATGTAGATTATATCTCCCTTCATAATTATTATGGTAATGCCGAAAACGATACGGAAGATTTCTTCGCAAAGACTCAGGATTTGGAACGATTTATCCACACCGTCATCGCTACCTGCGACTATGTAAAAGCAAAAAAACGCTCCAAAAAGACTTTGAACTTAAGCTTTGACGAGTGGAACGTATGGTTCCATGCTATGGCAAGCGATAATGAAGAAATGGAAAAACGCCCATGGCAGATTGCTCCACATTTACTAGAAGATATCTACGATTATGAAGATGCCATTTTAGTTGGTTTGATTTTAATTACCTTCTTAAAACATGCTGACCGTTTAAAAATGGCATGTCTGGCACAGCTTGTTAACGTAATCGCACCAATTATGACAGAAAATGATGGGGGCGCTTGGAAACAGACAATTTACTATCCATTCCTTCATGCATCCAAATATGGTCGTGGTATTGCACTGCAGAGCGTTGTAAATTCCACAAAACACGACTCCGCAAAGCACGAGGATGTAACAGACATCGAATCCGTTGCTGTTTATAACGAAGAAAAGGACGAAGTTACAATCTTCGCTGTTAACCGTAATATCAAAGAAGATGCTCTCTTTGAAGCAGATGTAAGAAGCTTCGAAGGTTATCGTGTTCTGGAATATATTGCATTAGAAAATGATGATATGAAAATTGTAAATTCCATTACCGGCGAAAAAGTTTCTCCTATCGGCAGAACTGACTACGAATTGAAAGATGGTATTTTTACTACTACCATGAAGAAATGTTCTTGGAATGTCATTCGTTTTGGAAAATAAAAGTATAAAAAGACTGTTTATGTAACTAAGAATAATTTAAAAAGAAGAAGCTGCTGATTACTCAGTAGCTTCTTTCTCTTCTATTAATGGACTATAATTGATTCTTACGGAAATATCCTGATTATAATTTCCAAAATTCTTTCCGAAAAGTGTCAAACCGCCAATATGTTCAGCCTGCTCCTCTACTTCCAATTTCAACTTAATTGTACTACGATAATCCAAATCAAAATCTCTAATCGAAACATCAGATACCTGAAGTCCATCTATAAAGGTTCCCTTTTTGTTGATAACAACAATTTTCAAGAGTCCATACTGATTCCAATTAAGCTGCCACCAATCCGGAGTAAAAATACCTCGTACATTACCAAAATCTCCGGGGCTGGTCCACACTGCAATTTTCTTATCATTTAACACAAAAGAAATATCAGACGGCCACACATCATTACTTCCCGGTGCTTCTGAACTGATTTCCATAGAAAATGTAATCTGATCTATCTTCTGACCGCAAGGAATAAAATTCGGAATCACATATTCCACATACCCACGTGTAAACCAGAGAATATCCGCATTATATCTATCCGGATGTGCAAAATATCGAGTATCATCTACTTCTCCGATGATTGCATTACTGGATGCCAAACCACAGGTCGGATAAATCTGATAATCTGAAAAATGACCAATTTTCAAATCTGTCAGATAAACGTTCTTGCTGTCTTCCTGCTCTTCCAAATCAATCAATATCTTATCCAAATAAACAGAACACTTCTTCTGATTGCCATGTCCTGCCGATTCATTGGATATTGTAATCAAACCACAATCTTCTAATTTTTTAATATGACTTGTTAAGGCACCATTTGTAATATTTAACCTTCCAGCAAGTTCATTCATATTCATGCCATGGTTTTCCAAAAGTATTTTAATTATTTCAATACGAACTTCTGAACCCAAGGCTTTAAAAATATCAAGCCCCTCATCCAATGATTTAATGTGCAACATACAATCTCTCCAATGTTTAGCTTTTTATTTAATAATAGCATATTTCCAATAATGTTTTAGCTTTATTTAAAATATTATAGCTTTATTATAACATTTTTAAGAAAATAGTCAACATTTACCATCGAGGTTTTCTATCGATAACAATAATTCAATTTTCCAAAACGAATCTCATCACCCGGTTCAATTTCCACAGTTTCACTTGGTTCCATGCGCAAACCATTTTTATATGTTCCATTCGTTGAATTCATATCCGTCAACAAAATTTTATCTTCTTGTTTCTCAAATCGAGCATGAAGCCTGCTAATGGAATCATCCGCAATTGCACAATCCACACATCCTGCCATTTTCCCTATTGTAAAAGGAAATTTAGTCAATTCAATATGCTTTTTATTTTTCTTGTCCAAAGCATATAGCTTATACTCCTCTGTCCTATATTTTAAATCAATAAAAACAGTTTCTCCAAAGTTTTTTTCGTAGTTGTCTTCATAATCACTTGCATCTGTCCTTTTATTTGTTCCTTGTTTCCTACAATTGCCTGCAATAGCCAAATCCATGTCTCTATCTATAACGCCATCTAAAGAAACCGGATGCATATCACGAAATTCATCCTCAATTTCCCGCTGTAAAAATTCATCTTCTTTCTCCTGCTTTCTATTTCTCTTGCCGGATAATATACTTTGCACCAACGAAAAAACAAAACATAAAAAAGTAACTACTGCACAACATATAATCATTGTCATTTCCTGTTGTGTTAATTGATATTCCCAATATATCCAACCTTCTCCAACTAATCCGCACAGTGACAATATTGCAAAAATTCCATAAAAGAAACCGTTTTTTTCATGATTCCCCTTTTTCTCTTTTCCTTTTCGGGAATCCTGTATCTCTTCAAATATTTCCTCAACAAATTCTTCTTTATCTGCCTCTTTGCAATCCTGCAAAAACAAATACTCATCTTCTATTGTTGCTTTCCCAATCGTTTTCTCTGCACGATAATCTCCTTCCTCCATATCTTCAAAAAAAGAAACCGCATTGCTCAGAGAAAAGAATTGTTCCTCTGATAATTCGTAAATTTGATAAATACTCTCTACCAGCTTTTGATTATCTGTATCAATGTGATTTAACAGAAAATCCATCAACGGTTCATATAAATTCTTACACGCATTAGATTCCATCTCATCTCTTGCCGCTCTCGGATAATATAATCCATAGTATTGTTTCAAGCCAATATCATAATAGATATATTCAGGCTGTATTAACAAACCGGATTCTTCCATAAAATACTTTGTTAGATTTCCATAAATGAAATCCATTTGTTCCAAGAAATCTTTCACCTGCAAATAGGACATTTTCTTTCCTTGGTAAAGGTTTTCAAGCGTAATCTTAGAACTGATATCATAGTAATAATAAGCGGCACCATTGATATTTCTAACCGAACACTTCAAAATTCGATCTATTTTATTGGATGCCAGCATTTTTTGCTGATAACCGCCTTCTGATTCTGTTTCCTCACACTTTAAAATCAAGTAATTATACTTATAGTCTTTGAAATATTTTACTTCCACTGATTCTTACCTCTTTATTCCTGCAATTTCCCTATCACATTACCCGCCATACGGCATGCGCGAATCATCTTGGTAGGATTGATTATCTGCGCTTTTGCCTCTGTTTGCATACTCCATTCTTTTCTGTCTGCTAATGTCAGAAAATGATAAAACGGCACTTTTACATCGCACTTTGCATACACCTGTACTTCTGTTCTCGATTGTTCTACCCTTGCATCCACGTTTCCAACCCCGAAATATTTCTTTCCAAACTGTTCTTCCATATGAGAATTGATATAATCAGAAGGGCTTACTTCCTTCTGTATGCTGCCACGGAAACAGATTGCATACGCATCTTGAAACAGCACGCATCTGTCATAAAGATAGAAACTCAGATAAATCAGAAATATCATTAGAAAAATTACCCATGTCACCAGAAAACTTGTTTCCAAAGTCATGTAAGCCGATACTTTTTTATGCAACAAGCTTCTCTTCGACTTTATAACATTCTTCACACCCAAAATCCAACCCCCATTCCTACTGCCAAAAACGGCACAAAAGGTATTTTGCTGTTTTTCCCTACTTTTCTTATACACAATAAAACGAGCGCACTGACAGAAAGCAATACTAGACTGATACACAAAATAAGTGCACAGCGATTAAAGCCTGTAAATAAACCAATTACAACCAATAGCAAACCATCGCCATAACCCACTTTCTGTCCGGTAACAAACCCTACCAGCAAGAAAAAACATCCAGGTAAAACTGCCAGCCCTATTTCTACAAACGAAAGATACCCACCTGCTATCTGCCATAAATTAATTGCCACCCCCATGAAACCCCCAAGAATAATTCCAACAAACGGAATTTCTTTTTTCTTTACATCATAGATAGCGCATATACATACGATAATAAACGCAATCCCTATTATAATATTTCTCTCTATTGGCATTTTGTACACCTTCCTCTTCCTTCTGCTTCCGACAACGGGATTGTATATATAGTCCTCTTTAACCTACTGCAAGTAACAGAACAATGATAACTGCTGCCATATTCCGTAATAAAAATCTGCCCTTGCGGTTCTTTGCTTCCGCATGTCTCACACGAATAATATTTCGCACCTGACAAATTTCTTCTATCTGCTATTTCTCCTGCCGGTATGCTTTGCACAGAGGGATTTAGGTATGTACAATTTCGATTCGTATGGTAAACAGTGCCTGTGTGTGTCACATATACCATCGGATCTTCGCTTGTGATATCACTTATCCCATCCTCTACGTTATATCCTGTCCATGCTTTCCCATAATAGCATTGCTTCATACCAAACCTATCAAATCCCATAATTTCAAAAAGAGGCTCTATCTCATAAGATAAGCAAATCTCTATTACATCATTTTGTCCCATAATGGAAGTTCCCACAAAAGAGATACCTGCTGCGCCGTTTCGAATACCAGAATGTTCCAAATATTCTTTGCCTGCATAGGATAAAATCTGGCTTCTGGCATACCCTTCTGTCAATGCCATCGAAGCAATTTCATCCGGTATTGCCTCTCCAAGCGTTTCTTCATACACATATCCCGCAAACGCCATCCTGTTCCCCGTCTGGTGTAACGCTGCTCCCAGCCTACTTTGTGTCTCTATCATGGTAATTGCCGACATAACATGAATTATAAAAAAGAAGAACAATGGCAAAGCAAATGCCGCTTCTACCGTTATGGATGCCTTAAACGTACACAAGGTAAAAGAGGACGCCCTCTTTAGCGGCCCATGTTTGTGAAGATTTTCAAGATATGTCCGGAGAGAATTTGCTGTCGATTTTCGTTTATTTGCTGTATGTAACCGTAAAAAGGGCATCCTCTTTTACCCCCCTTTCTGCTTAGTACTTTTTGTCTGATACTTTGTCTAATAAAATCCATAAAGTCTTTCTATCTCATATTCATAACCAAAACCACTAACAACTGTTATATGGGCTTTGTAAGTATCAAAGCAACCATCCAACCGGAAATTCCCGTTGCCCGGCGTTTTACGAATATCCATTTCCATAATATCCATTGCCCGAAATGTCCTGTCGTAATCATTTGTCAGAAATAACATGATTTCCAAATATTCTTTATAACTCAATCCCCTTCCGGTATCTCCCGAATCCGAAAGACTTCCTTTTACATTTTTAATACTGTTTATTCCGGTTTTCCAATCTGCTGCCGTCTTAAAAATTGGCACTCTGCCTCCTTGCAAAAGTATCTTCACATCCTGTAGGCTTTCCACATATGCCCATGCAAATAATATGGTATATTTTACAGGCTCAGCCAGTTCCGGACACAACATAACCGCAGTTAACGCAAGCGCCATTGCCTCTGCTTCTGCCATTTTCGTGCTATCAGACAAAATATAAAGTACATTTGCCACCTCTCGCCAACGAAGCAGTCTTTTGGCTACTTGCTCCAAATTCTGCCAGTCCGTAGCTTTTCCGGCAATCAGATATTCTATCTGATATTGCAACACAGATGCTTCTTTCTCTTCCCCATAATAACCACATTTTTCAAATAAATAGGCCAGAAACAAAATATCATTTGGTTCTCCGGAGACCCTTACAGCTTCTTCACACATTCCGGTTCCCTGCATACAAGAACGTCTTGAAATATACTCATCTAACGGCACTTTGACCGTAGAAATCGAATCAATATCATCCACTACTAAATTTAATACTCCGATACTTCGTGTACTATTAGCGATATCTGCAGGATTGTTTAAAGGAACTTCTTCATAAACACCTTCCTCTACTTCCTGTTTCGGTAATTCAATTTCTGCTATTCTTGCCTCATATGTTGCCCTTTCTCCGGCAACATCTTTTGTATCTAGTTGATAATTGTTCATTTCCATAATGTTTCCGGTAATTTTCTCTAATAGTCCACCTATCGGATAATCCGCCATATAGTCCGTAACCTGCCTTTTTAACACAGCTCCCTCTTCATCCGAAGCAATCGAATATTTTGTAATTGCCGCACTATTTATCCACATATCCAGAAAATCTCTGGTCTGCCAGAAGCCAATTCCTGTATCAATATTACTTTGCAAATTTTTCTGCAAATAATTTTTCAGATGTCCTTCTGCATTTGCAATGGACGGCGTTCCTTGCCCATAAGAAGTATCCACAAACAATAAATCATATTGCTCCAACAATTCTCTGTGATACTCTGCCAAAACCGAATTCATTCCTATGTCTGTCACATATTCAAACTTCATTCGGATGGCACTGATTCGTGCCCCTTCTATTACTGTGAATACAAGGGACAGAATCAATGTTAAGGACAATGACAAAAAAACCGTTATGTATCCCCTTTTCATGACATAATGGTATTGCTGTCTTTGGTAATCTTCTCAAACACTTTCTCTACCAGCGCACGTAATTGTGTTTTGAAGATAATAACCAACCCTATCAATACCACAATAATCAAGATAATTTCTACCGTTCCCATTCCTTCTTCTTCCCGTAAAAAATCTCTCCAACCCTTTAATCTACCTTTTCTCATAATACCTTCTCCTCTCCTGAAATCTTCGGAGTACCGAAGCGCTTCCCGATAATTTCTCCAATCTTTCCATCATGCCGTAAAAGAAAAGTATGCCGGAATCATAATAAGAACCATAACAATACATAGCATCATCATCATTGGCACCAACAGTTTCGTTCCGGCTTCTTCTCCCAATTTTTTAGCAGTATTCTTTCGTTCTGCAAACGCACCAGTCGCCTCTTGCCGTAACAATACCATCAAGTCATTACTGCCCTTACGCAAATTCTGTGAAAGCAATGTGCTTAACTTCATATAAGGCTGCACCTGACAACGCTTACCAAGATGTTCGTATGCTTCTATTTCCGGTATCCCACTTTGTAACTCATAACAAAGTAACAAAATTTCTTCATAAGCATATCTCTTTCGATTGGATATTTCTTGTTTTTTATAATCCTCTCCCATCTTACGAAAAGCATTTCGAATGGTCATTCCGGCACCTAAGTAAAGTATCAACTTATTGATAATTTCTGAATAGTCTAACAAGAGTTCCTTTCGGCGCTTTTCAAGATCTTGTTCTACTTCTCTTCCTTTCAGATAAAAAACTGCGACTGCTGTAATACATAGAAGCAGAAAGAAATAACTGCTACTATCATCCATCACCTCCTCCCATACAATTTTTCTCGTACCGATTTGCTCCGGCAGAATCATTACCTTATCGGTTTTACTTTTTTGATTTTCACTTTCCAAAGATTTTTCGATTCTCTGAATCCATCTTTCCTCCTCGGTATAAACTGCCGGATACACTTGCACCGGTACGACTTCCTCCCATTCCATCTCTTCATATTGGAAATGTGCTGTTAACGTCACAATTTCCGGCTCTGTCAATTCCGCATTCAGTACGGTACCGTCTGTTTGTAGCAAAGAATAACTGCTGCTTTCCCAGTAAACCTGAAAAGGATATCCTTCTACCTGCTCCGGCAGCACAAGATTTTCGGTCACCTTTTCCAGACTCGCATTTTCTCCAAGAATGACCCTCTCTAGCTGGCCTTTTGCCTGCTCATAAAGATATGTAATCTCTTCAATCGTATAACGACGCTCATCCACAGTATAGGAAACCTCTTTCTCCGTTTCCTCTCCTTCTATCCTTGCTTTTAACATAACCTGTTTCTCTCCCTGCCCATAAGCATTACGGTCAATATAAGTACCCTCTTGTACTACCCCATTTGCTCTGGTGCTATACGCTACCCCTAGACACAACAAATTACCCAGAAAAAAGATTGCCAGCACCTGACTATATCTTCGAATATAGAAATTCTCCACTTGTTGTTTCTCCGGTATAGAAGGACGCAGAAGCTTTAAATTCTTTCCTAATTGCTTGCCGTATATTTCATTTCTTTTCCTTGCTTTGCTGCAATAGCTTGCCGCTTTTAGAAAGAGAATTTCACCCGGATACCTCTTGTTCTGCTTACTGTACTGCGGAATATGCTCTCTGACAGATAGCAAAAATAACAACAAATACAATCCTAAAATGATAAGATACACATAAATCATACTCAAACCTCTATTTCTACTATTTGACGTGACATACGAAATGCTACAAAATAAATAATCAGGCAAATTGTCATAATTACAATTCCTGCCAAGTTGTGATACAACACATCAAAGAAACCTTTTGAAGTAATACTGATGTAGAAAATAATCAGAAAAGGAACTACATTCATAATTTTCTGTTCCATTTGCTTTGAGCTGATTAGTACTTGTATCTCTCTGTCTACTTCGATTTTCTGTTCCATTGTACTAGCTGTTTCTGCCAGAATTTCTGTCATATTTCCACCATTTCTTTTTGCAATCAGGAACACTTCCGCAAACTGTAAAATATCCGGTACATGGCTTCTGACACCCAGACTATAAAGTAGCTTTTCTAAAACAACATTATTATCCAGTCCCTTTCGGATCAAGGATAATTCTTTACAAATACAACTGTCTTCTCCATAAAGCATCAACATATCCTTATACGCTTCCCGAATGGCATTTTCCACCGAATAACCGGCTTTCTGGTTTGCCGCAAGCGACAATATCATATCTTTAAACTGCATACTAAGCTCTTGTTTTCTTTTCTTTGCCAGTTCCTTTCTTTTTTCCTTTATGAACCAAAAGAAAACCGGTAGCAAAAACACACAAGCCCAGACAGAACGATAGAAGAAATAAGAAATGCACCCCACCACCACCACCCCTTGTACGGAATACCATATACCTTCTTTCATGCTAAAACGGTAATTTTCATAATCTATATTCCTCGCATTTGATGCCTGCACTTTTGAGTTTCTCCACATACGTTAATTCTCCTTTTTTCTGCAAACTGCCAAGCACCTTCCCATCTTCACTTTCCCCTTCTTCCTCAAATTGATATAGCACCTTTAGTTGAATTTCATCTTCCCAAAAACCTAATACTTCCACAATTTCCAATACTTTTCTGGATTTATCGCGAAGCCTCCCTAAATGAATGATAATATCAATTCCCGATGCAATCTGCTGCTTAATTGCCTTTAAGGGGAGTTCCATGCCCATCAAAACCATATTTTCCAATCGACTCAACATATCCTTGGAGCTGTTGGCATGTCCTGTTGACATAGAACCATCATGCCCAGTATTGAGGCACTGCATCATATCAATTGCCTCTCCGCCTCTGACCTCTCCGACAATAATTCTATCCGGTCGCATCCGGAGTGAAGTTTTGATTAAATCACGAATGGAAATTTCACGACAACCCTCTACGTTTGCATTTCTGGTTTCCATCCGTACCAGATTCGGAATATTCAAAATCTGCAATTCCGCACTGTCTTCAATCGTAATAATTCTTTCTTCTCTCGGAATATAGTTAGACAATGCATTGAGAAAAGTAGTTTTACCGGAGCCGGTACCGCCACTGATAAAAATATTGTATTTGGCTTCTACCAAGCTCTGTAACCATCTACATACTTCCCGCGGAATAGAACCAAATGAAACCAAGTCCTCCATTGTAATGGGCTTATCAGGAAATCTTCGAATCGTTACAATCGGTCCGTTAAGTGCCACTGGTGAAAGCACCACATTTACTCTGGCTCCATTGCTTAATCTGGCATCTACAATTGGTGATGCTTCATTGACTACTCGGTTGCATGCCGCCACAATCTGCTGAATCACATCTTCCAGCTTTTCTTTGCTCTCAAATTTCAAATCAAGACCTGTCAGCCTACCCTTCTTCTCAATAAAGATTTTCTCCGGCCCATTTATCATAATTTCCGTAATCTCCGAATCATCCACCAGCTCCTGCAACACGTCCAGTTTCCGTACTGCATGGAAAAGATCCTTGCGAAACATTTCCTTTTCTACCAAAGAAATAGGATGTTTCTTGCCTTCCCGAATTAATAGTTCATCAATCAAATCTTGGATTTCCTCGTCTGTCACATCCCTCGAATAGTCAATACTTGCTGCCAGTTTACTTTTCAATTCTTTTCTGATTTCATCCTGCCTGTTCATACAAATCCTCTTGAATAATTGCTTTCACATATCCTGCCAGTTCTCCATGTGTCATTAAATTCAAATCAGAAGGCAGTTTTTCAAAGAAAGGAAAACGGCATTTTACAGTCTTTCCGACAATATTGTCCATTGCATTCAACTGTAAAATCTGTTCATATTGATGCATCTTCGCCATAGCAAAGCCATCATCCTTCGTAATCGTGTATATTTTGTAGCAATGAGACAATAATTCAAACAAACCATTCATCCCATCTGTAAGATCCAGGATCAAATATTCATAATCAGTAATTTGTTCAAACATTTGTAAAAGCTCTATCCATTTTTCTCCTGAAATCCCCTGCATATCCAGAAAAGATTGCCCTGGTGGAATAAAATCCAGTCCATTTATTGTTTGTACGATGGACGGCAACCTAATGGACAACTTTTCTTTGGCACATTTGAAGTAATAGACTACATCCATCATATCCGCCGAAAATTCCTTATGAAACATTTGAGAAAATCCTGAATAACACTCAAAATTCAGATATAAAACCTTATGTTCTTTGGCCAGTAGTTGTCCCATCGTAAGAGCAAAGGAAGTTTGCAGACATCTTCGCACCGGCGAATAAATCCCTATCATTTTCAAACGCAATTCCTGTCCGCTTCTCTCCTTCGTCCAATCCTCCAAGTCTGGCATTTTCTCTAACATAGCTTTCATAATCTTGTTCGGACTCTGGAATTTATTGATATATACATATTCTGTATTTTTCTCTTGCTCAGTTTCTTCCAGCACAAACACATTAGGGATATCCCTCTCTTTTTGCAAATTATGCATTGCACTTTCACTGATTAACAAAATGAATATCTCATTTTTCTGCAGAAAAAAACTTAATTCCTCCACACTGGTGAAAAGATGCATGGCATATGGCAGCTTTCCCTTCTCCACAATGTATTCTGCCATTTTGAAAGCATACATTTCTTCTAAATCGCAGATTGCAAATATTTTCTGTTTCAAAAAAATCCTCCTAATCCTAGCATTACGCTGATACAAATCGGCAATGCAAAATGTATTTTATTGCTTTTGTATTTCTGATAATCCTGTCGTAGATTTTCTCCATACAGCTTCCATTGCCTCGTGCATAAGACATCAAACAGATATGAGAATAGATATTGCATTCTCTCTTTGAAATTTTCTTCTGAAAACATTTTTCCTATGGAAAATAGCGCCCCCAAAGCAAAAGAAATTCCCATCATATGAAGCTGCCACTCTACCACTGTAAAACTACCCGTCATAAGAAATAATTTCACATCACCGGCTCCAAGCGCTCCGATTTTGTAAATGGGATATAAAAGACAAAAAGACAGAAACATTACAGCCGCCGCATCATATGCAGCAAACCATCCATTCTCTAAGATACGAAAAAATAGACCTACAAGAATTCCTAACACAATCCAACCATTGAATATTTTATCGTATAAAAAATCCATTAGAACTGCTACAAGAAGCAATAATAATAAAAAATACTGATAGTACGTCAGTCCAATCTGACCACCTCCAATTGATAGAATCGACTCAATGAAATAACTGGAAGACATTTCCGGATGCTGTCGTAACAGCTTGTCTGAATGTGATAGCAAGAAGTGCTTATCACAATATAAGAATTTCTTGAGTTGTAAAACGAATTATAACCATATCTTTTCAACTTGTCCATAGGTTTTTTGAAAAAAGTTTCTTTTTGTGAAAATCCTACAACAATTTGAAAAAATTGATGCCATAAAGTACGATAAGCCCCGGAAATCCAAGAAATCCGGATGTCAAAACAGTCAACGGATTAATACCGATTCCCGTAGAAATCTGCTGTGAAATCAAAAAATAATTTATAAAATATATTCCTATCGTTCCCATAACTGCTCGCAGAACAAAATTAATCAGCCACTCTATTTTTCTGCCAAATGCTCCTATAAAAAGTACTAAAGTACATACAATCAAAATTGCTGCCATGCCACTAAATTTTTCCATAATTTCTCCTCTTTTTATATTGTTATGCTTTGAGTAATTCATTCTATGCATTTTATCCTTCAGATATTACAAGAATATTTTTCCATTTTATGTCTATACTTTCTAAAAGAGGAACTTTATATATTGTAGTAGATTGGAGGAACACATGAAAATTTTCTTTCGCCAAAGCCCTTGTCATTTTGATGCCGATGATGAAATAGAGCAAAAAAAACTTTCCATTCGCGAAGAACTGCTGGAAGCAAAACACGCTTTGGAAATTGCATACTCTGGTTTTGATAATGTAACAGATCCGGATTTGATTGATTGTTATATTTATGAAGTGAATGCTGTCATGAAACGATATAAATTCTTATTAGAACAGGCAGCAAAAAATAATTTGCTGCCTGAAGAAACCTATAATGAAACTTATCATAATCTTACTCTTACAAACTAAACACAGAAGCCTCTGTTTGCTGTCGGATCGGAAATGCTTTCCGTTAAGGTATTTCTTCCATAAGTAAGTCCTGCATATACTGCCTGGGTATTCCCCATAATCGGACCGGATGTATCCTGTGTTTCTAATTGTTTGTATGCTTTATGAAGCTCTTTAATAACCGCTTCAATATGATTCAGATTCTCTGTCTCATAATGAATACTTGCCTGAACAAGTTCACGGTTAATGTACAAATACAACTGTAACAGGTTCTGTGCCAGTTCATATTCGAAATGAAGGGAGGCTGTAAGCTCATTCATGCAGCCTCTTACCTTACGAATTGCATCTTTATATGCCGATTTATCTTCTGCTTCTAACGCTTCTTTTGCCTCATCAATATAGAGCAAAATCATCTCATACAGAATGGTAATCAACTGTGTCTTATTTGCCTGTGTAATACGTAACGTATATTCCTGCTTCAATTCCTTCGTCATACATAAATCCTTTCTATAGATAACAACCTATATCCTATGACCTGTTACTGTAATAACTGTAATACTTGAGAAGGTCTTTCGTTTGCCTGTGCCAACATAGAAGTAGCTGCCTGCTGAACTACCTGCTGTGTTGTGTAATTTGTCATTTCTTCTGCCATATCTACATCCATAATACGAGAATAGGAAGATGTCATATTTTCATTTGTAACATCCAGATTACTGATGGTATGCTCCAAACGGTTCTGATAAGCACCCAGACGGCTTCTGACATCCGATACGTACAAAATAGCTTGTTTTATGGCTTTAATGGCTTCTGTGCTCTCTTCCTGTGTAAACGTATCCGCATTCGTAATTCCAAGTCTTTGTAAAGAAATCTCAGGAATACGAATCTCTAGAATTTGTCCTTCGTTTGCACCAATCTGTGTATCCATAGCACCGATGCCGGTAATGTCTAATTCCAAACCCGTAAAAGCAACATCGTTATAATCTACAATATTTCCATCTGCATCTTCTACCGGGGATGGCTCTACATCAACGGTAAGCTTAAATCCTTTGCTATCCGTAATCGTTACACAATTTTCTCCCACTTCTGAGATTTCCACTCCGTTCGGGAATCCTTCACCTGCCTGGAAAGTAGCTTTCGTTGCATCCAAATCAATTTTGCCATCTTCCTTGAAAATAACAGTAAGTGCATCCACAGTATAAACCTTGTCAATTACTTCATCACTGTAATAAGCTACTTTTGCACTTAAATTATTAGTATAGCCCTTTAAATCAAAGCTTCCATCCAAAATCGGCTGTCCGTTAAATTCTGTATCTTCTGCTATTCTTGTAACCTCTTCTTTTAGCTGGAACATTTCCTGACTCAGTGTTGCACGGTCTGTTGTTGTTAATGTTCCTGTGGCTCCTTTAATCGCAAGCTCATTCATTCTCTGCAGCATGTCATGTACTTCTGTCAAAGCTCCGTCTGCTGTCTCTATAATGTTGATACCGGTGTGCGCATTCTGAGTTGCTACGGAAACACCTTCGATCTGCGCATTCATTCTTCGACCAATTGCATAACCGGACGGATTATCCTTCGCACTATTTACCTTCAGACCGGAAGATAATTTCTCCAAAGACTTCGATACTCTATTATCTGCCACGTTCAAGGCATTATTTGCCCGCATGGCTGTCGCATTATAACTGATTCTCATTTCGTATTCCTCCTGATTCTATGCTGTAATCACTGTAATAAACGCTTTGGCTATCTGATACAAATCAGATGTCTGTACGGTCGTATCATTAGAATTTTCGGCTTGCTCAAAGCTATTTAAATCCAAATCTTTGTTGTGTATCATACCGATATTTCCAAGCTCTAATTTATGCTGCACCAAAGATTCTACTTGATTCATAAATGCTGTCTGAAGCTGCTCTTCTTTGTCCTGTAAAGCTCTCATACCTTCTGACGTATTACATGCCATATAACCGGATACTTTACCGTTTCGAACACTGAATTCCGCTGCTATCTTACCGTAATCTTCCGTTTCTAAGGTTGCCTTCACTTTACCGCTTTCGTCGCTTCCATGAAGAACCTTCAAATGAATGGCTGTTGTTTCTCCATTAATTTCTACAGGCACATGATAGTTTTCTTCTTTTGCCAGATTTCCTGCTAAGGTTAACTGTTTCTGACAACTCTGAATTGCTTTCAAATCCAAATAACCCACACTGCTTTCTGTCTGTGCTTCTTCCAGAATTTCTTCATATACCTGTTGCATTTCTTCATACGCTTCCTGCATGGATTCTTTGTCTACCATTGCATTCTGTAAGTGAGAAATAGCATCTTTTACTTTATTTTTATCGGCAGGTTTTGTGAATTCATTCAGCTTTCGATAAAGAAAACCTTTTGCATTCATTAACATATCTGCTGCTAACAGGTTATTTGTCGTTACAGGTTGTTTATTATTTAACAATTCATTTACTATACTATCGTCTACTTCGCTTGCCTGTCTGTATTCCTGTAACTGCTCGCTCTGGTATTCTTTTTCCATTGTCGGTTCTTCAAAAGCCGCCATTTTATCTGCTGTTTCACCGGCAACATTCTGAATATATGCTCCGAAACCGCTCTCAATCTGCTGGGTAATTGATACATTTCGAAGGACAGACTCCATACCACCAAAAGAATCATCTACCGTATAATCCATGCCATGCTTTTTATTACTGCGCACCGCACTTAACAGATTTTTGAAAGAAAGCTCTGCACCATTATTCAGAAGTGTTCCGATTGCCGCATCGTCAGTTTTCTCAATTTGACGAAGCATACGGTAAATACCGATATAAGCATCTCTCTCTGACTCGGTTATTTCATTGTTTTTCTCTAATTTATATAGGAATTTGCTATATTTCTCGTCTTCCCGCTCTTTGCTGTATTCCATGGAATCCAGATATTCATTTAACTGCGCCAGTGACATTTCTAACGGATTTTTGCCATCGCGAATCGCTTGCAAAGTTGCCGCCGGAGTCATTTTTTCAATGACACGACGAAGCTCCAAATCGGATTCTTTCACTGCCTGAATATTTTCTTCTGACAGTTCCATATTGTTATAACCAAGAATACGAACTGCACGACGATTTTCCTCTGTCAAATCCAAATTCATATCCTGCAAAATATCATCCACATTACGGAATGCTTTGCGGATAGAATCACCCATATCTGCTCTTGGTGCTGTCATCAAGGTTTCGTATTTCTCTTGCGCCTGCTCATAAGCATTCTTTAAAGCAGTACCGCCGATATGTACCTGATTCAAAGTAAAATCTTCGTCAGTCGCTTTAAATCTTCCTGCAATGTCAATCGGCAAATACGGAATTTCTGCTACTTTGTTACGAGTTTTTGTATAAAGTGCCGCTTTTTCTGCCGCCTTATTTACATCTGCTTCACCAAACAAAAGCTGCTTATGATTGTCTTCTATCTGTTTCAGCGCTTCTACCAACTGCTCTAACTCTGCTGTATCAATGGAATAACCACTGGAAATCAGCTTATAATTTGCTTCTATGGTCATCATCAGGCGAACTTCTTCCAACTGTCGTCTTGCCGTGATATTTTCAACGCTCTCTGTAACATTGACATTTGCTGTCATAGTTGTTGCGGAAACACTTTGCTGTACAACAGCTTGCTCTTCTACAATCTGTTTCTGCGCTGCCTGCAAATTAGCCAAATCCAGTTTCTTACCTTCTGCAACGGTTTTATCCACAGCTTCTTCTGTAATCTGTGCAAATTCTTCCACATAAAGGGCAGCCTTTTCCAGATTGCTTCTGCCGTCTGCCAAATTCGCATCTCCGGCCTTCTTACCATCAGAGATAGCAGCAGCAATTGCAGAAAGAATATCTTCCATCTCCTGTGGAAAAGTCATTGTACTCAGTTGATGATAACTTTCTACTGCTTCCGGTGTCAGCGGAATTCCCTTTTCAATCAGCCACTTTGCATTTTCCAAAGTTTCTTCGCTGACTTCAAGCCCTGCCTGTTCAATCACTTTCTCCATCTGAGGCTGTAACTGCTGCCAGTTAAAATTGTCCGCTTTCTTCGCATAATAACCGGAAACACCATCTGCATAATAACCTTTTCCCTGTCTGCTGCCATCTGCCGTTGAGCTGAAATCTGCCCGATAAATAGAATCTATCGTAGGCTTCATATGGTTTTCTACCATATATTTGGCTGCACCTTCTGTTATCTCCTGCACCGCTGTTGCTTTCTCATATGCTTTCTTGGCATCCTGCACATTTTCTTCTGTCACAGGAACATCGTGCGCCTCAAACTGTTTACACAATTCCTGCGCAAAAGCCTCACTTCCGGTAATCTCTTTTAAGGTTTCCGCATCCATCCGGTCTGTATAACCATTTACCTGCGTACCGCCTTTTATCAGCTCTGCCTTTATTTTATCAACAATGGTAACGACTTCTTCTATTTCCATGTCTCCCGGTTGATATCCATCTTTCATCATCTGATTAAAGTCTTCCGTAGACATAGTATTAGACATTACTGTCATATAGTCTCTCTGCACGGCAAGATCTACCTGCCCTGCATCCTGCATAACCTCTTCTGCGGTCTTTCCTTGACCTTTGTAAGCGTTGTTATCCATAACTGTGCCAGAAATGTCTAATGCAAATATATCCGTCTGACTGATCCGTGTCATTCGGTTATCCTGATATGAAGTTGTCACCCTGTCTACATTTTGATTCGTGTTATTATTGTCAAAAGAAATTTTCATACACATACCTCATGTAGTGGGTTTCAATTTTTTAATACAAAAAGGTGAATGCATTTCTACATTCACCCTTTATTTCGGCATACTTCGGAAATTTCTTAACCATTTTCCATTATAAATTAAAACAAGAATACAGCCGCAGTAAATGGCGGTAAGTCAAAACAAATAGAATAATCCTTGTAATTGCATGTTTCCTTAATCGCTGATAATTCTGCCGGAATCTCGTTTCCATTACCACCAAAACGCTTTTCATCACTGTTCAAAAGCAATTTATATTTCTTTTTCTTAGGAACTCCAACCTTGAAATCTTTACGCATCATTGGTGTCATGTTAAGGACAAACAAGATATTATTTTTTCCTGTTTCATCCTTACGGAAAAAGCTGTATGTGCTACGCTCTGCATCATCTGCATTAAGCCATTCAAAGCCACCCCAGTCATTGTCAATGGAATACATTGCCGGATACTTACGATAAAGATTTAATAATTCTTTGACATACTCATGCATTCCTCGGTTCTGTTCCTCGCCGAGCAAAAACCAGTCAAGTTCTCTCTCTTCACTCCATTCTCTTTCCTGTCCGAAATCCTGACCCATGAAAAGAAGCTTTTTACCGGAATGACCAAACATATAGGTATAGCCAACTCGTAAATTCGCATACTTATCAACCGGATAACCCGGCATTTTATTTACCATAGAACACTTCAAATGAACTACTTCATCATGAGACAATGGCAAAATATAGTTTTCGCTGTTGTTATAGCTCATGGCAAAAGTCATTGCATAGTGATTATTTTTGCGGAAATAAGGATCCAATTTCATATATTCACAGAAATCATGCATCCATCCCATATTCCATTTAAAGCTAAAGCCTAAACCACCATCTTCAATTTTACCGGTAACAAGCGGCCACGCAGTCGACTCTTCTGCAATGGTTAAAAATCCCGGATATGTACCAAGTACAACGGAATTTAAATGACGGAAAAACTCGATTGCTTCCAGATTCTTGTTTCCACCATATTTATTTGCTACCCACTGTCCGTCTTTTTTACCATAATCCAGATATAACATGGAAGCAACCGCATCCACACGAATACCGTCAATATGATATTCTTTAATCCAGAATAAAGCATTGGCAATTAAGAAATTCTTCACCTCTGTTTTACCGTAATTGAAAATCTTGGTTCCCCAATCAGGATGCTCGCCTTTTCGAGGATCAGGATCTTCGAAAATACATTGACCATCAAATCTACCAAGTCCATGCGCATCTGTTGCAAAATGTGCCGGTACCCAGTCCAGAATAACACCTATTTTATTTTTATGAAGCTTATTGACTAAATACATAAAATCTTCCGGATTACCATGTCTGGAAGTCGGTGCATAATATCCGGTTACCTGATATCCCCAGGAACCATCAAACGGATATTCTGCAATACCCATCAACTCAATATGGGTATATTGCATTTCTTTCAGATATTCTACAATTCTATCTGCAAATTCTCTGTAATTGTAAAATCCTTCCGGTGTTCCATCCGGATGTTTCATCCATGAGCCGATATGACATTCATAAACCGCCATCGGCTCTTTGTTATAATCCTTGCCCTTACGGCTCTCCATCCATGCGCTGTCGCTCCATTTGAATTTCGATATATCAAAAGTTTTGGAAGCATTGCCCGGACGCATTTCTGCATAGTTTGCAAAAGGATCCGCTTTATAGAGCTTCTCCCCTGCCGATGTTTCAATCAGAAATTTATATAGTTCGTTCTCACCGACCCCCGGAATGAATAACTGATGAATACCTCCCGGACCGATTTTTTTCATTTCATGAATTTCTTCATTCCAATCATTAAATGTACCGATTACATGAACCCTCGCCGCATTTGGTGCCCATACAGCAAAGAACATTCCTTTTACCCCTTCTTCAACAGACGGATGTGCGCCAAGCTTCTTATAAATATCATAATGCGTACCTTGTGCAAACAGATATTGGTCGTCCTCTGAAATGAATACCTTCTGTTCCATGTCTTTTGGGTTCACTTTTTCTGTTTTTACTGCCATTACCTATCCCCCACTTCTTTTTAATAATGCATAAAATCCTTCTCACGTAAAATAATCATATCTTCCTCATCATATCGTTTTGCTAACAAAATATCTACGAAATGTTTTGGTGTTTTCTTATTCGCATAATAAATTGCTTCATCCACTAATTCTCTCACATCCGCTAAAGAAACTTCATGGTCACTAGTTTGCATATCCGCAATTCTTGTGTGCAAAGCAAGAACGCCAAATTCATCGATAGAATATTCCATATCTTCTGCATATTGTTTTGCATAAGCAACCAATGCTTCATCATCTAACGGCTCAATATCCACTCTTAAATTGAATACACTTTTCAACCCTTCATTTTTGGATAATAATTGGTTCATCTTTTGCTTTCTGTCTTCGAGAATTACAATAAGACCCATATTATCCTTCTCCAGAACTTTAAATATCTTCGTAGCCGTTTCCGCTTTCAAATCAGAAGCTTTCTCAATAATCAAAGCACCATTGCTAAGTCTTGCAAATGTTTCTGCGACGTCTTTTTTATTCAAAACAGCAGCGGAAACTTTTGCCACTTTACCGGAAAAATTACTGTCATTATACTGCATTTCTCGAATCAAACCTTTTGCAAGGTTAATAGTACTTCCATCTTCCTCACCGGTAATAATGACATTTCCCGTACAAGCTGCCAGACTCATATTGTCCAAAGTATGTATTAACTGTCCTCTGGATTTCTTGTGATGTACGAACTGTCCGAACAATTCTCTTTCTTCTTCTGTCAGCTCTCTTGCCGACTGCCGTCTGTCAGATGTAGAATCCGACTCAACTTCTTCTGGTTCAGTTTCTTCCGGCTCAGTTCCTTCAGACTCTGCTACTTCCATAGAATCTTCAGATTCCTCAACCTCTGCCTCTTCCGTCTGCTCTATTTCTGTCTCTTTGGCAATCACATTCTCTGGAATATTTGTTTCTTCAATTTCTTCTAACTCTTCTACTTCATCCTCTGCTGTAACAGCTTCTTCTACTATCGGCTTCGGTACAATCTTCTTCTCTTCTGTCGGAAGATTTGTCATAGAAGTTATCTTGACTGCCGCCTGTGGCTGAGCAGTTGGTTGTGCCGCTGCTTTTAATTCCTTCTCTGCTTCATCCGGTAAAATAACTTTCTTAATCGGAGGTTTTTCGGATTCCTTCAAAATCGCTGCAACAAACGCCTTCTCTAGCTGCTCCAACAATCCTGTCTTGGTTGCTTCATCAAAATCAGCAAACAAACTGCCCGTATGCTCTAGAATTCGTTTCCGAACATCTTCCATACGTTTCTGCTCGTTTGTCTTCTTCATTTCTTCCCATTCAGCCATAATATCTTCAATACTAAGCTGTCCGGTAATCTGTTTCTCTATGGCTGCCTCATCCGGAATCGCCAGACTAATCTGTCCGTCATATTCCTGCGATAAAACATCATCATACTTCGTTGGTTTTGCATTCAAGGGTGTTAGTACTCCGGTTCTGGCTCCCGGAATACCTGCACTAAGATCCGGTTTCGATTCTTCCCTTGGTACAGTTGCTGATACTATCGGTTCCTTTGCTGTTACCGTTTCCTGTCTCATTTCTTTCAGAATCTGTTTGGCGTCTTCTGGCACAGAATTCTTCGGTTTCAACAATGCACTACTAATTTCCTGCAATTCATCCGTATCCTGTGGAAGCTCAATCTTCGGCATTTCTACCGTTTCCTGCAGTAACGGCGCAATTAATTTCTCTGTAATGGAAGGTTCTTCGGATTCTTCGAGTTCTTCCGATTCCTCTACTTCTTCAACTTCTTCTGCAACCTCTTCTATCGGCTCTTCTTCAGATACCACATCCGGTTCTTCTGCTAACGCTTCTGTTTCTTGCATCATATCGGAACCAAATACTCTGGTCTGCTCTAACTCAGACTCTTCATGCGGATCCTCTTCCTGCACCGTTGGTTGTTCCTCTTCCAGAATTTCCTTCATGCTCTCTGCCAATGCCATCTGCAGATTGATTGTATTATACTGACCCACATCTACCGTCTTCACTTCCGGAAGTTCTGTTGTTGGGGCCTCTTCCCCATACGGGTTGAATTCTCTTTCATCCTGAGCATACACAATATCAGAAGCCGTTGCATCGTCTTCCGGTTCTTCGGTATTTTGGCTTTCTGCCGCTGCTAACTCTTCCGCTCTTTCCTCTTCGATTTCTGCATCACGCAAAGCAATCCAAGTATCATAGCGCACCTGCTGCTCTGCATTCAGCGGAACATGAAGTGCTTTCAGTTCCAATGCCTTGAGAACATATTTTCCTTCCCCAAACCAAAGGAACATTTCATCACATTCTTCTACACATTTCGTTGTCAGTCCGATTCTATGATAAAGGTATGCCAATTCATAAGCCCATTTTTCACGATAATCACGCTTTTTGAACTCTTCCAAAACAGCAATTCTTTCTTCCAGACTAACATCCTGTGCTTCATATAAACGATACTGTAAAATATATCTTCCGGTATCTCTCGGCGCAATCTGTACAAATTCCTTATAGTATTCGATTGCCTGCACATATTCTTCCATTTTGATAGAAAGTTCACACAAGGAATAGACAATTAATCTGCCAGTCGGGTGTTTTTCGTATGCTAACAATAAGATATCTTTACTTTCCTGATATCTTCTATTAATCTTATATAAGTCACTGATAGTACATAACATCATGACACTTTTAACTCTGCGCCAATCAATTGTATCTGCAATTTTTACTGCTTCTACAAATTCCCCTTCTGCAATTAACGCTTTGATTTCATCCGCACGAACCTTATATTCATACTTATCCAAGGTACTCACCTCATATATTGTATTTTACATTTTACTTTTTCACATAGTAATCCTATTATTACTGTCTTAGTTTACCATAGGCGAATATCAATGTAAACAAATATAAAGAAAAAAATAGCACCCCCATCTTGGTATTTATACCCAAAATATGGAGATGCTATAATGCTTTATTCCATGATATTGTATTTGCCTGATGTTATATCCTTCCTATCTTTGCTTCCAGTAATCGATTGGAAAGTTCGGCAAATTGTTTCAGAGTTAACGCTTCACCACGTATGGTAGGAGAAAATCCCATCTCTTCCAAAACTTCCATGATTTTTTCTTTACTAACACCCATATTTCCGGCATTCGTAAGTCCATTTACCAACGTTTTACGCCTCTGATTAAAAGAAGCTCTGATAATTGCAAACATATAGGCTTCATCCTTTACCTCTACCGGTGGCTTCTCATATCGCGTCAGACGAATAACTGTACTATCTACATTCGGCCTTGGCATAAAACAGGATGCCGGAACCCGCACTACAATCTCCGGATGTGCATAATACTGAACTGCTAATGACAAAGCGCCATAATCCTTCGTTCCCGGTCCTACCTGCATTCTGTCGGCCACTTCCTTCTGTACCATAATCGTAATACTTTGAAGCGCAACATGATTTTCAAACAATGCCATAATAATCGGTGTCGTAATATAATATGGAAGATTCGCCACTACCTTAATTGGTCTTCCGTCATTCTTTTCCTCTACAATGCGATTAATATCTACCTTCAGAATATCTTCATTTATTACTGTCACATTATCATAAGAAGAAAGGGTGTCCTGCAAAATCGGAATCAGATTTTTATCAATCTCAACTGCAATAACCATTTTGGCACGCTCTGCCAAATACTGTGTCATCGTTCCAATACCTGGTCCGATTTCCAGTACACAATCTTCCTCCGTAATATCTGCCGCATCCACAATTTTATCCAGAATATTACCATCTATCAGGAAATTCTGACCAAATTTTTTCTGGAAATTAAAATTATATTTCTGCAAAACTTCTATGGTGTTTTTGGTATTTCCTAAGGTTGCCATATGATTTCCTTCTTTTTCCTGTTTTTTGTTTACTGCTGTTTTTGCTCTTTTATGTGATTGCACTTTTTCTTCATAAAATTTACTATAATACTACAACCGAAAAAGTTTTTTCGCATTCTGCTCGGTAATCGCTACCACTTCATCATAATCCATATTTTTAATTGCCGCAATTTCTTTTGCTATATAAGGCAGATTTAACGAAGAATTTCTCTTGCCACGGTTTGGCTCCGGTGCCAGATACGGACTGTCTGTCTCTAACAATATTTTTTCTATTGGGATATATTCTACTGCTTCTTTTAACTTCTTGGCATTCTTAAAAGTAATCACACCACCGATGCCAAAAGAATAATCCATATTCAGATATTCTCTTGCCATTTCTTTCGCATAAGAAAAACAATGAATAACTCCGCCAATTTCCTCAGCATGGAGATTCTTCATAATATCCAACGTATCCTTTGCTGCATCTCTGGAATGAATGACCACCGGAAGTTTCACTTCCCGCGCCATTTCAAGCTGCCTTTCAAACCATCTCTTCTGAATGGCGGGTTCCGGCTCATTCCAATAATAGTCTAAACCAATCTCACCAACTGCCACTACTTTCTCCAAACTACACTGTTCCTTCAACCACTTGAAGTTCTCTTCATTCAGTTCTGCGGTGTCACTCGGATGTACTCCCATTGCTCCATAAAGAAAAGGATATTTCTCCATCAATGCAATCGTTGTCTTACAGCTTCCAAGGCTTGCACCAATATTAATTACTGTTGTAATTCCATTCTCCGGCAAAGACGGCAATAACATTTCTCTATCCTCATCAAAAGCATCATCATCATAATGTGCATGACTTTCAAATATCATATTTTCCTCCGTTTCAAAACAAATCCTGCATATATGCAAACTTTCTTAAGAAAAAATTAAAAAAAGACTTGCAAACTAAAAAACATTATACTATAATAACACTTGCGTGTAAAATAGATTTGCGCCTTTAGCTCAGTTGGTAGAGCACCTGACTCTTAATCAGGGTGTCCAGGGTTCGAGCCCCTGAAGGCGCATTTGTAAGTACCATTTTTGAGGACATATGAGCCTTGGGGATGGTGCTTTTTTGTTTTATTTATTTTTTTATTTCTTAGTTGACATTTCATTTTTCAATGTTATATAATGAATCCACTCTATTCAGAGTAATTCTATTTAGAATCATGCACACTTCGTGCAATATAGCAAATTCGCTATAAGATTCCTAATAATCAGTTAAATTCATCAATGTATAGTTGTTATTTTGATAAACATTATGTATAATATAGATAGGAGTACTTTTTGGAAAAAGAATACAAAAGTCTGAAATTTACGAATGACTTTATGTTTGCAAAAGTTATGC
>JAFSHK010000041.1 GCA_017440375.1 Lachnospiraceae bacterium
GAGTATTTCTCCATGTACTCACTCATATCAATACGAACCATGTTGTTCTCATCATCAAACAAAGATGCTGCCAGTGCTTTGGCAAGCTCTGTTTTACCGACACCGGTAGGTCCTAAAAACAAGAAGGAACCAATCGGTTTTTTCGGGTCTTTGATACCCGCTTTGGAACGGATAATCGCTTCTGTTACCTTCGTAACACCTTCATTCTGTCCAATGACACGTTTGTGCAGTTCTTCATCCAGATGCAAAGTTTTGTTTCGCTCGCTTTCCGTCAGTTTTGCAATCGGAATCCCTGTCCAACGGGAAATAATCTTGGCAATTTCTTCATCAGAAACACTTTCGTGTACTAGAGAAAGTTCTTTCTCTTTGACATTTTCTTCTTCTATTTCTAACTGTTGTTTTAAGCTTGGCAATTTTCCATAGCTAAGTTCTGCCGCCTTCTCATAATCTCCTTCACGCTGTGCAATCTGAATCTGGTTGTTAACCTCATCGATTTCCTCACGGATTTTGGAAAGCTTTTCAACAGAAGCCTTCTCATTCTCCCACTGAGCAAGGCGATTCTTCAACTCTTCTTTTAACTCAGCAAGCTCTTTCTGCAACTGTTCCAAACGTTCCTTGCTTAAACGGTCATCTTCTTTCTTCAAAGCCGTTTCTTCAATTTCCATCTGCATGACTTTACGCTGTAATTCATCCAATTCGGTTGGCATGGAATCAAGTTCTGTCTTAATCAAAGCACATGCTTCGTCTACAAGGTCAATTGCTTTATCCGGTAAAAATCTGTCTGAAATATAACGGTTGGAAAGCACTGCCGCACTGACAAGCGCATTGTCCATAATTTTCACACCATGATATACTTCGTAACGCTCCTTCAAACCACGTAAAATGGAAATGGTATCTTCTACCGTCGGTTCATCTACCAGAACAGGCTGGAAACGACGCTCCAGTGCCGGGTCTTTCTCAATATACTGGCGGTACTCATCCAACGTAGTTGCACCGATACAATGCAGTTCGCCACGGGCAAGCATGGGCTTCAACATATTTCCGGCATCCATCGCACCGTCTGTCTTACCGGCACCCACGATAGTATGCAGCTCATCAATGAAAAGAATAATCTGTCCGTCACTGTTTTTCACATCATCCAGTACCGCTTTCAGACGTTCTTCAAACTCACCACGATATTTCGCACCCGCCACAAGTGCCCCCATATCCAGTGAAAAAATCTTTTTATCCTTCAAACCTTCGGGCACATCTCCACGCACAATACGTTGTGCCAGACCTTCTGCTACTGCAGTTTTACCAACACCCGGCTCACCGATAAGTACCGGATTATTCTTAGTCTTACGGGATAAAATACGAATTACGTTTCGAATCTCATTATCTCTGCCGATAACAGGGTCAAGCTTCTGGTTTCTGGCTTTCTCCACCAAATCCTGTCCGTATTTTTCAAGGGTGTCATAAGTTGCTTCCGGGTTGTCGGAAGTCACTCTCTGATTACCACGCACCGTTGAAAGTGCCTGCAAGAAGCGTTCTCTTGTAATACCGAATTCACGGAAAATCTCTTTTATTTCTTTATTCGGATGCTTCAACATTGCCATGAAAAGATGCTCTACGGAAACATATTCATCACCAATCTGCTTCGCTTCATCCTCAGCACTAATCAATGCTTTGTTCAAGTTCTGACCGACATAAATCTGTCCGCCTTGTACTTTCACACGTTTCTGCAAACCTTGTTCCACACGATTTAAGAAATACTCTTTCTGAATTTCCATTTTCTCAATCAGTTTCAAAATCAGGCTATCCTCTATGGTAAGAAGACTATAAAGAAGATGTTCCTGTTCAATTTCCTGATTGCCATACTCGTATGCAAGACGTTCACATTGTTCTACTGCCTGCATGGACTTTTGGGTAAATTTCGTCAAATTCATAATCTCTACCTCCTGTTATAGTATTGTCACTTTTTCATATCTTTACCAGTCGTTTGTTCTACTGTTGCTATAACAATAACTCGTTTTGTTAGCACTGTCAAGAGGTGAGTGCTAATTTTCTTATAAAAAAGTAAGCGAAAACACTTTACCATTGTCTTCACTTACTTCAATTTATTTTTGAAATATATCCTTTATTAATCTAATGTTAATATCTCTTTCAAAATAGATTCTATTTTGTTTGTTTTTTCTCCATATTCATCGTATTCTATAACGATACAATGTCCATTAATTTCCACTATTTCCTGTTCTACATAAAGATTGCCTTCTTCTTGTTTCCCTTCACCTTCTATTCCATTTTCATATTCATTTCTACTGTCTCTTCTACAATATCATTTTTTGATACATTTTCCTCTTCTCCAAAAAGTTCCATCAATAATTCTTCCATTGTCCCTGAATAGACATACGCCGCTACATCATACTTTTTTGTTTCAAAAAATGTATCACAACGTACCTGAATCCCCCTTTCATTGTCAATTGGCAATATTGCAATTATAGCATCTATTATGCTTTCACCTTCCGTTTCAATATAGTCTATATTAAAAACTCTAAATTCCCCATAAGGTGTTTGCACCGATTGAATTTCTTCCACTGTATACTCCCAACTTGTGCCATCTTCAAACTCCAATTCATGAATTTCTTTTTCGTTTGTATACTCTTTCAAATTTTCAATGGCCTTTGGAATATCAGCCCAAAAGCAAAACGGAGAGTGACTAGTTCCATTTTCCAAAAATACTTTATATCTTTCTGAACTACTATCTTCGTCCACTGTATACCCTTCCGGAATATTATATCCAATAATCTTATTTCCTTCATCATCAAAAATGTAATTGTCATAATTGATATCTGGAATATGGAAAGTCTCGATACTAATTTCTGTATCAGAAATCTCTTCTTCCGCTTCATTTAACTTTTCTTTCATTGAAAATGTGGTTACATCCTCGCTACCTACTTCACTTTTATCCTCAGTTTCCGTTACTGCAATTCCACCTTGAATTTCCTCTCCCCCTTCACTTTCTGTTCCAGCTTCAGCTGTGCCACATGCTGACAATACCATTGCCATTACAAGCCCCAAGCTTGATAACACTATTTTCTTTCTTCTCATAGTCATTCCTCCACTCACATAATGTTTTCATTATTTTTATCACAAACAAGTATAGACCAATTTGGTCTAAATATCAATAGTCCATTTTGGTCTAACATATACTATTTTATAACACACTGAAATCAAATTGGAGAAAAGTATGAAATATGAAAGAATAAGAAATCTACGTGAAGATAAAGATTTAACTCAAACAGATGTTGCCACTTACTTGCATATCTCTCAAAGAGCATATTCCCGCTATGAAAATGATGAGCGCGGAATACCTATAGAGGTTCTTTCTAAACTTGCCGATTTTCACAATACAAGTGTTGATTACTTAATAGGACGCACAAATATTAAAACTCCCTATACTTCCTCTAACACTAAAACAGGACTTTAACAGAAATATTTTCCTTCAAGTCCTGCCCTTCATCTTATATTCTATTACTCATTATCGCACAACACGACTACTTTCCTCGGTGTCGTCTGTGGTGGAACGCTCCTTGTTGTCATCGTGTAATAAACAAGCAATGTCTGATTGCCAAGTTGACAGCTTACGCTTTGCCCATTTATCGTTTCTACAACCGTACTTCTTGCAATGTTTAATTGTAGTGAACCATCTTCTGCCAGAAGATTTCTATCAAATCTTGCAAGCATAACTTGTTCATTTCCATCCAATACGGTTACAATCTGAGCCTGATATTGTGGTGGAAAAATAAGTGGTATCGGAAGACTGTTGTCATAAAATGCCGCCACTTGCATCCCGCGTCGCAATTGCCTGCTGTCAATCACTCGTGTCTGCGGTCCTATCATGAAATTCACAATGCCATTTCCTGTATAGACCGACATCATTTGGCTACAACAATCATTCCCTCTGGAAAGGTTCATAAACTTCCCCCAAAAAGTGACTTATTCTCTTACAAACAATACACCAAATGCCCCCGCTCCGCAGTTACAGCAAATTGTACCGGACGCATTATTTATCACTACTTTCTTAAACGGCACTCGTCTCAACATTTCTTCTTTCAAAAAATCCTGAAACTCATAAGAACAACCTGCTGTAATCAAAAAAACAATATCTGTATTGATTGTATTTTTTTTGCGCAAAGCCCACCGCAAATAGGTCTTTGCAAAATGTTTCGGCTTTCCGATACAGATTCCTGCCGGCGACATTTTACTATCATGTAAATTTAGAATTGGATGTAAAAGTAACGCATTGCAAATTAAAAAAACTTTTTTACCAATCCTTCCGTTGCGGTATAATGCCGCTGTAGACGCAACACTGAAACTGGAAGACACTTTCTCTCGCACTCTCTGAAGCTCCTCTATAATCAGTTCGCACGAAGCCCCTCTTTGTGCCATATCCGCTGCCATTAACACCAAAATAGCCATACCACCGGATAAATGTCCTGAATCTACTACATGAATGTCCTTAAATTCCAAAGCTGCTTCGCTTGCTACTTCATATGCAATACTAACATGTTGTGCCATGCAAATATGAATAATAGGTCCTTTATGTTTTTCCTTTAAAGACTGAAAAAAAGCTACATATTCTTCCTTAGGTGCTGCACTGCTGTATGCTTTTTTACCTTCCTTAATATATTCTAACAAACTATCAGAAGAAATTTCTTTTATATCCTGAAAACGTGCTTCTTCTGTTTGTACATAGTAATACATCATCTGAATGTTATATTTTTTCTGATAAGATTTCGGAATGTCACATACACAATCTGTTGATATCATAGCCATACTATTTTTCATCGCTCTGTCTCTCCCCTTCCTCATGTCTTATCAAATCGCGCGGTAAAAATCTGCGCAAAGAACGTTCCAAAGCACTTATTTCTATCGGCTTTGCAACAAAATCCTGAAATCCTTCCTCCAAAAACATTTCTCTGGCTCCGTTAATGGCATTCGCTGTCAATGCCACAATCGGAACACTCTGGAAATATGGATCGGAAGAGCTTCTAATTCTATGTACGGTTTCTACACCATCCATTCCCGGCATCATATGATCCATATAAACAATATCAAACTTCTGCTTCTTCATTAAGTCGATAGCTTCCTGTCCACTGTCAACTGTTCTTACTGCCATACGATATGGTTTCATAAGTCCCAATGCTACCTTGAGATTCATTGCATTATCATCTACTACCAGAATTTTAGCATCCGGTGCCGTAAAACGACCCTTACTCCTATCCCTTGGGGCTAAATCATTTACAACATTGATTCGATTGATTGCATTCCCAACCGATAATACATAAAATGGCTTATACACATTGCGAATTCCTTCTGCAACCGGAATACGATTTTCTTTGTTCTGAACCACAGCTATATCCATCTTGCCAACAAATTTTTCAAAATATTCCCGATTCTCCGCATACTCTTCTCTTGCAATAAAAAGATGCGTATATTCTTTCTGCTCCAGTTCTTCTTTCGCCTCTTCAAACGTATCACATAATTTATATTCTACGCCAAAACCGGTTCCCATCCGGTGAATAACCTGACGATACTTCTCTCCCACAAATGAATATTCAAATTTCGGGAAACGAATATAGACGAGAATACGTGTCCTATCTTTGTCCTTGATTTCTACAATCGGTGTTTTGTCAATTATCCTCTGAGGGATAACTACTGTAAACTCTGTTCCTACACCATATTCACTTTCGACATGAATAAAGCCATTCATCATCTGTGTCAATTTTTTTGTAATCGGCAATCCAAGTCCTGTTCCTTCAATTGCCCGATTCTTTTTGGTATCGACCTGACTGAAGCTGTTGAAAATTTTATCTAAATTTTCTTTCTTAATTCCGATACCACTATCCGTAACGCGGATAATCAAATTGATTCCATAACTCTCTTCTCTTGCCTGTACTTGAAATAATACACCGCCTTCACGGGTAAATTTTATTGCATTTGTTAATAAATTCACCATAATCTGACGAATTCGAATTTCATCACCATACAGCTTGTCCGGAATATTCGGGTCACAATCTACCAAAAATTCAATCCCTTTATTTCCCATTCTTGCCATCGTCATATTGATAACGTCATTCAATAAGGAAGACATCTGATATGCCTCCTGCACAATGTCCATCTTTCCAGATTCAATTTTAGAAAAGTCCAATAAATCATTGATAATTCCCAATAAGTTCTTTCCGGAGAGATGAATATTATTACAATTCTCACGTACCTCTTCCTCTAAATCTTCATTTAAAACTAATTCGCACATACCCAAAATCGCATTCATCGGTGTACGAATCTCATGACTCATATTAGCAAGGAAGTCACTCTTTGCCTGATTCGCTGCCTCTGCCTTTTGCAACAATATATCCTGCTGTTTTCTATAATTTACGGCTCGATACTCAATAATCAGACACATCGTTACTTCCATCAGATAAACAATCGGAAACCGTACCATATATGCCAGTTCATAAGAATATCCAAGATTGTGTAAAGGTGTCCACATATAAACAACTACAATAGTCCCCAGCATAACACTTGTTATTCCGCCAAAATACAAGCCTACAAAATAGCAAACCGCTGGTGGTAGCAAAAAGAGCCAGGCAGAACTAGCACCTGCATCGCCTCCCATAACCAGAAAATATACCAACATGAAGAACAAGAAGCTTAATACCTGAATAATAAGCTGATATAAATTTTTCCATATCTTATAAATTACGAAACTACTAATCATCCATATCGCCATGGTGATGGTTACTTTTGTCATTTTGGAATTACCTTCCACAACATTAACAATTGTCATCACAACAGCAATTGCCACAAACAGAAGACAAAAAATTTGTACCAGTTTTCTATCCAACCGTTCTACGTCTTCTCGCAATGCCGAAATCCAGCCTTTTTTCTTCTGCTCCATCTTACACTCCTTATTCCAATTCTTTCATGATCTCTGTAAGTTCCTCACTCATATCAAAAAAGGTATCTAATATAATCGGTTCAAAACTTTCGCCCCTGTCTTTTGCCATAATTTCAAATGCCTGTTCAAGACTCATACCGGCCTTATACTGACGTTTGGATACCAGCGCATCAAATACATCCGTAACTGCCAATATTCTGGCTGAAAGTGGAATCGCGGTTCCGGACAAGCCTTCCGGATATCCCTTTCCATTCCATTTTTCATGATGATATTTCGCCACATCGCATGCAATCTCAATGAATTCCGGTTCTACGAGACTGCTCATATTTTCGCGAATCATTTTACCACCCGCTACCGTATGATTCTTAATCATCGTATACTCTTCATCCGTTAATTTACCCGGCTTCTGCAATACAATATCAGAAACAGTAATTTTTCCGATGTCATGCATAGGTGCAGCTTTGTGCATATAGTCTACAAACTCAGACGTAATTTCCTGCGCATAAACCCCTTTCTTCTTCATTCTACGAATAAGCATGTCAGTATAAATACTGGTTCTTCTAACATGTTCTCCTGTTGTACCGTCTCGACTTTCGATGAGGTTCGCCATTGTAAAGATAATGTCCTGCTGCAACTGCGTAATTCTCTGCAATTGCTGCTCTACCATCTGTTCCAAACTCTTACGGTAATCTTCCAATTCCAACGTTCTTTTTACTCTTTGAATCATAATTGCCGGCACAAATGGCTTTCCAATATAATCTACAGCACCTACTCGGAAACACTTTTCTTCTGTCTGTTCACTTCTATCCGCGGTCAGGAATATCACCGGAATACGACTCCATTCTTCATGTTGCTGTAACTTTTCCATGACCGCAAAGCCATCCATGCCCGGCATCTGAATATCCAAAAGAATCAATTCAGGACAATTTCTCTCCAAATAGTGAAAACATAATTCACCGGAATTAACTGCTGCTACACGATATTCATCTGATAAAACCTTCTGTGCAACCATTAAATTTGTTTTATCATCATCCACTACTAAAATAATTTTCTTCATAATTTATTCGCCTCTCTTAGCGCTTACATTCTGCATCCAGTCACTGAGTACTTTTTCTGCAGTATCATAATCAAAATCTTCTACTGCCTGACGTATACTGTCCAAAACCACCCGTTCCTCTTCGCTGACTTTCCCCGTTAGTTTATCTATCTGCTTCAAAACCTCATTCATTTCAAAGTTCTGAATCTTTTCTAACATTTCCTCATATTCAGTATAAGTATCTTCGTTTTCTACTGCAACAGCCTCCTCTTTAACAATTCCTGCTTCCTGCAAAATACTCTGTATTTTTTCCTTTACAGTGCGGTATGCATTCATAAATTCATCTCTTGTTTCAAGGATGAAGTCTTCTCGATTCTCTTTACCTGCAAATTCCTGCTGTTTTGCCATTTCTGAGAATACCGTCGCACCGATTCCGAGTGATGTACTCTTAATCGCATGTGTCAAAACAGAGAAATCCGTCCAATTTTTGTCTTCATAGTATTTCTCTAACTTTTCGGTATTGATAACATTCTGATCACAGAACATCTGCAAAAGTTCATAATACATTCCCTTATCATTTGCACAATAAGTCATACCTCTCGCCTGATCAATTTCATCCACCGCCGGTACCGCTTGTTTCTCCTTACTACTTTCTTCCTTTTTCGTTTCTTCTGTCCGAATGTTCTCTTCTGCCTTTGCATCTTGATTATCTTGCTTCGCAATCGGAATCCGTTCTTTTATAATGAGTTCTTCCGGCAAATATTGTAATAACATATTTTCCAAGTCCTCCGGAACAACCGGTTTCGATAGATAATCTTCAAATCCCTCTGACAAATACAATTCTTTCACACCGGAAACTGCATTCGCTGTTAATGCAATTACCGGTATTTGTGAATTCGGATTTTCTGTCTCTTTCCGCAACAAATGAAGCGTTTCAATTCCATCTGGCTCCGGCATCATATGATCCATTAAAATTAAATCATACGCTTTTTCCTTGCATATTTCCAGACATTCTGCACCACCCTCGACCATATCAAGCTGTATCTGTGTCTTCTTCAACAAACCTTTCACAACCTGCAAATTCATCGTATTGTCATCTACAACTAAAATATGAGCTTTCGGTGCCGTAAACAATTCTTTATAAGCTTTACGTCCCTTGTTTTCGTCAACTCCTTTAGTCAATTCTCCGATTGGTTTCGTATCTACCACTTTCTGCGGAATATTAACCGTGAACAGAGAACCTTTCTCAAGTGCGCTATGTACGTGCAAATCACCATTCATACGCTCCACAAGATGCTTCACAATATTTAATCCAATGCCACTGCCTTCAACAGAAATATAACGGTAATCTTCGAGCTTCGTGAAATCACTAAACAATTTTGAAATATCTTCCTTACTGATACCAATACCAGTATCGGCCACTGACATTTTCAAAACAAAAGTACCATCATCATTTTTAATTCCTTGCACGCTAAAAGTAATCACACCTTCATCGGTGAATTTAACCGCATTCGATATCAAATTAAGAAGAATTTGACGAATTCGAATTTCATCACCTACTAAACCGGACGGCACATCCTTATCAACCCTTAAACTTACACTCAGATGCTTTTTATCTGCTCTATTTCTCAAATCTTTAATAATATCACGCAACAAAAATGCCAGATTATATTCTCTCTCAACAATTTGTAATTTTCCTTCTTCAATTCTGGAGAAATCCAATATATCATTTACCAAACCAAGCAAATTTCTGCTGGCACTCTGTATATTATAAGCATATTCTCGAATTTCGGAATCCTTGCACTCCCTTAAAATCATCTCATTCATACCGATTACACTGTTAATCGGTGTACGAATTTCATGAGACATATTGGCAAGAAAGCTTGCCTTAGAAGCACTTGCAGTAATCGCTTTTTCCTTCTTTTTCTCATTTTCCAATACTTCCTGCCCCGTTTTGGTAAATGCCATTGCTATCAGGAACAGAAGTCCGATACTCAAGGCAATTCCTGACATAGATTGTTTTCTGAAATACGATGACATAATCTCCACAAATCCACTGACCGTCAATCCTAAGAAACCAACTGCAACTACTCGATATTCCTCCCAATATCCTTGTCGATAATCTAGTACAAGTGTAATTATCATGACTAAAATAGCAATTGCAATTATACCATGTATCATGTACACTGTTTCAAGAAAATCTTTGTAATTGGTTATCTGCAACGTAACACATACTGCCATATTCAAAAACATTACTATGCTTAATGTTATATATGCCTTTTGATATCTTCTCTTCTGAATTTCATTAATGAAAAACACAAAAGGAAACGGAAGCAACAATAGCAGCATAAACGAAACACTGCCTGCTACCGAAAGATTCGAAAACAATAACTGGCGCAATCGCGATTCCATAACAAGCCACGCTGCTGACAGAAAAATTCCCGCTCCCAGAAATCCCAACTGATTCACCTTTTTGTACTGCATTGCCAAAAGCACGCTGCAAATCATGCAAATAACTGCAAAAATCATCAAAGAAAATGCCAGAATAATTGTCATACCACTTTCCTTAATAATGCGCACCCAAATTGACATACGATCGCCATAATAAATTGTATTCATAACTCCCGCATAAATAGAGGCGGATTTCGTTTCAATCCGCATTACTTCTCCGGCATCTTCGTCTATCAAATCCACAAAAACATAAGCACTTACACTATTTTTACCAAAAGGTCTCGATTCCTCCGTTGTATAATACTCTCTAAGTTCTTCTCCCACATATATTTTCATATCCTGTTGCGAACTGCGAATACACAACCAATCATACATAGATAAATCTGTCGGTAAAGTTGTTTCCGTGACAACCCACTCACCCCTTTTGGCTTTGACCTCTCCCGGCACTGAAATAGCTTCTCTGCTTCCATCCGCCAGAACGTGTTCCCACTGTGCTTCAAAAATACCGCTTTCCAAAGTCGTTTTATTTTCTGTAGGCAAAAAAAGTTCTCCCAATATAACAAACAGAATAACTGCAAAAAACAGCATTTGTATTATCTGCGTAATAAGCTTCATTGGATTTCGCTTCATCTGGTTTTCCTCTTTTCCTTAGCATTCGTTTAAAAATATATTTTTATAAAAATTATATCAAAAAAGCGTAGAGCAGGCAACTTGAATCGGAACAAAAAAGTAAAGCGAAAAAGTCAAAAAAAGAGTCGGGAAACTTAACGCTTCCCGACTGACTTTTTTATCGTCGTATTTACTCTTATTTGGCTTTAAATACCTCGGAAGGTAAATGTGAATTCCAGATTCTGCTTCACATCAATCAAATATTCCGGATGCACAAGTGCTCCCCAACTGTCATCACCACCAACACCCATCTGCTGTTTGGAAACTCGTACTACTGAATAATGCACTTTGGGTAATTCAAACGGATGTCTTGCATTTTCCATTTCGTGTGGTGTATACGGGAGTGCTGAGAAATTCATTTTATCACCTGTAAATAAAATTCCTCTTCCTTTTCTGTCCGTAAGCTTTGCATAACGGACACCTGTTTTGTTGCCACATTCCTGCGGCACCATATATTTTGCTATATTATCTTTTACAAGATTCTTATAAACACCAAGCTTAGCGCCCTCTTTACGGTCTTCATAGGTTTCTTCCGGCCCGTTTCCATACCATTCCACATGGTCATAATCTGCATGAAACTTAAATATCATACCAAACTCCGGCATATCACCCAATTCCTTCACCGGATCATATGATAATGTTGTCTGGATTCGTCCATCTCCATATACACGATAAATTACTTTACATTCACCATCCGGTGTTGTCTGGAAACGATAGCGATAGGTAATTACTACATGGTCTTTCTCTTCTGTCACAATCGGATTATCGTACTGTGTTCCACCTAACGCTTCTCTTTTTTTGCCGATTCCCTTTGCTGTCAGATAAAGGCTTGCAATTTTCCACTGTGCATATCTGCCCATCATGTTATTACCTTCATCATTATCAATCGGTGCACGCCAGAAATTCGGCTTCGGTATCTGTTCTAGCAGCTCCTTGCCTGCATATTTATAGGAACTCAGGCCTGTATTAACCGAAAACAATGCTTCAAACTCTTCCCCACGAACACCGATGTTATTTTTGCCACGAATCACCGTATAGGAAGCATTTTTTTCGCTCTGTTTCTCCGTTTTCCTCACAACTGCAACAACTGCCTGACCAAAGGCCACCTCATGTCCCGCTTTTGCCCATAGCGTATCTTCTTTCAAATGGAAAGAAACCGTCACAGCATATTCTCCTGCTGTTTCCGGTATTTCAAACGGAAGTTTAAAGCTTGCTCTGCTTTCCGGTGCAACACCAATATCAATTGCTTTTGTTGCAATTTCTACACCATCACGCAGAAGAATAGCTCTCGCATCAAATGTGTTGGTATTCACAAATAAGTTCTTGTTCCATACCTCAAACTCTTTCTCACTAACCGCTACCGTAATATTCTGGTAATCATATTTTACTTCCTGCATTTTCGGAGACGGACTTCTGTCACCCCCATATACAATCCCGTTTCCGCTAAAATTGTAATCCGACGGTCTATCATAGAAATCACCGCCGTATGCCTGAAACTCTTCTCCGTAACGATCTTTTTTGTAAATAGACTGGTCAATATAATCCCAGATAAAACCACCTTGATAGCCGGAATTCTCTTTATCCGCAAGATTAGTATATTTATGCAAGGCACCACAGGAATTACCCATTGCATGCGAGTATTCGCAGCTTACAAACGGTTTTCCATTCGGTTCTTTTTCCAGATATTCCTCAATCTCCCATACTTTGGCGTACATACGGCTCTCAACATCGGAAGTATCATTGTAACTCCTATCTGAGAAAACCCCTTCATAATGAACCAATCTGGTATCATCCAGTTTCCGGAACAATTCAGACATTTTAAAAATCGTTAATCCGCCATAGGATTCATTTCCGCAAGACCATAACACGATTGCCGGATGATTCTTATCTCTCTGGTAACAGGAATTAACGCGGTCAAGCATCATCCCTTCCCAGTTTTCGTGGTCTGACGGCACCACATAAGATTTATCTTCTAATCCCCTTAAATAGGCATCCCATGAGCCATGTGTTTCCATATTACACTCTGCTATCATATACAGACCATATCTGTCACACAAATCATAAATATCGGCATCATCTGAATAGTGACAGGTTCTGATAGCATTAATATTATGCTGCTTCATTGTTACAATATCTGTTTCGAGTTCTTCATACGATACACATCTTCCGGAAACAGAACTGAATTCATGACGATTGACTCCCTTAAATACAATGCGCTTGCCATTCAAAAGCATTCTGTTATTTTTCATCTCGAATTTACGGAAGCCTACCGTTTGCTCTATATATTCTTCTATTGCACCGGAAGCATTGATTACTTCTATCTCAAGAAGATACAAATTCGGTTCCTCTGCACTCCAAAGCTTTGGATTCTGTATTTCTTCCTGCAAAGTGATGACTTCTTCTGCCGCTTTGGTACATTCAAACAGTACCTTATCGTCCTCTTTTAATGTGAAGCGGATATTGCCACCACCTTTTACTTTTGTCTGTACTTCCAACGTTGCTTTTGAAAAATCATCTCCTTCAAACAATGTTTTGACGCGGATATCTTCCACATGTACAACAGGAACAGTATACAAATACACTCCTCGATAAATACCTGAGAAACGGAAGAAATCCTGATCCTCACACCAACTGGAGGAAGTCCATTTATAAACCTGTACAGCCAGCTTATTCTCACCGTCTTTCATATATGGTGTCAAATCAAAGTCCGACGGTGTAAAGCTGTCTTCACTGTAACCCACATAACTACCGTTTAACCAAAGCGCCATACCACTTTCCACACCTTTGAAGCAGATGCGAATTTCTTTTCCCTTCATTTCTTCCGGCACTTCGAAATATTTCACATAGCTTGCAACCGGATTAAAACGAGTCGGAATTTCTCCCGGTCTTAACTCTTCATGTCCATCCCAGGGATACTGAATATTAACATACTGCGGACTGTCATAGCCCTCCATCTGAATATGTGCCGGTACTCTGATATCTGCCCAGCATTTGCAATCATATTCTTCTTTCTCAAATCCGGAAATGGCTGAATCAATATTTACTGCATAAGAAAACTTCCAGATTCCGTCCAAAGATTTTCTAAGAGAGCTCTTCTTATCGAAGAGCTCCTTTTTATTCTTATAAATAACATGTGCGGAATGTGCAGGAAGTACATTTTCCTTAAAAATCATTGGGTCTTTTACATTATTATAGTTAAATTGCATCATTCAACGTCCTCACAAATCATTATTTATTTTACTGCTCCCGTAATACCTTCTGCAAAAGCGTTCTGTAAGCAGAAGAATACAATTGCGGTCGGTAACGTACAAATCAGTACGGCCAACATCAACACACCGTAATCGGTAACATAGCCCTGTGTTAAGTTTGCAACTACCATCGGCATAGTCTGGCTCTTTGTATCCGACATAATTACCTTCGGCCATAAATAACTATTCCATGCATTCATGAAAGTAATTGTCATTGCTGCTGCATAGGTAGAACGCATTGTCGGTATAAACATCTGAAAGAAAATTCGAATTTCGGAAAGTCCGTCAATTCTTGCTGCTTCCATAATGTCATGCGGGAATGATCTCGCACTTTGTCTGAACATCATGATTAAGAACGGGGTTGAAATTGTCGGAAGAATAAATCCGATTGTAGAATTCAACCAACCTGCTTTCGAAAACATCTGGAATAACGGAATCATTGTTGCTACGAAAGGAACCATCATTGCCAGCAAGATAATGCTCATAACAAAGTCTTTTGCCTTATCATGATAAATTTCAAAACCATAACCTGCCAAAGAACTTACCACTAAGGATAACAGCGTTAAAGCAATTGCATATTTAAAAGAATTGGCCAAGGAACCCATAACATCCTGTGAAACCATTAATGCCTTCCAGTTTTCCAAAAAATATGTTCCCGGAATCAAACGTCCGCTGACTACGTCTGCACTTTTGTTTGTAGCCGCACAAACCATCCAGTACAGCGGAAAAACGGAAATAAAGGAAACGATACTCAAAAACGTATACATTGCAATTTTCTTACCTTTAGTCACGTTTATCACCTACTTTCATCTGCAGGAATGCCAAGATGGCAACCAGAATCAAAATTAAGAAGGACATCGCTGCTGCATATCCAAAGTTCGGCACATATTTGAAAGACATATTGTATATGTAATGTGACATCGTAATGGATGCATTTGCAGGACCGCCGTCTGTTAAGTTTACGGATTCATCAAACAACTGTAGCGTACCATTTGTTGACATGATTGCTGTTAAAAGAATCGTTGGCTTCAATAATGGTACTGTAATTTTGAAAAAGGACTGAATGGCAGATGCACCATCAATCTTCGCCGCCTCATAAATGGAATATTCTATATTCTGCAAGCCTGCCAGATAGAATACCATGTTATACCCTGTCCATCTCCATAAAAGTGCGATAATAATAACGATTCTTGCACTCCACGTATTGGTCAGGAAGGAATAAGGCTGGTCTAAAATTCCGATATTTACCAAAATCCAGTTAATAATACCGTTATTTGCAAATAAAGAACGGAAAATAACTGCATAAGCTACCAATGAAGTGGCACACGGTAAGAAAATCATGGTACGGAAAACACCTTTAAATTTCAAATCTTTATTATTTAAAATAGATGCTAATATTAATGCCAAAATAAGCATGATTGGCACCTGAATTATCAGGTAGAAAAATGTATTTTTAATGGACTGTACAAAAACAGTGTCCTGGAACATTCGTGTGTAATTCATAAGACCACATGACTTCATGGCTGCGCCAACGCCGGTCTTAAAAGACAACATCAGTGCCTTTCCCATTGGGACAAAGCTCATAAAAAAGATTAAAAGAGCACCCGGTGCTAAAAATATCCAACCGGTCATATTATGTTTTTTATTCAATGTCATTTTTTTCGATGACTTGCTCAAGGGAATTCCCTCCTTTTTTGATAAAAAAAGGGGAATAGTCCAAAAACCATTCCCCTATATGTTATTTGCTATGTTCGATTACATTCCCATATTGAAGTTTACAGTATCTTCTGCTGTTTTCAATTCTGTCTCTACATCAGAACCATTGATGTAGTTTGTAATTGCTGTTGCAACTGCATCACGTGCTTCATAATAATAAACACCTGTGATGTTAGAAGGTACTTTTGTAGAGTAATCTACGATTTTAGCAGATACTGCATCACCGCCGAAGAAATCATTACCTACACCGTATGCATCGGAACCACCTGCCGGAGCCCATGTTGCAAGAGCACCACTTGGAAGAATGTTATCATAAAGTTCTGTACTGCCTGCGAATGTGCTTGCAAGGAAATCGAATGCAAGTTCCGTATTTTTACAATTAGATGTTACAGCCCAGGAAGAACCACCGTTGTTGGAGTAGTTTGTTGCATTGTCTACGCCTACAAGGCTTGGCATATTTGTGATAGCCCAGTTACCAGCCTGATCTTCTGCTGTCTGGATGGAAGCCATAATCCAGCATCCGTTTACGGTACCGGCTACATCACCACTTACGAAAGAACCAACATATTCATCCCAGCTATTAACTTCTACTAATACACCGGAATCTTTTAATTCTTTGTATGTCTCCATAACTACTTTCAATGTTTCGTTGTTTACAATGTTAGCTGTTCCGTCTTCGTTGAATAAAGAAGAACCAGCAGACTGAAGCATCATCATGATTAAGTCACATTCACCAGCCTGCATAGAGATGAGCGGCTTACCTGTTGCTTCTAATACTTTTTTACCATTTTCAATGTACTGATCCCATGTGATATCTGTAAAGTCATCAACGGTTAAACCAGCCTGTTCTAAAACATCTGTACGATAGCATCCGATTACAGCACCATTATCAAATGGAACACCATAATTTTTGCCATCTACTACGGAGTAAGCGGCTTTACCTGCTGCGAACTGAGAATAATCAATTCCGCTGTTTGTTAAATCTGTAAAAGCATCCGGATAACTGATTACGTTTTTCTGGAATGCGTTATCCTGCATTAAGAAAATGTCAGGTAATGTGCTTAAATCGCCGGAAGCTGCTGCTGTTGTAAGTTTTGTCTGAATATCTTCCCAAGGAGTTTCAACTACATTCAATTTGAAATCCGGATGATCTTGCTGATATACTTTCTCTGCTTCATACATTGCATTTAAGTTGAATGCCGGATCCCAACACCATACTGTCAGTGTCTGATCACCGCTCGCTGCTTCCTCAGCCGGAGCTTCCTCTGCTGTTGTTTCTTCTGCCGGAGCTTCCTCTGCTGTCTCTGTTGTTTCTGCTGCTGCATCTGTACTTGTAGAATCAGATGAACCGCATCCTGTCATCATAGTTGCTGCCATTGCACCAACTAATAAGAGTGATAAAGCTTTCTTTTTCATTTCTTAATTTCCTCCCTATTTGAAATATTAAGTTTCTAGACGTATGTAATCGGAATGATTCCCCCGAAAAACATGTTGTGTAATTTGTACACATTTGTTTACTTTCCTCTCGTCTATATGTGCATTATACCAACATTTTTGATATATATGTATTCATAAGCAATCAAAAAAAGAGCAATTTCAACCATTTTAATGATTGAAATTGCTCTTTTTAACAAAAATGCTTCTTTTTATTTATGCAAATTGCTACCATCCCTTCTTTGCAGACACTTTTAAGTTCAGCAATTTGCCTTCAAAGCTATTACTATTCTTTTTATATTGATAGGGTGAAGTCCCAATAATCTTGCGAAAATTACGATTAAACGTGGAAACCGTTGTATATCCTACCTTCACAGCCAACTCTTCCATCGAATAATGTGTCTTCTTCATAAGTTCACAGGCTTGCTGTATTCTCACTAAATTGATATATTCAACCGGAGTCATATTCATATATTCTACAAACAAACGCCTGAAATGAGTCTCACTTAGATTACAACACGCCGCTAGCGTTTCCATGCGAATTTCTTCCATATACTGTTTTGTAATATAATCTAATGCTCCGGCTATATGGTAAATTCCGCTATGATGCGTCATGTCCTCTGTTTTTTCTTCGCTGCTTAATGCTTTTTCTTTCTGTTCGTTCTTCCCCTTATCTTGTCTTGCTATGGCAATTACCAATGCCAAAAGCAATCCTTTGATACACTCTCGGGAGTAATTCTGACGATTTCTACATTCTTCCATAATCATGCGAACAATGCTGACCATCTCGTCATTTTCTCCTGCGTAAAAATGTTGTTCGTTTTCATTCACTAATTTGCCTATTTTTTCAACAAAAAATTTATTATCTGGATAGGTTTCATTCAGAATATCATCCGGTTCAAAAAACAAATATTCCCAATAGCTTTTCGTATGCAATTTACTCTTCGTTGTATGCGGAAAATTCTTTGGGATAATAGTAAGCATTCCCGGTTCAAAGGGTACCACAACATCATCAAAAATCATCTCCCCTTCCCCATCAATGCAATAGCCTATCTCACATAGGTTATGAAAATGCAACACATTAATATCATTCCCATACTCTCGAATCCAACCGGAACCAAGTAGCGGCAAAACCATTTCCCCTTGCGGCACTTCATAAAAACGTAATTCTATTTCCTGTTTCTTTCTGGATGCCATAAAAATCCTCTCTCAAAATACACTTCTTACATTCCGTACTATTCTTCCTCTTCCTGCTCTAATTTGGCCAATCTTTTCTTATATATCTGTGTCACACAAGTTAAGCATATGAAAAGTACTGCAAATAATACTATTACATTCATAACAAATGTAGCAACAGCCGCTTCCACCGCCTGATAAGTACGATAATTTACAAGGGCAAGCACCATTGCTGAAACAAAACTTGCCACGATGCTCAACAACAAGTTCGTTTTTGCATTTGCTTCTAATTTTCTGTCCCAGACACCAATTCGGATACTTCCTACCGCAATGTAAATGGACAGACACATGAAAACAACCCACTCACCGACAAGTCTTTCGGTTCCCTCAAATCCAAAAATCAATAGTTGCACTATCATCACCGCTAACAGTCCCCAGAAGGCCAACCATGCACCATTGCGCTCTACGTGAAGTAATTTCTGCTCCTGCATTTCATCCAAATTGTTTTTCTTATTTCTTATCCTTCTCATCACTATCGACCTCCCAAAATAAATCATCTAATGTTTTTCCAAGTTCTTTACAGATTGCAATACATAATTTTAATGACGGATTATAATCTCCTGCCTCTATCATGCCAATCGTCTGTCGCGTGACGCCGATTCTGTTTGCCAGTTCAATCTGTGAAATGTCCTGCTCAATTCTGGCAAATTTCATTTTTAGGTTTTTCATATGCTGTCTCCTTCCGTTGTTGTAAGCTTAGTATATGACTTCCTTTTGCATATGTCAATTATATGTTGCATTTATATTTTATTTTTTGCTTTTTCATGCCAATCTGATTTCTTTCCCCAATCCAAAGGAATATATAATTTTCTCCGCAGTCTGAATTCCCTCTCCTGAAAATTTATACCCGGAAAGCTGCTCCAAGGCTTCCGCGTAATAATCCAACTGCACCTGATAACGCTTCACCAACTCCTGCGGTGTTTTTACAGCATCGGTTTTATAATCCAACACCACATAGCTTCCGTTTTCCTCAAAGAATACGTCAATAATTCCCTGAATCAAAACCGTTTCTTCCGCAGGAAATGTCTCACTCAGACGATTCGCCGGAAGTCCTAACACAAACGGCTGCTCTTTATAAAGCTTGCCCATGCTGTCCGCTTCTGCCATTCGCCTTGCTACATCGCTCTGCAAGAAAAGCACAAGCTTTGGAATCGAAACTGCTTGATAATAGGCTTTGGAAAGAGTTCCGTTTTGTAACATCTGCTCTAATGCACCTTGTACCATATTTTTCATTTGTTGCGTATCGGCTGTATTCATTGCAAGCAGCAATTTAAAATCAAACAATTCCATGACTTTATGAAATGCACTACCACGGTCGGTTCCGCTAACTGTTTCTTCCTGCTTGATAAATTTGGGCAAATACGGAACAATCGGCTCCTCTTCATATAGAGAAAAAGCAAATTCCTGTTCCTCCTGCATGCCGGCTTTCTTAAGCTCTGACACAGTTGTCTTCGTATACAGTTTGCTTAGATGTTCATACGGATATTGATAAGCAAATTTATCTGCCATTTTCCGCAACAACACTTGGTCAATATCTTTTTCTTTATCAGACAAGCGTAATCTTTGTTTTGCTACTTCTCGTCCGATTGCTTCTTTCATCTGACCTTCCATCATATCTTCCAATCCGATGATAGATATCGCCAATTTCATCTCTTCCTCATAAAACTCATTTGCTCTTACCGCACTGACTCCATAAGCTTCCCAAATTTCATCAAAGCATTTGTTTCTGGCTGCTGCCAAAAGCATGACATCCAAAAAACTCCCCATCTGCAAAAGCATATCATAAGAAAAAGTCCGTTCTTTCATCCCCTGCACGATTTGTAGCGACGCAATCTTTTTCTCCGGATTTTTAAATGCACCTGTCAATATCAACTTCTCTTTGGCTCTCGTCATAGCGACATACAAAATACGCAGTTCTTCTGCCAGATTATCCTGTCGCAGCTTCGCAGCAATGAAGTTCCGTCGAATATTACGACTGGTTATTCGCTCTTTGGGATTGACATAGTCTACACCGATTCCCAAATCCACATCCATTACAAGATGCTCGTTCGTATCCCGATTGTTAAATCCTTTTGCAAGTCCTGCCACGATACAAACCGGGAACTCCAGACCTTTACTCTTATGAATGCTCATAATTCGTACTACATCCGCATTTTCATCTTGTAGATTTGCTTCTCCATAATCCACATCATATTTTTCCAACTGCTCAATATAACGTAGAAAATGATACAAACCATAATAGCTTGTTTTCTCATAATCAGATGCCTTCACAAGCAGCATCTCCACATTGGCACGTCGCCTGTTACCGCTCGGTCTGGCTGCCACATAAGACAGATAAGCATATTCACGGATTATTGTCTGTAACAGTTCATGTACCGGCATATAAATAGCCAATTCACGGTAATTCTCTATTTTAGATAAAAAGGTTTTCAGTTTCTGTTGCAGTTCTTTATCGTCTATACTTGCCATTTTCACATATTCCGTGACCGCATCGTACAGATACCGTTTCTTCGGAAATGCCGCTTTCACAGTCGCAATCTCTTCCTCTGTGAAACCACCAAAATAAGAATGTAACACACCATAAAACGAAATATCCTGCAATGGATTGTCCAACACGCGAAGGAAATGTAACAGCTCCTGCACTTCACTCGCCGCAAAATATCCGGTCTTAGAAGTTACATGCACCGGAATTCCTTCTTCTTCCAAAACCTGCTTAAACGCTTCATCCCATCCCGTTGTTGTCCGAAGCAAAATTACAATATCTTTGTAGCTTACTTTCCGAAGTGCTCCACTTTCTTTATCCGTCACCTGAAAAGAAGCCATAAGCTGTTTGATTTTCTCTGCAATTCCTCTGGCTTCTTCTATCTCTCGGAACAAAATAAGCTCTGTATTATTTCCAACCTGCACTACATTATGGCAATTCCCTTCCGGACAATCATCTTCCTTATAACCAGTCTCCGGATAAACGGCTCCCGGATACAAGGCTGCCGCATCATCATACTCAATACCACCAAGCTCCGGTCTCATCATCTGAGCAAAAACAGCATTCGTAGACGTTAACACCTCTTCTCTGCTTCGGAAGTTTTTGTGCAAGTCAATTCGCAAAGTATCTTTACCCTCTTCTATTTTGTAAGTATTATATTTCTCCAGAAACAGTTCCGGTCTTGCCAGACGAAACTTATAAATACTCTGTTTCACATCCCCAACCATAAAGCGATTGAAGTCTCCCTCTTCTTCACCGGAAATGGCTGATAATAAATACTCCTGTACCAGATTGCTGTCCTGATACTCGTCAATTAAAATCTCATTAAAATGACTTCTATATTCTAATGCCGTATCAGTCGGTACAAAACTGCCATCTTCTTTTTTTTCCAATAAAATAGAAAGTGCAAAATGCTCCATGTCATCGAAATCAATCAGATTCTTAGCCCGTTTCGTTTCTTCGAATTTTTCCTGAAAAAGCAATGTCAAATCCACCAATGCACAGACTGCATCTTGACACACTTCCATCTGCCTTTTTATTTCCTCTTCTGAACAAGAAAAATAATCCTTCTGCATCTTCTGCAACTGCTCTTTGATGTCTGTTCTGGTATTCTTCACCAGTTCTCTCTTCATCGTCGAAACTGTTTCATCCTTTTTGGACGGAAGCCTGCCAAATGCCAGATTTTCAAATGCAACATAACGTTCTTCATAAGTCTTAGCTGCCACTAATTTCTCCAGCTTTTCTTTCTCACTTTCCAGAAGTTCTCCGTACATATATGGCCCATCCGGTTCTTCGCAGATGGCAATACAACGACTCATCCGTTCACTCGCCCCCTGCAACAACATCCCCGTACTTTTCATCAACTCCTGCATCCACGAAGTCTGCATAATGGAATCTGGTATTTGATAATCCGCTTTTCGTGCCTGCAACCATTCCTTGGGAAACGGATAACTCATGGCAAAGTCATATAATTTCAAAACGGCATCTTCTACCGCCTTGTCTCTACTGCCGGTACTGAAATATTCCATACATTGTAAAAAGGTTTCATCACCTTGTTTATAACATTGCTCTAATACATCGCTTAGCACATCCTGCCTAAGTAACTTCAATTCCCCTTCATCACCAATCCGAAAACCAGGATCTAAGCCGATTGTGTGAAAATGATTCCGAATCACAAACAGACAAAAGCTATCAATCGTTGTAATCTGCGCATTATGCAAAAGCGCGGACTGGCGTTGTAAATGCTCATTCTCGGGTTCTTTCACCAATTTAGCCCCAATGGCATTGCTGATTCGTTCACGCATTTCTGCTGCTGCCGCATTCGTAAAAGTCACCACAAGAAGACGGTCAATATCCACCGGGTGTTCCCCGTCACTGACCATCTTCACAATTCGCTCTACCAAAACTGCGGTCTTACCGGAACCGGCTGCCGCCGATACTAATAAATTACAGCCATGCGTATCGATTACTTTCTGTTGTTCGTTTGTAAATGAAACGCTCATCTTTCCTCCATCGCCTCTTCCATCGCGCCGATTGCTTCTTCTTGCGAAAGCTTCTCTAATTCCCTCAATTCATATCCTGCAATTTCTGTATCATACCCACACACACTTTTGTACGCGCAGTAAGTACACGCACTATTTCCGTTCTGTTCACACGGATTGACCGCAATGTTTCCCTGCAAAATACCAGTTCCAAGTTCTTTTATTTTATAGTTTACATAATTCGAAACCGTTTCCATGTCTTTTTCACTTATGACACTGGAGTAAGCAGAGAACGAACCGTCCTTTTTCCGCTCAATCGGAAGAATATCCGACTTATCCGAGAACTCTCCGTCGAGCAAACTGACGACTCTGTCGTTTTCATTGACCATGCCGGTCATCTTTAATTCCTGCAATAATTTTTGATTCAACTGTTCCGGTGTCAGCCGCTGGCCATCCTCTATCATAGGGTCTGCTATATGATAATACAGCATGGCTGCCGGAACGACTTTTTTGTCCGGATATTTCTTTTTCTCAATCTCGACTGCCGCATTCATATAAACTACTAACTGTAATTGTAATCCATAATACAACGCTGCCAAATCAAATTTTCGAGTCCCGGACTTATAATCGATTACCTTCACATAAACGGTATCCTCATCCTCACAAGTGTCAATTCGGTCAATTCTACCACGCAATCGCATTTTTTCCTCTCCGGTCAGCGCAATGTTCACTGCATCCAAATCCTCTAACATAGAGAAAGACATCTCAAAATGTTCCGGCAAAAAAGAGCCCTTTCGAAGTTGTGTCTGCAAGGTCTGTATTGTCCTGTTTAAAATACGTTTGATACGCTGTAATAGATATTGATTTCTGGCACTACTGAATAAAATGGTTTCCCCATACGTTACTGCATATGCTTCTATTGCCTCATCTAAAATCTGTTCACCGACTTCTTTGGGAAAATCAAACCATGTATAATGATGTTCTTTTAACTTATCTGCAAATAACTCTAATACACCGTGAAACACATTTCCCATGTCTACATCTTCAAAACTGTATTCTTCTCTTTCCTTGAGCAAAAGTCCATATTGTAGAAAATGAGCATAGGCACATGCCGCATATTTCTCCAGACGACTGACACTGTTTTGCAGCATACTGCCATACAAAGCTCTTGTGACCTGTCCGGATAACGGGTTATCGTGGTACTGATAAAATGCAGTATCTAACAATTGGTCTATCTGATCTTTATAAGCAGGATTTTTATGATAACTGTGGTAAAAAGTAAATAACTTTTTCTCTTCATCCTGCTCCAGTCTATTCGCCGCATACTCCCGCAGCAAGTCAGTAAAAAGAGTCACTCCATCATCACCACTTGCCAACTGTTCCTCCACAGGTAACAGCTCCGGTCTCTCTATCGTAAGCGTAGGGAATAACTTCTGCATTACATCAATCAGATAAGCCGGCCGCATACTTTTACCATCATTACCAATCTTCGCATAAGACAAATACAAACGTTCAGACGGCTTCGTCATGTTCAAATACAGATAAAAACGCTGAATATACATCTGCTGCCTTGGTGTTGGTGCAAGTTCCCAACCTGATTCCTGCAAAAACTCTCTGTCGATGTCGGAAATAATACCTCCACCCCCACTTCCTTTTGGAATATTTCCATCATTGATTCCCATGAAAAAGAGTATCTTTACTTGCTTTAATCTGGTTCTTTCAATATCACCAATAACAATTCTATCCACATTCTGCGGAATCGTTCCTACCGTAATTTCTGCAAAACCAGCATCCAGTATTTCCGAAAACTCCTGCAATTCCATTTCTTCTTCCCGCAAAAGACCTTCTATCTGATCTAACAAATCGATGACAAATCCATAAATCTGTCCATATTCCTTTGCTCTTGCCAAATCACCTTCTGCCTGAAACTTCTGTTCAAAACGACTCAGTTTCTGCTGCAGTTCATTTTGTACCAAAAATTCATATACTGACCGCACCAGTTCTCCGGTTGTCTTACGTTCAACCAGCAATGGTGCAAGCTGCTGCAACAATTTTTCACGCATTTCATTATAAAGCGCAAGTGCAGCAATTCCATTTTCTCCATCTTCTTCCTTATACACAAACTGATTGCTCCACTGTTTCTTTCCACGAATTCCAAAACGGCGGATATAGTTCTCTAATCGGTCAATATTCGTTCGCTCAAAATCACACAGCCCGGTACGCATATAATGAAACACCGCATCTCTGCTAAAATCCTGCAACACAATCTGCAATGCACTACGAATATACTCGGCAAAGGGATTCGCTAAAATCCCTCTCGTTCTATCCATATAAATCGGTATTCCGAACTTCGCAAATTCCTCTTCTATATCATTTCCATAGGTTTCCATGTTCCCTGTTACAACCGCAATATCCCGATAGTGTAAAGCCTCTTCCGCCTGCCCCTCAAGCAATCGTCTGATTTCTATACAGATCTGACGCACTTCCTCCTTGGGCGTAGATGCCTCAATCATACGGATACGTTCCATCTTTTCTTCATAAGACTGTATCGGATAACGAAACAGACTTCTTTCCAAATGGGAAAGTTCCGGATTCTCTACGAATCGTGGCGCTCTGTCCTGTATTTTTTCCTCATAAAGCACTGCCGGAAGAATCCCAACTCCTGCTTGGTCTGCCAATCGCTTCATATCCGCAATCGTTTTTTTACTCAGATGAAAAAGCTTCTGTTCCCCATCCATCTGATATGGATTGTCTTTTGTGTCAATAGTAATTGTTACAATAACTCTATCAGTTAATCGCATTAATTCCTGAATCACTCGATTCTGTATCGGCGTAAATCCGGTAAATCCGTCAAAAGCAATCACACTATCTTTAATAATTTGAGATTTCGGTAATGCTTCTCGCAGTCTGTCTAACGTTTCTTCTGTCGTAATGAATTTTTGATCAATATAAGATAGAAATCCCTTGTATAATACTTCAAGGTCTTTTAACTTATAACAAAGTGCGCCTCTCTTCTGCGCAAAATTGACCAGTTCTGAAAGCTCATTCACACCAATTCCATACTGCATAAACTCAGAAATAGCAGATTTCACTTCATGGATATAGCCAATTTTATGCAGATGCTTTCCAATAACAGTAAGTTTGGACTGCTCTTCTTCTGCTATCTTTCGCAGAATCAGACTTTTTCCCGTATCATCCAGAACCGGAATATCTTCATAACCGACTTCTTCCAGAATTCGATGCGTCAATCTGCCAAAGCTAAGTACATCAATATTCATAATTCCTTTATTCGGATGCTCCACAACCAAATCCATCTGTGTCTGCATGGTAAACTGGTCCGGCACAATCAACAAAAAGTTGCGTTCCGGCTCTTTTAACGATGCCTGTATAATATCTTCATGTAATTTTCTGCTCTTTCCGGCTCCCGAAGTGCCGAAGTAAAATTGAAGTGCCACTTTTTTCTCCTTCTTTATTGCTCCGTTCTCTGATTCAACATCTGCGCTCTTTTCGCCATCATAACAGCCAGTATATCCTTTGCCTGTCTTGCCTGCTTATGAAGCACACATTGCCTGATATTCGTAAGCTGTCTCACAAATGCATCCAACTCCAGTTCCTGTGCTGTCTTTTGCATGCGCTGTACCGTCATCGCTGCCACTTGCCAGTTTTTGTGATTGATTGCCTGCCCCAATTTCATAAAATCATAGCTTCTAAGAAAAGAGATTTCTTTTTCCACGCCGATTGCCTCCTAAAATATAACTAACATTTATTTTATCATATCATCCTCTGAACTTTATACAACTTTCATTTCTTTTTGGATATCTTGCTGTATTCTTTTCACATATTCTTCTGCTTCATCCTCACTCAAAGAGAAGTATTGCTGTAATTTGCTAACAATTTTATCTTCCGCAATCTGATCAAGCAATTTATCTCTTATAAATATTTTTATTCCTTGAATAAGACCTACCATCTTTCCTTGTTCTATTCCTTGTTCTTGTCCTTCCTCTTTCCCTTCCTGCCTTGCCAGTTCAATCTCTTCCCACTTCTGCATATATTTTCCTACCATCTTCTCCGATGCTCTGATTTCTCGCACACGTTTATGAATCAACTTAATCTTTTCACTTTCTGCGCGCTGAGCCACTTCGTCTGTTGACATCGTTATATAATCCATAAAATCAAGAAACTCTTGTGAAAAATCTTTCCGATTCGTTCCTTTCGTATTAATAAAAATGCGAGTTGCTCCATCCTGTAACTTCAAATCCGGACATTCCCGACACACTCCTTCAAACGTATATCGATATAGTCCCCTGCCAAACATATCAAATGGCGCAACTAAAATAAAACAGGTATCATTTAACTTATTAAAATCAATAGACCCAGGTTCCAATAAAGAAACATCCATCTGCGCCTGATAATAACGACTACGCTTCATTTTCCAATAAAATGCTGAGTGTTGCCTGATACGCATCCTGATATTCCATTGTTTCATCAAATAGGAATCTATCCATCAGATTCAAATTGTCTAACACTGTTATTTTCTGTACCATACCCATTTCTCCTTTCTGCATTACAGGAAAACATGGGCATACACTCTGAGTCATATCTCTCAACCTAATATTTTCCTGCCTATTTTCTTTTCATTTGGGTTTCAAAGCAGGATTTCAAGATAGGAAAACGATATGTTCGTAGATAAAATAGAAATCTTTTGATTTGTCGATATTGTATCACTATTTTATCCATATTTCAACTCTTTTTTAGTGCAATATGGATTCTCCGAGACTCTAAGTGCATTTTGAAGTTATAGCCAAAAAGTGGCACACCCCTTCGGAGTATGCCACATTCCTTTTTTCCCTATCATTTACAAGAAAATATACTTGCAAATAAACAACACAGCCAATATGTACATTAACGGTGTGATTTTCTTTGCCTTACCACACAATAAGTTTATCACTACATAAGAGATAACTCCAACTGCAATACCTTCTGAAATACTATACATAAGTGGCATCGCCAATAAGCACAAATATGCCGGAATTGCCTCTGTCAAATCACTAAAATCAATCATAACCACAGATTTTATCATCAGAAATCCTACAAATAACAATGCCGGTGCTGTGGCAAACCCTGGTATTGTAATAAAAATCGGTGCAAAGAAAACGGAAAGTAAGAAAAGAAGTCCTGTCACAATAGAAGCAAGTCCTGTTTTACCACCCTCTGATACACCTGCTGAGCTTTCTACAAAAGTTGTCGTAGTAGATGTACCAAGCACAGCTCCTGTACTAGTCGCAATCGCATCTGCAAGAAGTGCTTGTTTAATTCTTGGCAGCTTGCCATCCTTGTCCAACATATTCGCTTCTGTTGCACAACCAATCAAAGTACCTAAAGTATCAAAAATATCTACAAACAAAAATGCAAAAATAATTACAGCAAAATCTACAATTCTAATAGCTCCAAAATCGGCTTTAAAGCATTGGCCAAAGGTTAATCCAATCGCATCCAGGCTGAAATTGCTCCAGGAAGGAATCAATGAATAATATCCGGCTTCCGGCATAACAGTATATAACCCGATTAACTGACAAATAATGCCCAACACCCATGTTGCCAAAATACCAATCAAAATGGAACCTTTAATTCCTTTAATATATAAAATAGTAATAATAAATGTACCAATCAGTGCTAACACTGCACTAATTCCTGCTGTGTGAAAGTCTGCTGTAAAATCCAGAACAGTTACCAATGTAGAATCCGAATTAACAACAATACCGGCATTCTGAAATCCAATGAAAGCAATAAAAAGTCCGATACCTACTGATACACCTCTTTTAAGCTGCATCGGAATCGCATTGAAAATTGCCTCACGCACATTTGTCACTGAAAGGATAATGAAAATCAACCCTTCTATAAATACGGCAAGCAAAGCAATCTGCCATGAATATCCCATGGAACCACATACCGTATAAGCAAAATATGCATTCAATCCAAGTCCCGGTGCTAACGCAAACGGATAATTAGCTAACAAAGCCATCGCAAAAGTTCCGACAAAGGCTGCCAAAGCCGTCGCCATCAAAATAGCCTGACTATCCATACCGGAAGCTGATAGAATGGAAGGATTTACTGCAAGGATATACGCCATAGTCATAAATGTTGTAATACCGGCAACCACTTCCGTTCTAATATCTGTGTTGTTCTCTTTCAGCTTAAACATTTTTTCTAACATCACTTTTGTCTCCTTTTCTCATGAAAATCATTTACCCTCATAAATAATAACACTATCCACATTATAGTTTTTCAGACGCTCACGGCCTTTCAGCCCTGCAAGTTCCATTAAGAAAATTGCCTTTACCACTTCGCCGCCTAACTCTTCAATCATCTGAATGCTGGCTTCAATGGTACCCCCGGTAGCAATCAAATCATCCACAATAACAACTTTCTGTCCCGGCTTAATAGAATCTCTATGCATCTCAATTACTGCACTTCCATACTCCAAATCATACTCTCTGGATATCGTATCCAATGGCAATTTCCCTTTCTTGCGCACCGGTACAAAAGGTTTGTGCATTGCGTAGGCAATCGGCACCCCAAAAATAAAACCTCTGGATTCTGTACCTACCACAACATCGAAATCAATACCTTTGAGTAAATCTTTCATCGAATCAATAGCAAGTGTCAGCCCATCCGCATCTTGTAATACACTGGTCACATCCCGAAAAACAATGCCTTTCTCAGGAAAATCAGGAATACTACGCACATATTCTTCCATCTTCCTCATAAGTGTTTCCTCCATATAAAATACTTCATAAGCAGAAATATATCTTCCCCATTCTGCTCAACAGGGTACATTATATCATATCTTAGGATAAAAGAAAAACAGAAATTCTTCTACTCAAAAAGCGGTGTAGACAAATATCTGTCACCGGAATCCGGTAAAAGTGCTACGATTGTTTTTCCTTTATTTTCAGGACGTTTTGCAAGTTCTGTTGCTGCATGAAGTGCTGCACCGGAAGAAATTCCGACTAAAACACCTTCTTTTACGGCAATCTCTCTGCCTGCCGCAAAAGCATCTTCATTGGATACTTTGATAATTTCATCATAAATACCTGTATTTAATACATCCGGTACAAATCCTGCACCGATACCCTGTATCTTATGCGCTCCCGGCTGTCCTCCTGATAAAACAGGACTGCTTTCCGGTTCTACTGCTACAACCTTAACGTTTGGATTCTGTTCTTTCAGATATTCACCAACACCGGTAACTGTTCCACCGGTACCAACACCTGCTACAAAAATATCTACTTTTCCATCCGTATCCTGCCAGATTTCCGGTCCGGTTGTCGCTTTATGAATTTCCGGATTGGCTGGATTTATGAACTGTCCTAAAATGATAGATCCCGGAGTTGCTGCCTGAATTTCTTCCGCTTTTGCAATAGCACCTTTCATGCCTTTGGCACCTTCTGTCAGAACCAATTCTGCGCCATACGCCTGTAAAAGTTTTCTTCTTTCTACACTCATTGTTTCCGGAAGAGTCAGAATTGCATGATAACCTTTCGCTGCTGCTACCGCTGCAAGACCAATTCCGGTATTTCCTGAGGTAGGCTCAATAATAGTTGCTCCCGGTTTTAAAATTCCTTTCTTCTCTGCATCTTCAATCATATTCAGTGCAATACGATCCTTAACGGAACCTGCCAGATTTAAGTATTCCAATTTTACTAAAATAGTTGCATCTGTAATTTGATTTGCTTTCTCATAATTCGTAACCTCTAATAAAGGTGTCTTTCCAACTAACTCTGTTGCACTTTTTTTAATATTCGCCATAATTTTATTGCTCCTCCTTAATTCATATTGTTCTCGTAGGTTTTGTATGAATTGATAATACTCCTACTTTTCCTAGCTGTCAAATATAAATTAGATTTTTTTGAAAAAAATGGAAAGATTTCGGAATCAATTAATCGATTTGCAAACGAAAAAACACCTAAAACAGCGCATTTACGCCATCCCAGGTGTCTTTTCATTTCATAATATTGATGATTAAAGGAAGAAAATATTTATTATACTTATTTCAATTTCCAGATATCGCGGTTGTATTCAGCGATTGTTCTGTCAGAAGAGAAGAATCCTGCTTTTGCAATATTAACAAGCATCATCTTTCTCCACTTATTCTGGTCTTCATAATCAGCCATCATCTTGTCTTTTACAGCAATATAATCTTCTAAGTCAAGAAGTGTCATGAACCAGTCTTTGTTGAGTAATTCATTGTAAAGTCTTTCAAGGTTTTCTTTATGTCCAACTTTCAAAGCTTCTTTACTTACGATGAAGTCAACTGCTTCTTTAATAACAGGGCTCTTTGCATAGTAATCTTTGGAAACATAGTCAGCTTTTGCATAGTGCTCGATAACAGCGTCAGATTTTTCACCAAAGATATAAATGTTGTCATCGCCAACTAATTCGTTGATTTCTACGTTTGCACCATCAGAAGTACCTAATGTAACAGCACCATTTAACATATATTTCATGTTACCTGTTCCAGAAGCTTCTTTGGAAGCTAAGGAAATCTGCTCGGAAATATCACAAGCCGGAATCATCTTCTCAGCATAAGCTACATTGTAGTTTTCTACCATAAGAACTGTCATGTATGGGCTTACTTCCGGATCATTATTGATGATTTCCTGTAATACTAACAACAAGTGAATAATATCCTGTGCAATTACATATGCAGGAGCTGCCTTTGCACCGAAAATAAATGTCATCGGTCTAGCAGGTTTCTTACCAGCTTTGATTTCCAGATATTTGTGGATGATATACAACGCATTCATCTGCTGACGTTTGTACTCATGCAATCTCTTGGACTGAAGATCGAAGATAGAATCCGGATTTAAAGTTACACCTTCTACTTCTTTTACATATGCCGCAAGATCTTTCTTACGATTCATCTTGATTTCGGCGATTCTGTTAAGAACAGCCTCATCATCCTTGAACTCTAATAATTTCTCTAATTTATCTGCATCTTTCTTATAACCATCACCGATTGTTTCAGAAAGGAATCCTGCTAATTCACGGTTACAAGATAACAACCATCTTCTGAAAGTAATACCATTGGTCTTGTTGTTGAATTTTTCAGGATAAAGTTTGTAGAATGCATTTAACTCTGTTTCCTTCAAAATTTCTGTATGAATAGCCGCAACACCATTTACAGAGAATCCGTAGTGGATATCGATATGTGCCATATGCACTCTGTTTTCTTTATCAATAATCTGTACCTTTGGATCTTTATATTTCGCAGCTACTCTCTTATCCAATTCTTTGATAATCGGAACTAACTGAGGAACCACCTTCTCTAAGTATGCTAAAGGCCATTTTTCCAAAGCTTCTGCAAGGATTGTGTGGTTTGTATATGCACATGTCTTGCTAACTACTTCAATTGCTTCATCCATTGTAAATGCTTTCTCATCAACGAGAATTCTGATTAACTCAGGAATAACCATTGTAGGATGTGTATCATTAATCTGGATTACTGCATGTTCATACATCTTACGAAGGTCAAATTTCTTTTCTTTCATTTCTTTTAAAATAAGCTGTGCTGCGTTGCTTACCATGAAATACTGCTGATAAATACGAAGTAAGTTACCAGCTTCATCGGAATCATCCGGATATAAGAACAATGTAAGGTTCTTTTCAATATCTTCTTTATCAAAGTTGATACCGTCTTTTACAAGGCTCTCATCTACAGTTTCAATATCAAAAAGTCTTAATTTGTTTACACCATTGTCATAACCAACAACATCGATATCATAAAGTCTGGAAGTTACTTTTCTGTCACCAAAGCTCACATCAAAAGTAACATCTGTCTTGTTTAACCAGGACTGTTTTTCAATCCAGTCATTTTTCTCTGCTTTCTGTAATTTGTCTTCAAATACCTGTTTGAATAAACCGAAGTGATAGTTCAAACCGATACCTTCACCCGGCAATCCCAAGGTTGCAATAGAATCTAAGAAACAAGCAGCCAGACGACCAAGTCCACCATTACCTAAAGATGGTTCCGGTTCTACTTCTTCGATAGCGCTTAACTGTTTGCCGTTCTTTGCTAAAATATCCTCTAACTTATCATAAATACCAAGATTGATTAAGTTGTTGGATAAAAGCTTACCAATTAAGAACTCTGCGGAAATATAATAAATCTTTTTCTCGCCTTCGATTGGTTCAGAAACTTCCATGAGTCTTTTGGATAATTCTAACAGACAATAATATAGTTCTTCATTATTACATTCTGCGATGCTTTTGCCATAACCGCTTTTTGCCTGATCTTCCAATTCTTTTTCCAAATTCATCATCAGTACATCTCTTTTCAGGTTGCTTGCCTGTGCCATAAAAATACCTCCTGCTTTACGCTTTTTTGTTTTATAGATTTATTTTGTCTTATATTATTTTGGATACTACTAACAAATAATATCCATATATTTCATACGAACTAATTCATAATCCAGAACAATTTCCGTTCCTTGCCCACCTTCCAGCAATTTTTTCAATTCAACAACTGCCTGTGCTGCGATTCTGGAAAAATTCTGTCGCACTGTATTCATCTGTTTTCCGGCATATCCCATCAGGGTAATACCATCAAACCCACAAACCGGTCGGAAAATATCCATCTCCGTTAAAGCCTTCATTGCTCCGATTGCCATTAAATCAGAAGCACATACGACTACATCTTTCTTCTTGGCAAATTTAAAAGTCAGCTTTCTGGCTTCCAGTTCTGAAAACTCTCCATTTCGAACCAACAAAGGAAGCTTCATATCTTCTGCTAACTGCCTAATACCTTTTAAACGTTCTTCCGTCACATATCCATTTTTCTTACCGGCAAGATAAAGAATACTCTTGCATCCGTTCTCTTCTATTGTCTTTTTGGCAACTTCATATTGTGCTTTGCTCTGTTCAATCCAAACACATGATGTACTCTCATTTACCATTGGTACATCCACCGTTACAATTTTAAACATCTCCGAAGAAACCAATTCATGCAAAACCTTATCATCCTTCGACATTCCGAAAATAATAAGTCCGGTAATACTCTGCGACTGTAAATATCTTATGATTTCATCCAACGATTTGTTCTTAATCATGGAATAGAAAACAGTAATCACATCCAGATTAAGTTCCACAGCCTGATTGATAGCGCCTGCCAAATACTGCATATTGATTTCATCTACCGCCTGAGAAGCATTACTGAGTTTCAATAGAATTGCCACTCTGCCGGATTGCTTCGATGAAAGTGCTGCTGCCACAGAATTAGGAACAAAATTCAGCTCTTCCACAGCCCGATTAACTTTTTGCTTTGTTTTCTCGCTGACATTCGGATAATTATTCAATACCTTAGATACGGTAGAAATCGCTACACCCGCATGCTTTGCTACATCTTTAATTGATACCATAGCTTCTTCCATTCCGAAATATTTTTACCAATTATTCTGTTTTCTTAAATAATGGCTCAAAACCTTGTCATTACTGATGGAAAATGTTTTCTGGAAATCGTTTTCCATAACCATCATATAACAAAAGTTTGCGTTTGTAAACTATGAATTTGAATTTTTTTGTTTTTTCTCTAAAAATTCATTTGTAACAATACTGCATTGAGACTACAAATGACTTGTTACGATTGCAGGAGAAGTCTTTACTTCTACCAGTACAAAGATGGAATTATTGGATTATGGGGATGATACTTCACTTGCTGGAAGTTGCCTTGAAGATTTCATTACTACTACCAGCATTTTTACTGTACTACTTATTCCCTCTACCATTATCCATTTTTTATTATCAGTGTAGGATTTAATTGTCAGTATTTTCTTTTATTATCTGTAGTTGTCTGTTACTGTCTGAGTTTATGAGACCACAGCGTCCTATTCAGTCTTCGTTAACCATAACTTGTCTTATAAGTAAACTTGTAAACAAAGAAAATTTTGAAAACACTGGTATTTTTATGGATTTCATGGACTATCTGGCTGTTATGGATAACAAACTTAAAAATGCTTATAGTACATGATACCGATACACTTAAATGGATTTTTTTCTGAAAACCTCGTAACGAAATCGCAAAACAATTTTTAATAGATTTTTCTAAACTCCAGTAATATAAGGACTTCCAGTATTTATCAAAACATTAGTTCTGTGGAACAGCTGAATTTCTACATTAGGAAGAATGCTGATATTTTAAGGCTTTCCAGCTTTGTATGAAAACTGTGTCTGACACTATGGTCTAAATTTCATGAATTGAAAATAGAAAAATCATCTCATACCATCACCGCCAAAACGAAAGAAATCGGAACCTAAATTACCACTTTTTTGACCGATTTTTATGTAAACGTCAAATCCGACGCCCCACCTAAAATTTAAGCGCCGCTTAATTGCGACGCTTGCTGTAACAATCAGCCGGCAAAGTTTTTGACCACGGCATAAGTGGTTCCAGCACTGACTGTTCTATATTTCCATTTTTATTTACAAGCTGCGGTAACTCCGTCAGCAGATGTTTGATGTAATAATAAACATTTAAGTTGTTCGCACGTGCGGTTTCGGTAATGCTGTAAATGGTGGCACTTGCATGTGCTCCGCGGACTGTATTTATTGTCATCCAGTTTTTCCTGCCAATTGTGAAATTTCTCAATGCACGTTCCGATGCGGAATCATCTATGGGAACTTCTCCGTCGGTCAGAAATACTTTGAGATACTCTTCCTGATTTATGCTGTATGCAAGACCTTTTGCTGTTTCGCTTTTGGGAAGAACCTGTCCCTTGCGGAAA
>JAFSHK010000042.1 GCA_017440375.1 Lachnospiraceae bacterium
AACAGAGTGGCCAAATGCCGGGAACTGATAAATCTGGCTCTTTCCAGATGCTGTCAATCAACAAATGTGACAATTGTTAAGAGAAAGTTTGTTAATGTAAAATTTACTCTTGACAAGAGGTCACTTCATAACAGTGAGGATAGAGAAATGATAAAAACAATTATTTTTGATATCGGTAATGTGCTTGCCGATTTTACATGGAGAGAATTTTTTATAGAAAAAGGATGCACCGGTGAAAAGTTTGACCGCATTGTGAAAGCGACTGTGGAAAATGAAAAATGGAATGAATATGACAGGGGAACGATTACGGACGAAGAAATTTTGCAAAGCTTTGTGGAAAGTGACCCTGAAATGGAAGAAGACATTGTCAGATGTCTTTCCAATCTGAAAGGAATAGTATCGAAAAATGATTATGCAATTCCGTGGATTAAAGAGTTAAAGGACAAGGGTTACCAAGTGCTTTACTTATCCAATTTTTCCAGAAAGGCAGAAGTGGAATGTGCGGATGCACTGGACTTTTTACCTTATATGGACGGAGGAATCTTATCTTATAAAGAGCATGTGATTAAACCAATGCCGGAAATTTATAAGCTTCTGATAGAACGTTATCAGCTTGTACCGGAAGAATGTGTTTTCATGGATGATTTGGAACGAAACTTAAAAGGAGCGGAGGCTTTCGGTATTCATACGATTCAGTTTGTGAACCAGAAGCAGGCAATTGAGGATTTGAAGAAGCTTGGGGTAGAGTAGAATGATACAAGGGAATCCAACGAAATTGTTGTTACGATTTTCACTACCGCTTGTATTGGGGAATGTATTTCAGCAGTTATATACGTTTGTCGATACCATGATTGTTGGGCAGCAGTTAGGTGTAAATGCATTAGCGGCATTAGGGGCAACTGAGTGGCTGTGTTTTCTGATGTTTGGTCTTGTCCAGGGTATGACACAGGGCTTTTCGGTCAGTGTTGCAAAGTACGTGGGAGCAAATGAAACAGAGAGCGTACAGAAAAGTATTTTTCAAGCAATTATTTTGTCTGTGATAGGAGCAGTGGTATTTACATTGGCAGGGCAGTTTTTGGCAATGTCAGCGTTGACACTGTTACAGACACCGGAAGAATTGCTGTCATTATCCTATTCCTATTTACAAGTGCTCTATTTGGGAATTCCAATTTCTTTTGCTTATAATATGCTTGCTGCACTTCTTCGGGCATTTGGAAACAGCAAGGTTCCTTTTGTAAGCATGATAGTGGCTTCTTTTTGCAATATCGTGTTAGATGTGCTGTTTGTCATGATTTTTCAGTGGGGAATCCGTGGCGCAGCATTTGCTACGGTATTGGCGCAGCTGCTGGCAAGTGTATGCTGTGGCGCAGTACTTATAAAAATGCAGCAGGCGAAAATAGAGAGAAAAAATCGGATGCCGGATAAAGAAATGTTAGCAGAAGAAATTCGACTCGGCGTACCGATGGGATTGCAAAATGTGATTACGGCATCGGGCGGTCTGGTTGTGCAGAGCGTTGCGAATGGGTTTGGTATTCTTTTTTTGGCTGGTTATACAGCGGCAAATAAATTATATGGGCTATTGGAAATGGCGGCATCCTCTTACGGCTACGCAATATCTACATACACGGCGCAGAATCTTGGCGCAGGAGAAAAAGAAAGAATTCGTGCAGGTATAAAATCTGCGTTAAAAATCGGAATTGTTACAGCATATGGTATGTCGATGATAATGTTTATTTTCGGAAAAAATATTCTTGGCCTTTTTATGAAAGAGCAACAGGAAATTGTTGAGGCTGCGATTGGTATTGGCTATCAGTTTCTGTGTATTCTGGCAATTTTCTTTCCGCTGCTTTATATAGTATATATTGTTCGTTCCTGTATTCAGGGACTTGGAAACTCGGTGATACCGATGTGTTCCAGCTTCGTGCAGGTCATCATGCGCATTTTCTGCGCTTGTGTTTTAACCGGAATAATTGGTAACAGTGGCATTTTCTGGGGAGAGATTCTGGCATGGGTAGGAGCCGATATTTTTCTGGGGATTTATTTATATAAGAAAATACGATTCGCATAAATGCTCAGCATATAAACGCAGAAGGGTTATTGTATTTTATACTAATTTCACGTATAATCATAATGTGAAAAATCCATATGGAAGGTTTTCACTTATGAGAGGTTTAGTATGAATAAGAATGAATGGTATCAAATTGGTGAAGAAATAAAGAAACAGGTGCAGCAGGCAATTGACACGAATGATTTTTCGGAATTAAGTAAAACCATTGGTGAAACAGTCGGTCAGGCAGTTGGCGATGTGAGCAAAAGTATTAATGATGTAGGAAAAAGCATCAATGATATGGGCAAAAGCATCAATGATGCAGTAAACGATGCGAAAGGCAGCTTTCAACAAGGTATGCAGCAGGCATCGACAAACGTGCAGGTAGGTGCGAAACATCAGAAGTGGGAAAGATATAATGGAAAGGTTTATTATGCGAAGCCGAACCTAAGACCGGATCCAAAGCTTTTCAGTAGAAGTCCGGCAGGAAGTGTTTCCGGGATTGTCTGGATGATAGTTGGTTTTGGTACAATGGGGTTGGCCGGATTGTCTGCAATATATACTTCGATGAGTGTTCTGGTAGGAGCAGAGTCTTTCACTGCGTTGGCTTTGCCGGCGGTGGCAACAACTGTGGGAGGAACACTTGGAGCATATGGAGCAAAACTGAAAGGTAGAACAGACCGTTTTCATCATTATGTGGAAATGGTGAAGGATAAACTTTATTGTTCCATTGAGGAAATTGCGGACAAAACAGGAAGAAGTAAACGTTTTGTGCGAAAAGACTTAAAGAAGATGATGCGAAAGGGAATGTTTTTGCAAGCGCATCTGGATAAAAAAGAGAATTGTTTTATTGCCAGTGATGCAATGTATGAACAATATATGCTGACACAGAATCAGTATGAGCAGAAACAGAGAATCGAACAGGATACGACTGCCAAAAAGCAAACAGAAGCCGCAAAGACGGAACCGGAAAATTCAGAAGTACGGAAGGTATTGGAAGAAGGTAGAGAATACGTTCGCATGATACGAAGATGTAATGATGAAATACCGGGGGAAGAGATGTCCGGAAAGCTAGACAAATTAGAACTTCTGGTGACACGTATTTTTGCACAGGTAGAGAAAGAACCGGAGCTTGCATCGGAATTACAGAAGATGTTGCGCTATTATCTTCCAACAACACAGAAGCTGCTTGAAGCATATAGAGATTTGGACAAGCAGAATGTGGATGTGAAAAATATTTCTGATACAAAGCGTGAAATTGAAACGACAGTAGATACAATAAACGGAGCATTTGAGAAATTCTTGGATGAACTGTTTAGAGATAAGGCCTGGGATATTCAGTCAGATATAACAGTGCTGAATACAATGTTGAAGCAGGACGGTTATTTAAAAGCAGACTTTGAAAAAGGGGAGAAGGAGAATTAAGATGAGCGAAGTAAAAGAAGCAAGTGTACCAACATTAGTATTTGGAGAAGTATTAGAAGAAAAACAGGTTCCTGTTGCAACAGAGCCGAAGAAAGAAGTGCAGGAGCAACTTGATGATTCCATTTTAACAGATGAAGAAAGAAAAATGGTGGATGAGTTCAGTAACCAGATTGACTTACATAATTCCAATGCCATTTTACAGTATGGCGTGGGAACACAGAAGAAAATGGCAGATTTTTCGGGAGATGCTCTTGAAAATGTCAAAACAAAAGATTTAGGCGAAATCGGCGAGATGCTTTCCGGTGTCGTGGCGGAACTTCGGGATTTTGATGAGGACGAGAAAGGTTTTCTCGGATTTTTCAAAAAGACATCGAATAAAATAGATGCGTTAAAAGTAAAATATTCCAAAGCAGAAACGAATATTACCAGAATTTGTGAGGCTTTGGAACAGCATCAGGTACAACTTTTAAAAGATGTAGCAGTACTTGATAAAATGTATGATTTGAATTTGACATATTTTAAAGAATTGTCTATGTATATTCTGGCAGGAAAAAAGAAATTACAGCAGACAAGAGAAACAGAACTTGCACAACTGTTGGAGAAGGCAAAAACAACCGGACTTCCGGAGGATGCGCAGGCAGCGAAGGATTTGGAAGCGCTTTGCGATCGTTTTGAAAAGAAAATTCATGATTTGGAATTAACCAGAATGGTATCGATTCAGACAGCACCGCAGATTCGTCTGGTACAGAACAGTGATACGATGATGGTAGAAAAAATCCAGTCTACGGTTGTAAATACAATTCCTCTTTGGAGAAGTCAGATGGTATTGGCTCTTGGCGTAAGCCATGCGGAACAGGCGGCAAAAGCGCAGAGAGAAGTATCGGATATGACAAATGAGCTTCTCAAGAGAAATGCAGCGGTTCTTAAGACGGCAGCAGTGGAAAGTGCCAAAGAATCAGAGAGAGGTATTGTGGATATGGAAACCTTGAAAAATACAAATGCTTCTTTGATTTCCACTTTGGATGAAGTGATGAAGATTCAGGCAGAAGGTAGAGAAAAGAGAAGAGCAGCAGAGGTTGAAATGCAGCACATGGAAGAAGAACTGAAACAGAAGCTTTTGGAAATAAGCAGTAAATAGGTAGTCGATAAGAAATAGAAGATGATAAGCCGAACGGATTTGTGAAAACATTTCCGGTCGGCTTTTTGTCAACTTGTGCAGTGTATGTGGCAACTTACGCATAAGGTACTTGTTAGAAAAAAAGGTCTATGTTATGTTTGGAGCAGAAACGAGGCAGTTGGTTACAGGGAGGGGAAAATGAAAATAGAAATCAATATAGATGAAAGGATAGAAGATACCCACATTAAGATTTCTTGCAAAACGCTTACACCGGAAATTGAGAAGGTGTTAGCAGCAATACGGATGTTAGATAAACAGCTTGTGGTAACAAAGGGAGAAGAAACCATTTTACTGGATGTATATCAAGTGGTTTATATTGAAGCAGTGGATAGGAAAACGTTTGTTTATACAAGGCAGGATGTTTATGAAACAACATTTCGTTTGTATGAGTTGGAACAGCAATTGGAAGACTGCGGTTTCTTTCGGGCAAGTAAGTCCTGTATTATTCAGTTAAAGTTTGTGAAATCTTTGAAAACGGATTTGAATAGGCGAATCCGAGTGACATTGGAGAATGGAGAACAGATTATTGTATCCAGACAGTATGCAGAACTATTGAAAGAAAGACTGGGGGTGAAATAGGATGGAAGAGAGAAAAACAATTTTTGATTATTTGGGTCAGGTGTTTATGATATATGGAATCTCTATGACAATAATGTGTATTTTTGGTATTTGGTTTGGGGAAGAAGCTCAGGATATTTCGAAAATGTTTTCACTTGGTCAAGAAGGTTTAAGCATTGAGATTATGATACAGTTTTTGGCGATATCATTTTTGGTAGTGAGTTTTCAATCCTTATTTTTTTCAGAACATATTATAAAAAAGATGTCCGTTATAGCGAGAACAATTTGGATGGTGATATCAATTATCTTTGTGATTGTAGTATTCATTCTCATGTTTGATTGGTTTCCGGCAGATATGTGGGAGCCGTGGGCAATGTTTTTACTTTGTTTTGGAGTGTGCTTTTTGATAAGTATTTCTGTTATGGTAATAAAAGAACGCATGGAAAACAAAAAAATGGAAGAAGCATTAGAACGATTAAAAAGAAAAGAGGAGGAAAGATAAGATGAAAAAAAGTAATATGCGTAATGAGAGTAACGGCAATATAGTGGTGTTGTCAAATGTAGTACAGCGTTTTGGAGAGAAAGAGGTGTTGAAAGGAATATCATTAGCGGTTAAGCCCGGTGAAATTGTAGGCTTACTTGGTCCGTCCGGTGCTGGTAAAACCACTATGATTAAAATTGTAACAGGACAGCTTGAGGCAACATCAGGAACTGTAAAAGTAGATAGTACAAGTAAGGAAATGGGCATGATGATGGATTCTCACGGTTTATATGAAAGATTATCCTGTTACGATAATTTGAAACTGTTTGCTCAAATTTATAACATTCCGTTTCGCAGAATTGATGAAGTACTTCAGAAAGTAGGATTGTCTGAAGCAAAGAAACGACCGGTAGATAAACTGTCCAAGGGTATGCGCGGTAGATTGGCACTGGCAAGGGCCGTTATGCATGAGCCGAAGATTTTATTTTTGGATGAACCGACCAGTGGGTTAGACCCAACCACTACCAATCAGATACATGAACTGATTTTAGAAGAGCAAGCCAAAGGAATAACTATTTTCTTAACGACCCATAACATGGCAGAGGCAGAGAAGCTGTGTCAGCACGTGGCTCTTTTGCATGAAGGTAACATTGTTGAATATGGAGAGCCGAAGGAAATTTGTAGAAAATACAATCATCAGAAAAAATTGCAGATTCGTCTGTATGATGGAAAATGTATAGAAATAGCAAATAATAAAGAAGCGGCAGAAACCGTACAGAGCTATCTGACACAGGAATTACTGGAAACAATTCATTCCACAGAACCGAATTTGGAAACGGTTTTCATGGAACTGACCGGAAGCAAGTTAGAATAACTGTGGCAGAAAAGAATAAAGAAGTGGAAAAGAGACTGAAATTTTAGCGGAGGAAAATATATGCGTAACATAATAGCAATTTTTCAAAAACAAGTAAAAGAAACTTTTAAAAATAAAACGATTTTTATTCAATTTATAATGTTTCCAATCATGGCAATTATTATGGAAAATGCGATAGAAATTGCCAATATGCCGGAAAACTATTTTGTAAACTTATTTGCAAGTATGTACATAGGGATGGCACCGCTTACAAGTATGGCATCCATTATGTCGGAGGAAAAAGAGAAAAATACATTACGTGTACTTATGATGTCACAGGTGAAACCAATGCAATATCTGATTGGAACCGGAAGTTATATTTGGGCAATCTGTATGGTTGGAGCATGTGTATTTGGGGTAACAGGAACCTACGAGGGAAAAGAATTGGCTGTTTTCATTGGAATTATGGCAGCTGGAATTCTTGCATCTTTGTTGATAGGTGCAGCAATTGGAACATGGAGCAGAAACCAGATGTCAGCTACATCCCTTACAATTCCGATAATGTTTGTCTTTGCTTTCTTGCCAATGTTATCCGGATTTAACGAAGCAATTGCGAAGGTAGCGCGATTCATATATTCCGGACAGATTTATGATTTGATGAATCAAATGGGATATCAATCTGGATATCAGCCGGAAATCAGTTTGGAAATGGTGGCAGTTATCGGAGCAAATATGCTGGTAGCGATTTTGTTCTTTGCCTTTTCTTATAGAAAAAGCGGGCTTGCATAAAGCAAACCCGCAACAAGAAACCTAATTACCGGAGAACCAGATGAAAATCCAGCACAATATCGGAAGACCGATTGTAGCATACAGGCACACCGAGAAAAGCTTATCAGAACCCGGAAAACTCAAGCAGGCTACAATAAAAGTAACCAAATATAAACATACTAATAGAATTACGCAAAGGAGAGCTGCAATTTGTTTTGGGGTTCTCTTTTTTTTCTGTTCCATAAAATCCTCTTTTCTATTCACCATTTTAGCCCCAAATGGTGATTTGTTTCATTATAAACTAGTATCAACATAACATATTTCCATTCAGAAAACAATTTATTTCTTTCATCAGAAAAACTGTAAAAAATTGGTGGAAATTTTTGTGAAATATTTCTTTTTTATTTTAGTGACAAATACAGTGAAATGGCTTATGATTAAGAAAAGTTTAGCTAAAAAAACAAAAGTAAGACTAAAAATTAGCTAAACAGGGGTTCGTTTTTAAGTAAACAAAAAGAGAGGACTTTATTTATGGAGAGAATGCTTATTAACAAAAACTGGCAGATGAAAATTATCGGTGAGAATGTATATGGCATTTCTGATGACTGGATGGATGTCAAAGTACCGGGTTCTGTATATAGTAATCTGCTTGACAAAGGCCTGATGCCGGATCCTTATTATGGAATGAATGAACTGGATGCGTTGAAGCTGATGGAACAGGATTTTCATTTTCAAACGACAGTTGTATTGACAAAAGAACAATTGGAAATGGATTTTCTATTGCTTCGTTTTGATGGTATTGATACACTTGCAGATATTTATTTGAATGATGAGTATTTAGGACATTGTGACAATATGCACCGTATTTGGGAGTTCGATATTCTGGAAGCAGCCAAAGAGGGTGCAAACCAACTGACGATTGTTCTACATTCTCCTACGAAGTTTATTCAACAGGAGAATGAAAAGGTTTATACCGGTGGAGCTCACGAATGTATGAAAGGGTTTCCGCATCTTAGAAAAGCACATTGTATGTTTGGCTGGGACTGGGGACCAAGATTGCCTGATGCAGGTATTTTCCGAGATGTTTCGATTCTTTGCGGTAAAAAGGCGCGTATTGAGCAGGTTTACATAACACAAAACTGGGGCAATGAATTGTGCATGGATGATGTAGAAGGTACAGATACCAAAACATCGGACATAGATTCGGTTACGGTAGTATTTGATGTAACCGCAGAAAGCTTTATGGATTGGAAGGGTGTAGAAGACGGATTGGTTTATAAGACGGCACTTTATGACCCGGAAGAAAAACTAATTGCAGTAAAGTCTTCTTTAACAGACGAAGATTGGGATAATATTGTTGTAGAACATCCTCAGAAATGGTGGCCGAATGGTTACGGCAAACAACCGTTATACACCGTAGAAGTGATTTTGGAGGATGAAGAGGGCAATCAGCTTGATTTCTTTGTCAGACGAATCGGACTTCGTACCATGACGGTCAATCAGGATAAAGATGAATGGGGCGAATGTTTTGCACATGAAGTAAATGGTGTGAAGATTTTTGCGATGGGTGCGGACTACATTCCGGAAGATAATCTTTTATCCAGAGTAACGAAAGAGCGTACCAGAAAACTGTTAGAAGAAGCAGTAGAGGCAAATCATAACAGTATTCGCGTATGGGGTGGCGGTTATTATTTAGACGACTGGTTTTACGATGCTTGCGACGAATTAGGACTTGTGGTTTGGCAGGATTTTATGTTTGCCTGTGCTTCTTATGAACTGGATGATGCGTTTGAGCGGAATGTTAGTGCAGAAATTCGTGATAATGTCAGAAGAATCCGCCATCATGCCTGCTTGGGGTTGTGGTGTGGCAACAATGAAATGGAAACCCAGACTTTGGACAAAGCATGGGAACCGTCTATTAAACAGAAATATGATTATATTAAATTATACGAATACATTATTCCGAAGATTTTGGAAGAAGAAGATCCGGTGACCTTCTATTGGCCGTCTTCGCCATCCTCAGGCGGAAACTACGATAATCCGTGGGATGAAAACAGAGGTGATACCCATTATTGGGATGTATGGCATGGAAACAAGCCGTTTACCGAGTACCGGAAATTCTATTTCCGTTATTTGTCCGAATTTGGTTTTCAGTCCTTCCCTTGTTTGAAAACAGTGGAAACCTTTACGGCACCGGAGGATAGAAATATCTTCTCAAGAGTCATGGAGATGCATCAGAGAAATACAGCGGCCAATGGTAAGATTCTGGATTATTTGTCAGCAACCTATCTCTATCCGGCAAGCTTTGAGATGTTGTTATATGCATCACAATTATTACAGGCAGATGCAATTCGTTACGGAATTGAACATTTCAGAAGACACAGAGGCAGATGTATGGGAACGGTCGTGTGGCAGCTTAATGATATCTGGCCGGTAGCATCCTGGGCCAGCATCGACTATTATGGCAGATGGAAAGCCCTTCATTATGCAGAGAAAAAAGCGTTTGCACCGGTGATGATTTCTTGTGAAGAAGTCGGTGAACTGAGCGAAAGACCATTCTGTATTGCACAGCCTGTTCCGATTGAAAAATCTGCCAGACTGCATGTGGCAAATGAAACCATGGAATCGGTTAGCGGTATTGTGAAATGGGGACTTCGAAATCCGGACAGTAGTATTTTGAAATCAGGAGAAGAAAAAGTAACAGTCCCGGCGCTTGATGGTGTCTGGTTGGAAAAACAGGATTTCTCAGAGTATGATGAATTGGCGGTATACTTTAGCTATTCTTTTAGCGTGGATGGCAAAGTAGTATCGGAAAATACTTGTTTGTTTACGGCACCGAAGCACTTTGCTTTTGAAAATCCATGCTTGTCCTATCGCAAGGAGGGTAATGATATCATTGTATCGGCGGCAGCATATGCCAAAAATATTGAGATTCAGGGAATTGACGGAGATGTAAAATTAACCGATAACTTCTTTGATATGAACGCAGGAGAGGTGCGGGTTACTATTCTGGAAGGTGACGCAAAGGAATTCTCTCTTAAATCTGTATATGATATTCGATGAAATAAAAGCCCCTGACACGCATTGGTGCATGCCAGGGGCCTTTTTAGGGGAGGATAAGTATTTCCTTATCTTTTGACTATTAACAGTATGACCCGATTTTTTTTAATTATACAATATTATTGTACTAATAAGTGAAAAATAATTTTACTTTTTCTATAAAATGTTATATACTAACGAGGTAACAACAAGATATAGTTGTTGGAATACAGGATAAAAGGTGGTATTTTAAAATGGCATTATTAAAACAGTGGCGTGATATGGCTTATTCTGAAACAGCCAATAAAGGTGATTTACAGAGATTATGGTCTGCATATTTTATGAAAGAAAAAGATATCTATGCAGAACTTCTGAAAAATCCGGATGAAGTAGTAGAAGGAACGGTAAAAGAATTAGCAGAAAAATACAATATTGATGTTATGACAATGGTAGGCTTCTTAGATGGTATTAATGACAGCTTGAAGGAAGCAAATCCAATTGAAGAAATGGAAGAAGATACTAAGGTAAATCTTGGTTTTGATAAAGAACTTCTTTACAAAAATATGGTGGCAGCAGGTGCAGACTGGTTGTACGAGCTGGAAGAGTGGAACGATATTTTTGACGAAGAAACAAGAAAAAATCTTTACAAAGAGCAGAAGGAGTCTACTACAATTCACAAGGCACCGAAAGTATATCCAAATGATCCTTGCCCATGTGGAAGTGGTAAAAAATACAAAAAATGCTGTGGAAAAAATGTGTAAAGAATAACTTTATATTTTTGTTGACTGCGCTATTATCTGTTTTGGTTCTTTACGGTTGTGGGAAGGAAGTACAGGTGGAGCAGAAAATATCCTCAGTTCGTCGTGTCGCGGAAATTGATACGGGAGAAGAGATTTATATTGCGACAACGGCAGATATGGTGTTGTTTGAGCGAAGAACTGTGTCCGGCAATACGATTGAAACTGTTTCCGGCAATAACGTTAAAGCAGACAGTATTCCACAGGATGCGTCTTCTGTATTAGCACGGGTAAATCAAGAGCGGAAAGCAATAGGACTTCCGGAACTTATCTGGGATAGTGAACTGGCAGTGGCGGCAGAAGTCCGTGCCAAAGAGATTGCAACAGTATTTTCCCATATAAGACCGGATGGAAGTGATTGGTGGACTGTGAACGAAAAAGTGGTTTATGGTGAAAACCTTGCCAAAGGTTATCATAGTGCGGAAGAGGCTATGAAAGCGTGGATGGCATCGCCGGAGCACAAAGATAATATATTGTATCCTGGTTTTGCAAAGATAGGAATTGCAGTTTATAAATCGGAAGGACAATGGTATTGGGCACAGGAATTCGGATATTAAAAAAATTCTTTACTTATTTTACTTTTTGGAATAAAATACGAGTAGAGTAGTTTTGAAAAGAACTGCATATAATAAAAGTAGTAAATTGATAAGAAATAACACGTTGATGAGAAGAGTAGGATGTGGAACGTATCAGAGAGAGGTACACTTTGCTGCGAGTACCTTTACCGGAAACATTTGAAAACTAACTCTGAGTGGCCCCAATCCGGTCCGGTGACTCCGTTATCGTCTAATGAGAGGTTCTGGTAAGTCGTCACAGGCGCGCAGAGCAAGCAGGGTGGAACCGCGTATATACGTCCCTTACATTGCGATTGCAGTGTGAGGGGCTTTTTTATTTTATTGGAAAGGAAAGGTAGCCTATGGAAAATTTGGAAACAGTAAAAAAGACTTGGACAGAAGTGAAAGAAACCTCAGTAGATATGTTGAGAAGCGAGTATTTGGTCACCGGAAAGGAGTGTTTTCTGGCAGGTATCTGTCTGGTACTGATTGGGATGGTAATCGGTTTGTTGTGCGCTCCGTATACACATGGGGTCAATGTTACTTTGGGAAGTCACAACGGCTGTAATAACGGAAATAACAGTGCAAATAACAGCAACGGCGATACAGAAAAATTGGCAGATAAAGTCTGTGAAAAGCATACAGAAGATGATGCTTGCGGATGTAGAAAGAAAAAGAATAGAAAAGCAAAATAACTATGAAAATCTAATAATAAATTAAATAAGAAAAAGATTAGGAGAAAAGAAACTGAAAATTACGTTAAAAGATGGATCAAGCAAAGAATATGCACAGCCAATGAGTATTTATGAAATTGCAGCAGACATTTCAGAAGGACTGGCAAGAGCGGCTTGCGCAGGTGAAGTAGATGGTAAGGTAGAAGATTTAAGAACAGTTATTGATAAAGACTGTGAGCTTAATATTGTAACAGCAAATGATGAAGCAGGTCTTCGTGTAATCAGACATACGGCATCCCATATTCTTGCAGAAGCAGTAAAAAGATTGTTCCCAAATGCAAAAGTAACAATCGGACCTGCGATTGACGAAGGATTTTATTATGACTTTGATGCAGAACCATTTTCCAGAGAAGATTTGGATAAATTAGAAGCTGAGATGAAGAAAATCATTAAAGAAGGTCATAAGATTGAACGCTTTACCTTGCCAAGAGCAGAAGCAATTCGTTTGATGGAAGAAAAAGGGGAACCTTATAAAGTAGAATTGATTCAGGATTTACCGGAAGATGCGGAGATTTCCTTCTATGATCAGGGTGGCTTCGTAGATTTGTGTGCAGGTCCGCACTTGATGAGTACGAAATCTGTGAAGGCATTTAAGCTGATTTCTTCTTCTATGGCATACTGGAGAGGTGATTCTAACAAAGCACAGTTACAGCGTATTTATGGTACTGCTTTTCAGAAAAAAGAAGATTTAACAGCTTATTTAGATCACTTAGAAGATATCAAGAGACGTGACCATAATAAGCTTGGTCGTGAAATGGAGCTTTTTGCAACAGTTGATGTTATCGGACAGGGACTCCCGTTGTTATTGCCAAAGGGTACGAAGATGGTAATGAAATTACAGCGTTGGATTGAAGATATCGAAGAAAAAGAGTGGGGATATGTTCGTACCAAAACTCCCCTTATGGCAAAGAGTGATTTATACAAAATTTCAGGACACTGGGATCATTATCAGGAAGGTATGTTTGTACTTGGTGATGAAGAGAAAGATAAAGAAGTATTTGCACTTCGTCCGATGACATGCCCATTCCAGTACTACTGCTACAAGAATACACAGCATTCTTACCGTGATTTACCGATTCGTTATGGTGAAACATCTACTTTGTTCAGAAATGAAGATTCTGGTGAAATGCATGGTCTGACAAGAGTTCGTCAGTTTACCATTTCTGAAGGACATTTGATTGTACGTCCTGATCAGATGGTGGAAGAATTCAAAGGATGTCTTGCATTAGCACAGCACTGTTTACAGACACTTGGTTTAGAAGAGGATGTTACTTATCATCTGTCTAAATGGGATCCTGAGAATTCTGAGAAATATATTGGTGAACCGGAAGTATGGGAAGAAACAGAACAGCATATCAGAGACGTATTAAATGAATTGAATATTCCTTTTGTAGAAGATGTCGGAGAAGCAGCGTTCTATGGACCAAAAGTAGATATCAATGCAAAGAATGTATATGGTAAAGAAGATACAATGATTACTATCCAGTGGGATGCCCTTCTGGCAGAACAGTTCGATATGTATTTCATTGACCAGAATGGTGATAAGGTTCGTCCGTATATCATTCACAGAACATCTATCGGATGCTACGAAAGAACACTTGCATGGCTGATTGAAAAGTATGCCGGCAAATTCCCAACATGGTTATGCCCGGAGCAGGTTCGTGTTCTTCCGATTTCTGAGAAATATGCAGATTATGCAGAAAAAGTTAGAAAAGAACTGGCTAAGAACGGTGTGGATGTAACTGTTGATAATCGTTCTGAAAAGATTGGATTCAAGATTCGTGAAGCAAGACTGGATAAGCTTCCTTATATGTTAGTAGTAGGACAGCAGGAGGAAGAAGACGGCACGGTATCTGTAAGAAGCCGTTTTGCGGGCGATGAAGGTGTGAAACCGTTAGATGATTTCATTGACCAGATTTGCAAGGAAATCAGAACCAAAGAAATCCGTAAAGAAGTGCAGGTTGAGGAACAGAAATAGGAAATCAGATATGAATATAATAAAGAAACATAACGTATCTTATAAAGATATTTTCGGATGGCTGCTTATCGGCATTGCTCTTGTGATGCTTGGAAACAGCATCCGATTATGCTTCAGCAGAGATATCTGGTATGATGAATTATTCACCATAGGAATGATAGAACATTCTTATGGTGAATTAATTGGTTTTACGGCAAGAGATGTTCATCCACCATTATATTACTGCATTACAAAATTTATTGTAGACTTATGTAAACTAATATATGCACAGGCAGATGGTATTATGATAGCGAAAGTAGTATCAATTATGCCATATTTCCTGTTGCTTATCTATGTACTTACCTTTCTGCGAAAAAGGTTCGGTATGCTTGTAAGTGGAGTGTTCTTCTTCTGTATTATCGGAATGCCACAGATGAGCGCATATATGGTAGAAGTAAGGATGTACAGTTGGGCATTGTTTTTTGTGACAGCAGCATTTCTGCATGCTTATGAGATTGTTCTGGCATATCATGAGGAAATACCAAATGTGCAGGCTCATTGGATTGCATTGGTACTATATGGATTGGCAGCGGCATATACGCAATATTTTGCCTGTGTGGCAATTGTTATGGTTTATTTATATGTACTTGCATATTTTGCTATTTGCTACATAGCAAAAAAGAAGAATCAAGCAAAAAGAAATCTGCGGAATTGGTGTGTGTGTGTGGCAGCTTGTATGATTGGATATATACCGTGGTTGTTTGCATTGGTTTCTCAGATTACAACAGTACGTGAAAATTACTGGATTTTACCGCTTACATGGCGTAATCTCGGCGGTTGTGTGAAATTTCTCATGAAGCCTTCTTTTTCGTCAGAAGGTTTGAATGTGATACTGGCGGTGCTTCTTTTCTTATTATATGTGGGTGTGTTTGGCGCTTTTGCACTGCGTATCCGGAAGAAATGGAAACAGAGTGAAACGGAAGGGAAAGTGCCTAAGCAGCAAAGGAATGAAAAGTGTGATGAAACAGAAACGGTAAGAAAATTCTGGTGTGCCGTTGCGGGATGTATGGTGCTTTGTGGTTTGGTGACTTTTGGATTTATTGCATCTATTGTTGTCCGACCAATCTTCGTGTACCGTTATATGATTCCGGCACTTGGCTGTTTCTGGCTTGGTTTTGCAATTTGCCTGGATGCGCTGACAAATACTGCTTGGCAGATGCCGGTACAGAAGGAAGAACAGCAGATAAATATTGGTAAATTATGGAAAATGGTGCAAATTTGCATAGTGCTTTTCATTGCAGTTGTCGGTATTCGTAATTATCGAGCTTTTATGGGCGAAGAAGAATACAAAATTGTTTTAATGGAAGATACGGAAAAAGCGTTGGAAGAAATTTCAGAACAAGATATTGTTATTTATAATTTTGACCAATTACAGGCGGTTGCTGGATATTATGTAAACTGCGAAAACTATTTGTGGTGCGACACACCGGAAACTTTGATTGTAGATATGTTTGGCGAAAAGGGCAGTATAGAAACTACTGAACCAATGAAACAGTGGCTTGATGAAGGCAGAACAGTCTGGTTTTTAGGAAGCTTTAACAGCCGGGAAGAAATCTGTGAGCAATGGGCAACAGAAGGCATTATTACGGAAGAAAACGGTAGTTATATGCTGGAAAGATATTGGTTTAATATTTATCAAGTTTCAAAATAAAAACAGCATATTTTTATAGAAGCAGGGCAATAATAACCTATAATAACGTATTATAATACGTGTATTACAATGCGTTATGAATTTTTGCATTAGTAAATGACAACAAAAAGGTAAGGGAAGCAGGAGGTTATTATGGCAGAGTTAAAATGTGGTGTAGAAAATTGTTTCTATAATAAGGAATGTCGTTGCTCCAAAGGTGACATCATGGTAGGTGGTCAGCATGCGGATACAAGTAAAGATACTTGTTGTGAAAGTTTTGCCCAGAAAAAGGGAGATTCTTATACAAGTGCTTTAAATCATCCGAGTAAAACAATCAGTATTGATTGCGAAGCAACAAAATGTATGTATAATAGTAACTATAAATGTTATGCAGAACATGTAGATATCAAAGGCTGTGGTGCATCTGATTGTAAAGGAACAGAATGCGCAACCTTTAAAGAAGCTTAAACCATTAGGGGAGGTTAAGTTATTAAGGACAGCTTTAATATGAATAAGGTAGGTAAATGAATGAAAAAAAAGTTACTTAACATTCTTATGTTGGGATTGCTTGTTGTGTCGTTGAGCGGATGCGGTGCAGACACTACACAAGAGGCTATGAAAGATGAAGTGACAGAAGAAATAACAAAAGAGACGACAAATGAGGAAACCGATGCTGAGGCAATAGAGGATAATATGACACAGACTGCTCATTCAACGAAACAGGAAGTGGAAATGGATGAGGCAACGAAAGCGGAGTTGACACAGCAGCTTCTCGAGGAAAATGAAATGGATACCTCAGTAGTAGAGGGGACAAAAGCAACCAGAGGATGTACTTTTACATTGCCGGAAGGTTTTGAAGAATCAGCAGATATGGAAGGCATGTATGTGACAAAACGGTATCCGATTGATGCTTCCACCATCTACTACATAGAGATGAATAAGGATATTGCATTGCAGCTTATGACAGAAGAAACATTTTTGGCACAGGCACAGGAACAGTTTGTGGAAAATGGTGAAATGGATGTAGAGGTTTCACTGGATAGTTTCGAGCGAATTGAAATTGACGGTTATCCGGCATTCCGTATTGTATGCAGCTATATGCTTGATGAAGTTAAATTTACCCATCTGGAGTATGTTATTAATGCGGATAAAAGCTATATTATTACTTATTCGCAGACAAGTGAATATGATAGAATGGAAGAGTTCGAGGCAAGTGCTGCCACGATTAAATTAGAGTATTAGATTGTTTTAGCATTATTTGTAGGGAAAAAATATTTCCGAAAGCAGTTGACATATGAAATGTCGTGTGATATATTATCAGAGTGTGTTAAACACATATAACAATCAAGCAGAGTATCCACTCTCACCTTGCAACAATTAGGTTCGCAAGTGTTAATCGTTTCGAACTTATCAGAATGAGTTATTGATTTTAGTTTAATTCATGCTGTTTTGTGTTTAGGATGTAGATTTTAGTGGATAGTTATGCTATCCACTTTTTATGTGATAGGAAAATGCTCGTAAGTAGTGCCGAGCCAAACTTTTTTAATTTTAATTATATGGTTTCAGTTTTGAGGAGGGTAAAGCCATTAGCGAATTATTCATTAACGAACAGATTAGAGACAAAGAAGTGCGAGTAATTGGGGAAGATGGAGAACAGTTAGGAATCATGTCTCCAAAGGAAGCAATGAAGCTTGCAGAGGAAGCTGGTGTGGATTTAGTAAAAATTGCACCGACAGCGAAACCGCCGGTTTGTAAAATTGTGGATTATGGTAAGTTCAAATATGAACAGACCAGAAAAGAGAAAGAGGCAAAGAAGAAACAGAAGGTTATTGAAATCAAAGAGATTCGTTTGTCTCCAAACATCGATACCAATGATTTGAACACCAAAATCAATGCGGCTAAGAAATTTATTACGAAGGGCGACAGAGTGAAAGTAACACTTCGTTTCCGCGGTCGTGAAATGGCGCATATGAATAACAGTAAACATATCTTGGATGATTTTGCACAGGCACTTGCTGATATTGCGGTTGTAGAGAAAGCACCGAAGGTAGAAGGAAGAAGCATGACTATGTTTTTAGCTGAGAAGCGATAAGCTTGTTCAGTTTAAAATAAATGATATCCGAATATGATATCTCATTATTTATAAATACAGGAGGGATTTTGAAATGCCAAAAATGAAGACAAGCAGAGCAGCTGCGAAACGTTTTAAAGTAACTGGAACAGGTAAGTTAAAAAGAAGCAAAGCTTATAAACGCCATATCTTAACTAAGAAGACTACTAAGAATAAAAGAAATCTTAGAAAACCTGCTATGACAGATGCAACAAACGTTAAGAATATGAAGAAAATTTTACCATATCTGTAAGCAGCAGATAGTCATAAGTCGTAAGGAGGAGAAAAAGACATGGCAAGAATTAAAGGCGGTTTAAACGCTAAGAAAAAACATAACAGAGTTTTAAAACTTGCAAAGGGTTATAGAGGAGCAAGATCAAAACAGTATAGAGTAGCAAAACAGTCAGTTATGAGAGCTTTAGCATCTTCATATGCTGGTAGAAAAGAAAGAAAACGTCAGTTCAGACAGTTGTGGATTGCTCGTATCAATGCAGCAGCTAGAATGAATGGATTATCTTACAGCAGATTCATGTTCGGTTTAAAGAACGCAGGTGTTGATATGAATAGAAAAATGTTAGCAGAAATGGCTGTTAATGATGCAGAAGGATTCAAGACTTTAGCAGAACTTGCAAAAGCTAACTTGAAATAATTTTTGAAAAGTCGATGGAGAATGGCAAAAGCTGTTCTCCATTTTTTGCGTTTTTTGCGCTATTTTTACCAGAGTGTTTAATTTTTCTGTCAAATGATTATAATTATGATAGAATGATAACTATAGATTGTTATTATTTCTGAAAAATAAATAAATCGGAGGAAAAAACATGAGTGTTTTAGAGGGATTAGAACCGGCATCTGTATTTCATTTTTTTGAAGAGATATGTAATATACCGCATGGTTCCGGAAATGAAAAAGGGATAAGTGATTATCTGAAAAAATTTGCAAAAGACAGAGGACTGTTCTGTATTCAGGATGAGTGGAACAATATTATTATTGTAAAAGAAGCAACATTCGGCTATCGAAAGGAAGAACCGATTATTTTACAAGGCCATATGGATATGGTAGCAGTGAAAAAGCAGGGTGCAAGAATTGATATGGAGAAAGACCCGTTGAAATTGATAAAGGAAGGAGATTATATTTTTGCACAAGATACCAGTCTTGGTGGAGATGATGGAATTGCAGTTGCGTATGCATTGGCAATTTTGGATGCAAAAGATATTTCCCATCCGCGGTTAGAGGTTATTCTTACAGTGGATGAAGAACAAGGCTTAAACGGTGCAAAAAAAATCGACCTTTCTATGCTGCAAGGTAAAAGAATGATTAATCTGGATAATGAGGAAGAAGGTGTCCTCCTGACAAGCTGTGCCGGGGGAGCACGTGTGAAGTGCACGATTTCCGGAGTGAAAGAGAAAAGAAAAGGTAGTGTTCTCGAAATAAAAGTCAGTGGGTTGAAAGGTGGACATTCCGGTACAGAAATCCATAAAGGCGGCGGAAATGCGATTCATATTTTGGCACGTGTTTTAGATGCAATGCGCCAGAAAACTTCTATTGGTTTGGTGGATATTGAAGGTGGAGTTGCAGATAATGCCATTCCAACCAGTGCAGTAGCATATATGTGGGCTCCGGAATCAGATATTGGCAATGCGATTGATGTGATTTATGATGTATCCAAAGAAATCAAAGAAGAATATCAGAAGCAGGAGGAAAATTTATCGATTGTTCTGTCAGAGTATACCGGACAATCTGTGACTTGTATCAAGCAATCATACATGGATAAAATAGTAGCTTTCTTGGCCGCTTTTCCAAATGGTGTTCAGACAATGAGTGCGAATGTGGAAGGTCTGGTAGAATCTTCTTTGAATATGGGAATGATTCAGATGGAAGGCAAAGAAATTACAGTCACTTTTTCTATAAGAAGTTCTGTGGAAAGTGCAAAAGAAGCTATATATAGAAAGTTAAATGCAATTTGTACGCTGGCAGGAGCTCGTATAGAATTAAGCGGCGAATATCCGGGATGGGCTTATAGAGAAGATTCACCTTTACGTGATACTATGGTGCGCGTCTATGAAGAAATGTATGGAAAGAAACCGAAAATCCAAGCGATTCATGCTGGATTGGAATGTGGTTTGATTTCTGATAAAATACCGGGACTCGATTGTATTTCTTACGGTCCGGACATGCAGGATATTCATTCGGTTAATGAAAAATTATGTATTTCTTCCGTACAGAGAGTATGGGAATATTTGTTAGAGGTCTTGAAACAGAGATATTAAAGTAGAGATATTGAAAAAAATAGAAAAAAAGCACTAAAAAAGTTGTATGTATTTATTGACAGTACCATTTAGAAATTGTAGACTATAATTAAGTATAGTAGGCGAAGTAAGAGGAGTGAAAAGAATGATATCCTATGAACATCAGGCGCAATATTATGAAACGGATCAAATGGGTATCATTCATCATTCTAATTATATCCGATGGATGGAATCTGCCAGAATTTGGTGGATGACTCAATTAGGTGTAGATTATGGCAATATGGAGAAGGAAGGAATAGTCAGTCCTGTTTTAGAGGTATTTTGTCAGTATAAATCCATGGTGCGCTTTGGGGATACGGTTTTGATTACACCGAGGATAGAGAAATATAATGGAATAAAATTAGAACTTTCTTATAAAATTACTGACAAAGTGAGTGGAGAAGTAAAAACAATCGGTATGAGCAAACATTGTTTTTTAGACCGAAATGGAAAACCTGTCTCTTTGAAAAAAGCATATCCTGTATATGATGAAGCCTTTAAAAAAGGAATGGAAACGGTAGAGTGAAAATTTTCGAGAAGGGGGTATATTAGATGCCTGAGATGAAGGATCCGTTGACCGGACTGGATAGATACGAGGGGTTTTTAAAAAAGTTAGAAGAAGAAATTACCAAAATGGATGACTGTCGTATTGCTATTATTTATACAGATATCAAACATTTTAAGTATATAAATGATACATATGGTTATCAGCGTGGTGATGATTTATTAAAAGAATTTGTACATTTGTTAACGGTGAATAATGCGCATATGCTGTGTGCGGCCAGAGTTTATTCGGATAATATTGTTATGGCTGTTCGTATGACAGAGGGACGAGCTAACAGTGATTTAAGGGATATTGTCTATCGTAAAAATATTGAATTAGAGAATAAACTCCATGATATGTTTTTGGATAGAAAATTGAAATTATGTTCGGGGATTAGTATTATTTCTAAGGATGACAGACGGCTGGATGCTGAAACAGCGGTTTCGAATGCTAATTTAGCACGTAAAGTAGCAAAAGAACTGGATGAAGATTGCTGTGTACTTTTTGACCGTCAGATGATGGAAGGTATTAAGAAAGAGGTTGAGATTACATCTTATATCCCTACAGCAATTGAGAATGGTGAATTTAAAGTTTATTATCAGCCGAAAATTGAAACGAATACTTTGAGAATTATTGGAGCGGAAGCACTTGTGCGTTGGCAGAAGCCGGATGGTAAATTTATTTATCCGGATGAGTTTATTCCGGTAATTGAGCGTAGTGGGCAGATTGTTGATGTTGATTATTATGTGTATCGGGAAGTATTTAAATTCCTTAGAAAGCGTTTAGATGAAGGACAGAAGGTGGTACCAATATCAATGAATGTTTCTCGTGTGCATCTAAACAAAATGGGAATTTTGGAATATGTGAAATCTCTTTTTGAAGAGTATAAAATTCCTTCTGAATTAGTGGAATTTGAATTGACAGAGAGTATATATATCAATAATACGGAGAACGCGCTTCAACTAGTGGAAGGACTTCATGCAATGGGAACAAAAGTGTCAATGGACGACTTTGGTTCCGGATATTCTTCCTTGAATCTGCTTAGCAGACTGCCGATAGATATACTCAAGTTAGATAGAGTTTTCCTTAAAGAAAGTCATTTACAGGAGAATGATAAAATTATTATTTCTTGTGTCATTGATATGGCGAGAAGATTACGTATTACTTCCTTATGCGAAGGTGTAGAAACACTGGAGCAAAGTGATTATCTGGCACAAATAGGGTGCGAAATCCAGCAGGGTTATTATTTTTCGAAACCGATTCCGCAGATTGATTTTGAGCAGTTTGTGAATGATAGCCTTCAGACACAGGCGATGGCATAGGAAGAGATAATTTAATAGTAGCATTAACGTGAAGTACACAAAAAAACCGATTTCTAAAAGATTAGAAATCGGTTTTTCTGGGTTTAATCAGCATCGGAATGACAAGACTTGAACTTGCGGCCTCTACTTCCCTAAAGTAGCGCTCTACCACCTGAGCCACATCCCGAAAGCAGTTATTATTATATCTAATTTCTTAGAAAAAAGCAAGCTATATTGTAATACTTTAGGTCAGCGATACTTTAAGTTTAATAAGATTTATATTCATCTAACCTCAAATTTTTTTTCTTGATTTTTTTGAAATAGAGACATTGATAAGAGAGTAAGTTACGTTTATACTAAAATAGACTAGCACGTCTTTCAGAAGTGTTTATGAAATGATACAATGCACATATAAGAAATATTCAGCTATTTTGTGAAAATAAGGTGTTTTATACGACCGACTCAAGTTAAGAGCGGTATTAGAGAGAAAAGGAGCATTCGATGATAGATAAAGAAACATTTCATCCTCTTAACTATATCAAGAAAGACGAATATTCCGGTAGTATGGACGGGATGCGCTACCTTTTGAAGAAGGTAAAGATGAATGAGGAAGATAAAATACGAGTTACCATTTGGCCGGAGCCTCTGGGAATCAACAAAACCCCGGAGGGAGAGAAGCAATGGATTGATGTTCCGCTTTCGGCAGAGGGTGTGGAGCAGGCGGCAGATTGGCTGAATGAACAATATGAAGAACAGAAAGAACGTTGGAGAGAAAGCCTGCGGAAAGCGTGGGTCTAGTATTTAGGACAGGAGAAAAATACGATGGCAATTAAATGTATCGCAATCGATTTGGATAGAACAACATTAAATAAAGAAGGACGACTTTCTGAGGGAAACAGAAAAGCGTTGGAAGCCGTTATTGCGGCCGGAATCCATGTGATTGTAGCCAGTGGTCGTTCCTATGCTGCATTGCCAAAAGATATTTTGTCGATTCGGGGAATTGAATATGCGGTTACTTGTAATGGTACTGCGATGTATCACTTGCCGAGTGGGAAGTGTCTCAAGCGTTTTGGAATGTCTGAGGAAGCCGTTTGTAAGGTTATGCAGATTGCATCAGCATACGATGTGGCATATGAAGCTTTTATTGATGGTGTTTCTTATGCCGGAAGGGAATATGTAGAAGATCCGGTTCGTTTCGGTACGTCGCCGCAAGCGGTTGCTTATGTGAAAGAAACCAGACAGATAAAAGATGATATAGTTTCTTTTATTCATGAAAATAAACATCATATGGATAGTATGGATATGATTGTCGGTGATGAAGCCGTTAGAGAGAAAATTTGGCAGGAGATAAAAAGTGCAACTGACGAGGTTTACATAACATCATCTGTCAAACAGTTGATAGAAATATCGGATAAACGCTGTGGGAAAAGAGCGGGTGTAGCATTTTTCTTACGTGAGTTACATTTGAAGAAAGAGGAACTGGCAGCATTTGGAGATGCGGATAACGATATCGATATGCTGCAATATGCAGGAGTCGGTATTGCAATGGCAAACGCTTCTGTAAACTGTAAAGCAGTGGCAGATTATGTGACGAAAAATCATGATGAAGATGGACTTGCTTATGGTCTTTCTTCGATTTTGCATTTGATTTCGGATGGAAAGCAGAAGGAAAAGCTTTGTCCGGTAGTAAAGAAATGTGGTGGTTGTCGTTATATGGGTGTTCCTTATGAAGAACAGCTTCATAAGAAGCAGCGTGCGACAGAGAAACTTTTGGGAAGATATGCCAAGGTAAAGCCGATTATTGGAATGGAGAATCCGAAGTATTATCGTAACAAAGTACATGCTGTTTTTGATTTTGATAAAAGAACGGGTATGGTTAGTGGAATTTATCAAGAGGGGACGCACCAGGTCGTTCCGGTGGAGGAATGTCTTATTGAGAATCAACAGGCTGATCGTATTATTCAATCTATAAAAAGACTTGCAAAAGCATTTAAATATAAGGCTTATGATGAAGATACCGGATATGGATTACTGCGCCATGTTTTGATTCGCACAGGATATCATAGTGGAGAGATTATGGTGGTACTTATATTAGCATCACCGATTCTTCCGTCTAAGAATAATTTTGTGAAAGAGTTATGTAAACTACATTCGGAAATTACGACCATTATTGTGAATGTGAACGATAAGAAGACAAGTATGGTACTTGGCGATAAACAACAGGTGATTTACGGCAAAGGGTATATTGAAGATACCTTGTGTGAGAAGGTATTCAAAATATCACCAAAATCTTTTTATCAGGTAAACCCGGTGCAGACTGAAAAATTGTATAGTCAGGCAATTACTTATGCAAAGTTAACTGGAAAAGAACGAGTGATTGATGCTTACTGCGGAATCGGAACGATTGGAATTGCAGCTTCGGATAAGGCAGCGAAAGTGATTGGAGTAGAGTTAAATCAGGATGCGGTCAAAGATGCCGTTGCGAATGCAAAGAAAAATAGTGTTAAAAATATTGATTTTTATCAGAATGATGCAGGAAAATTTATGTTACAGCTTGCGGAGGCAAAAGAGAAGGTGGATGTGGTATTTATGGACCCGCCACGAAGCGGCAGTAGTGAAGCTTTTTTGGATGCAGTCATTGCGCTGAAACCATCAAGAGTCGTGTATATATCATGTAATCCTGAAACAATGGCGCGAGATTTGCAATATTTACTCAAAAAAGAGAAAAAATATAAAGTAGAAGAATTAACACCGGTCGATATGTTTCCTTATACAGATAGCATAGAAGTTTGTGGGTTAATAACATTACAGAAGGAAAAGAGGCAAGAAAATGGAAGCGGAAGAAATGGGAACAGAAGAAAAACAACCATCAAAAACAGAAACACAACAAAGAAATAAAAAATATGAGATGGACATGTGCAGCGGCTCCATTGTTGGAAAGATTCTTTTATTTTCCTTGCCGCTAATGTGCTCCAGTATTTTACAGTTGCTTTTTAATGCGGCGGATATTATTGTGGTTGGTCGATTTGCCGGAGACAACTCACTGGCGGCGGTTGGTTCGAATACATCGTTGATAAATTTATTGACGAATTTCTTTTTGGGATTGTCGGTAGGTGCCAATGTTCTGGTTGCACGCTATTTTGGTGCAAAGCAGGAGAAGGATTTGTCTGAGACGGTACATACGGCAATGATACTAAGTGTTTGCAGTGGTATTATTCTGACGATTATTGGTTGTCTTGGCGCAAAGCAGATTTTAATCTGGATGCAGACACCGGAAGATGTTTTACCTTTGGCAGTAATCTATCTGAGAATTTATTTTCTGGGAATGGCACCGACGATGCTATATAATTTCGGCAGTGCTATTATGAGGGCAATCGGAGATACGAAGCGTCCGTTGTATTATCTGTTTTTTGCCGGCGTTATTAATGTCATCCTAAACCTTATTTTCGTCATTGTCTTTCGGATGGATGTGGCAGGGGTTGCATTGGCAACGGTTATTTCACAGACCATTTCGGCCGCTTTGATTATCCGTTGTATGATGCGCTCAGACAGCAGTGTGCATTTGGAATTGTCCGGTTTGCGAGTGCATCCGGATAAATTCAAACGTATTTTGCAGATAGGTTTGCCGGCAAGCTTTCAGGGAATGGTATTTTCCTTTTCCAATGTTATCATACAATCCTCGGTCAATTCCTTTGGCGCGATTATGGTTGCAGGGAACTCGGCGGCTGCGAATATTGAAGGTTTTGTATATGTGGCAATGAATGCTTTCCACCAGGCAGCAATATCTTTTACCGGACAAAATGTTGGTGCGGCAAAATATGAACGTGTAAATAAAATATTGTATGCATCGCAGTTTTGTGTTATTGCAGTAGGTCTTTTATTAGGGAATGCGGCTGTTCTATGGGGAGAGCCTTTACTTGGAATGTACACCTCCAGTCCGGAAGTTATGGAAGCAGGTATGGGGCGATTGCAGATTATCTGTGGAACCTATGCGCTGTGCGGTATGATGGATGTTATGGTAGGATCGCTACGAGGACTCGGTTATTCGATTATGCCGATGATTGTATCCTTAATAGGAGCTTGTGGATTAAGACTTTTATGGATTTTTACATTCTTTCGGATGGAACCCTTCCATACAATCGAGTCGCTATATTTGACTTATCCGGTAAGTTGGATGATTACCTTTTTGACCCATGTTATTTGTTTTATAATTGTACGACGTAAGTTAGCAAAAAAGTGGGGCAGATAACCCCACTTTTTGGTATAAATATTGTTATGTTTTTCTTTTGATTTGTCAGTTCACACGTTTATTTCCCCAGAAGAATAGGGCAACGGTTCCCGGACCTGTATGGCTGCCGATGGTTGCACCGATTGGGAAGATTTCTACTTTACCATCTAATTTTGGAAAGCGTTCTTCAATAAGGGAGGCAACGGCACGGGCATCGTCAATGCAGGCAGAATGACTGATAAAGCATTTGCCGGAGTAGTTTAGTCCGTCCTCCGCATTTTCTTCCATTTGCTCTACAATTCGTTGAATTACCTTTTTCTTTGTTCTGATTTTCTCTCTTGGGATCAAATGACCTTCAAAATCTACATTCAGTAAAGGGCAGATGCTGAGCACTGAGCCAATGAAACCACTTGTTTTGGAAACACGGCCACCTTTGATGAAGAACGTTAAATCAGTGGAGAAAAACCAATGTTGTAAATTTAAAACATGTTCTTTAGCCCAATTATGTAAATCATCTAATGGCATACCTGAGTCACGCAAATCGGCAAGTTTATCCATAAGTAATCCGAAGCCGCTGGAAGCAGCCAGAGAATCTAATATGTATATTTTGCGGTCAGGATATCTTTCAATAAGAGAGTCCCTGGCAATGGTAGCAGAATTAAAGGAACCGGAAATTCCGCTGGAAAGACATAGATGTAAAATATCTTTCCCTTCTTTTAACATCTTTTCAAAATATTCTTCGTATTCGCCAATAGTAACCTGAGAAGTTTTGGTATCGGCACCTTCTGTCATTCTGCGGTACATTTCATCCGGTGGCATTGAAATACCCAAATCGTCCATATACTGTGTACCATCTAATTCAAAATGAAAACATACGTACTTAATATCTCTTTTTTTAAACCATTCTTTTGATAAATCAGCTGTTGAGCAACAGCTCAAAACATAATTTTCCATTTTATTACCTTCTTATAATATACTTCTATGCAAAGTTTATCACGTTATTTTAGGGGATGCAATGAAAATATGTAAAAGACGAAGGTGTGCAGGTGTGGTTTTGAAGTCGTTGAAAAGGCACGTTGATAAAGGAATTATCATTTACAATGGCAAAAGCAAAGAGTATAATGAAGCAGATGAAAAGAACTGGAATTTATGGAAATAATAGATTAATTCATAAAAGAGAGAAGGTATCGTAAATATGAAATATCAAAATCCTGTTGTAAGAGGAATGTATCCGGATCCGAGTGTGTGTCGGGCAGAGGATAAGTATTATATGGTGTGCAGCACCTTTCAGTATTTTCCGGGGGTACCGCTTTTTGAAAGTGATGACATGGTCAACTGGAAACAGATTGGACATTGTATCACAAGAAAGAGTCAGCTTGACTTGGAAAAAGCGCAGACAACGACCGGTGTGTATGCACCAACCATTCGCTACCATAAAGGCAGATTTTATATGGTAACAACGAATGTTAGTGTCGATAGAAATTTCTATATTTATACAGATGATATTTACGGAGAATGGTCAGAACCTGTTTTCGTAGAGCAGGGTGGTATAGATCCGTCTCTTTATTTTGAAGATGATAGATGCTTTTTCATCAGTAATGGGGAAGATGAGAATGGCGTAAGTTGTATTCGCATGTGTGAAATCGAGATTGAAACCGGTAAGAAGCTTAGTGAAACGAAACCGCTTTGGTATGGAACCGGAGGAAGATACATAGAAGCTCCCCATTTGTATAAATTCGGTAAATATTATTATATTCTGGATGCAGAAGGCGGTACAGAGTATGGTCATATGGTAAATTATGCCCGCAGTGAAAGTATGTGGGGACCGTTTGAAGCTTGTCCGGGGAATCCGGTATTGACAAACCGTAATTTGGGCGGTTATCAGTTACAAGGAGCCGGTCATGGAGATATTATTGAGGATAAAAACGGAAACTGGTGGTTTATGCATCTTGCATTTCGCCAGATAGACAGATGGCAGACATTTCATCATTTAGGAAGAGAAGTTTGTCTTGTTCCGGTGCGTTGGGAAGACGGATGGTTCTATATGGGAGAAGACGGGACGGCAAGATTATCTTATGATTTGCCAAATATTCCGGGAGAGCAGAAGTCTCTTTCCTTCCATAGGACATTTGAAAATCTGGATGTGAAAACCGATTGGTGTTTCTTCCGCGATTATCAGGAAGAGAGATATGAATTTGGGACGGATTATTTAAAAATAAAAGCATCCGCGGATGATATTTTTGGTTTGGGCTATCCTGCATGTGCAGCCATTCGCCAGAGTGAATTCGAAGTGGATATTACCTGTCAGGTGGAAAGTAAGTGTAAAGAAGCCGGAATCAGTATTTTTATGGATGAGAAGCATCATTATGATTTGTTCTTAAATGCAAAGGGCGAGGTCGTGCTTCGTTATACGATTGGTTGCATCAGCAAAGAGATGACAAGTGTAGCGTTAGGTGTCGATAAAGTGAAATTCAGAATTGAGGCAGATGCTTTACAATATCATTTCTTTGTAGAGGGTGTGGAAGAGGAGCTTGGATGTGCTGATACACGGTATTTGTCTTCGGAAGTGGCTATGGGCTTTACAGGAGTTACGATTTGTCTGTATGCAGTCGATGAAGAAGAGAAGACAGCGGTATTTACGGACTTAGCATTAACGCATGAGGAAGAGAAAAATCATTAGGATGTAAAAGGAGATTTACCGATAAAAATGAAAAAAGCATTGAGTTATAACCATACAATTTATGCCTGTTACATTGGTTATATTGTACAAGCAATTGTAAATAATTTTGTGCCCTTGCTGTTTTTAACATTTCAGAGTACTTTTGGCATTTCTTTGGATAAGATAGCTTACTTGATTACGATTAATTTTGGTATTCAGTTGTTGGTTGATTTTGTTTCTGCCAAATACGTTGACAGAATTGGTTATAAGAGGGCAGCGGTGATTGCGCATATTACGGCAGCAATTGGTTTGGCAGGACTAGGAATTTTTCCTTATATTATGCCGGATGCTTATGTAGGAATTTTAATTGCTGTTTGTTTCTATGCAATTGGAGGTGGTTTGTTAGAGGTTATTATCAGTCCAATTGTAGAAGCTTGTCCTACCGAGAGAAAAGAGGCAACGATGAGTCTTCTGCATTCCTTCTATTGCTGGGGACATATGTGTGTCGTTATTATTTCGACGCTGTTTTTTGCATTAGTAGGAATTGAACACTGGAGAATTCTTGCTTTTACATGGGCGGTAGTGCCGCTTTTGAATGTTTTCTTTTTTGCGAAAGTACCAATTAACGCATTGGTAGAAGAGGGCGAAGGAATGTCTATTCGTGCACTCATGAAAAATAAGATGTTCTGGCTTTTCTTTGTGCTGATGATTTGCGGTGGCGCTTCTGAACAGGCAATGAGTCAGTGGGCATCTGCATTTGCGGAGGCAGGACTTGGTATCAGTAAAACGATGGGAGATTTGGCAGGACCATGCCTGTTTGCCCTATTCATGGGAAGTGCGCGTGCGATTTATGGAAAATATAGTGAAAAAATTCAGTTAGAGCAGTTTATGAAAGTAAGCTGCCTGCTTTGCATTGCAAGTTATCTGCTTGCGTCGCTGTCCGGTAATCCGATATTAGGTCTGGCAGGCTGTGCGCTCTGTGGTTTGTCGGTAGGTATTATGTGGCCGGGAACTTTTAGTCTGGCATCGAAATCTATGAAAAAAGGCGGAACAGCTATGTTTGCTTTTCTGGCACTTGCCGGAGATGTAGGCTGTGGCGGTGGACCGACCCTGATTGGTGTTATTTCAGAGGCATTTGGCGAAAATCTGAAGATGGGGCTTATTTTTGCGATAGTATTCCCGATTATACTATTATTGGGTTTATTATATTTACGGTCATTGACCAGAGGAGGAGAGAAGTAAGTTATGGAAAAATTAAAACCAAAGTTGTTTTCAGTTATGAAAACATACACGAAGGAACAATTCGTGAAGGATATCATTTCTGGTATCATTGTAGCAATTATTGCATTGCCGTTATCAATTGCCTTGGCATTAGCTTCCGGCGTTTCACCGGAGCGAGGTATTTATACGGCGATAGTAGCAGGTTTTATTATTTCGTTTCTGGGCGGAAGTCGTGTACAGATAGCAGGACCGACGGCGGCTTTTGCAACGATTGTAGCAGGTATAGTTGCAGATAAGGGAATGGCAGGACTTGCCGTAGCAACGATTATAGCTGGTATTTTATTGATTTTGATGGGATTTTTCAGAGTCGGTAGTTTAATTAAGTTCATCCCATATACGATTACGACGGGATTTACTGCAGGTATTGCCGTTACGCTGTTAATCGGAGAGATTAAAGATTTCTGCGGTTTGACGATTGTTTCAGAAGAACCATTGATTGAAACAATGGACAAACTGATGGCAGTGGTAAAAAATCTCGGAACAATCAACTGGCAGGCAGCACTTGTTGGTGTGATTTGCCTTATGGTACTGATACTTTGTCAGAAGTTCATTCCAAAAGTACCGGGTTCTTTGGTAGCCGTTTTGGTTGGTATTGCATTGGTATCCGGTTTGAAGATGAATGTCAATACGATTGGTGATTTATATACTATTTCGAACAAGATTCCAACACCGGAAATACCGGATTTTTCATGGAAATTAATTCAAGGTGGTTTTCGAGATGGTGTGACGATTGCGTTGCTTGCAGCGATTGAATCTTTGTTATCTGCCGTAGTAGCGGACAGTATGGTAAACAGCAAGCATCGTTCCAATATGGAATTGATTGCACAGGGATGTGGTAATATTGCATCTGCGTTGTTTGGAGGTATTCCGGCAACCGGAGCTATTGCAAGAACCGCAGCAAATATCAAAAATGGTGGACGTACACCAATCGCCGGTATGGTGCATGCAGTAGCGCTATTATTGATTCTGGTTATTCTGATGCCATATGCAGCGTTGATTCCGATGCCTACCATTGCAGCTATTCTATTTCAGGTAGCTTACAATATGTGTGGCATTAAGAAAGTTATCTATTTGTGTAAAACATCGTCTAAGAGCGATATTATCGTACTTATGACAACACTTGTACTTACCGTAGTATTTGACCTTGTTGTAGCAATCGAATTTGGTTTGATTCTGGCGGTTATCTTATTTATGAAGAGAATGAGTGAAGTAACGGATGTAGAAGGATGGCGTTATATCGACGACGAAGAAGATGCAGATAGTCTTACGCTTCGTGAAGTGCCAAAGCATACACTTGTATATGAAATCAGCGGACCGTTATTCTTCGGTGTTGCAGATAAGATTATGCATATCGCGTTTAAAGAAGATGATAAGTGTGTTGTTGTGCGTATGAGAAGTGTAAATACCATTGATGCAACAGCAATGCACGCTTTGGAAGAGTTGTATGAATCCTGTGCCAAGAAAAAAGTTCAGCTTGTTTTATCCCATGTGAATGAACAGCCGATGGCAATGATTAAAAAGGCAGGATTTTTTGAAAAGGTTGGAGCAGAGAACTTCTGTAAGCATATTGATGATGCATTAGCACGTGCAAAACAGATTGCAGAAGCATAAAAAGGAGAGGCATGTGAGGAAGAGATTTCAATACCATTTTGAACCCCGGAAGGGATGGATAAATGACCCGAACGGATTATGTTATTTTCAAGGAAGATATCATGCTTTTTTTCAATACAATCCATACGAACCGGTATGGGGACCGATGCATTGGGGACATGCGGTGAGTGAGGATTTAGTGCATTGGAAGGAAGAGAAAATTGCGTTGATACCGGATAGGGAATACGAAAATGATGGTGGTTGCTTCTCCGGCTCTGCAATAGTAAAAGATGATGTGTTGTATCTTTTCTATACTTCTGTATCAAAAGAGAAGAAGCAGACGCAATCAGTTGCTTATAGCATGGATGGAATCCATTTTGAAAAGTATGAGGGAAATCCGATAATAGCGGATTCTCCATTAGGCGATAATACGGATTTTCGTGATCCAAAAGTATTTTGTTATGAAGGTTGTTACTATATGGTATGTGGTGCGGGAATTGACGGTGTTGCCAAGATGCTTTTATTTCGTTCAGAAGATTTAATGAAATGGAGTTATGTAAACTGTATATATGAAAGTGATAAGTTTGGACAGGCATTTGAATGTCCGGATATTTTCCCATTAGGAGATAAATATGTGTTGATGTTTTCGGCGATGAAGCCGGAAAAATATGCAACAGTTTTTTTGATAGGAGAGTTTGACGGTGTAGCATTCAAAGTGGAGGAGACACAGTATGTAGAAGGTGGAGAAGACTTTTATGCACCGCAAACGTTTATGGATCATCGTGGACGCAGAATTTTAATCGGTTGGTTTTATCATTGGGGAAAAGAATTGGCAGAAGGTGTAGATTTTGCGGGAGCACTTAGTATTCCGAGAGAATTATTTATGAAAAACGGAAGAATTTGTAATTATCCGGTGGAAGAAGCAAGAGAGTTTTTGGCGGTACAAAACGAATATGTTATGGTTAAAGAGAATAAGCTTTTGATTACCGGATTCAAAGGAAATGTGATAGAGTATGATTTATCCAAGCTAAATCAAATTAATAGAATTGATGACATCCATATATTGTGGGATGAGAAGGCTGTTGAGATTTTTATTAATAAAGGGACTTTTTCTTTTGCACAGTGGCTGATATAATAAGAATGTAGACTCGTTTGAGCGAGATGACAAAACGTATAAAAACTTAGGAGGGCACCATGAAGACGATTAAGGGAAGGTTAGTTGCAACCATATCTTTGGCAGCAGTTATTATTCTGATTATAAGCTCATTGGGGAGCTATATGATTGCGAATCGGGTTGTGGAGAAAAAGGTACAGGAATTAGAACTTGCCAAAGCACAGAAAACAGCAGAGGAAGTGAATGCATGGCTTGGGCTGCAGATTGCATGGGTAGAAGAAAATGCCAATACCTATGAGCTTAAGATGCAGACGGAATCCTATGATGAGATGAAAGAATATCTGACAGGGAATCTGGCAAAGGGTGATAGTGCAATTCTGGATGCCTATTATGGTTTTGAAGATATGACCGTGTTGATGGTGAACGGTGAAGCGCCGGAAGGGTTTGATTGTCGTACGCGTAGCTGGTATATTGGAGCAAAGGAACGTAATGCAGCAGTTGTAACGGAACCTTATGTGGATGCGGTAACCGGTCAGATGATTGTGACCATTGCAGCACCGATGCACAATGAGGCAGGAGAAGTAGTTGGTGTCAGTGGAGCGGATATCACGATTACCGAGCTTGTGAATCTGGTAAAACAGTTAAACGAAGAAGAAGGCTATGGTTTTCTGGTAGATAATTCGCATAATTTTGTAGTACATGAAAATTCCGAATTCCTTCCGACAGAAACAACGGCAACAGCAGTAGCAACGGTAGGGAATGGCGTGCTTGATGATGTGGATGCACTGATTGGAAGTGGGGAAGGTATCTTTTTGAGTAAGGATTATGATGGCGAACAGAAATATTTTGCGGTTGCATCGGTAGAGAATTGTGACTGGACAGTAGGTGTGGTAGTTCCAAGGAGTGTGGCAACCAGTGAACTTAGCGTTTTGATTATTACTTCGGTTGTCATCAGTTTGTTTGGTATTTTATTGATTATTGCAAGTATTGTGTTTGTAGCGAATAAATTATTAGCGCCGATAGCTGATTTGAAACAGTTTGCTTCCGGTGATTTCAGAGAAAATGCGGAAAGCCAGACGAAGGATAAGAAACAGAAGGTAGCAGAAGGCTTCAAGGATGAAGTGGAAGAAATTACATATGCTACCAAATCAGTGAAGCAACATATTCGCGAGACCATACTGGGAACGAAAGACGAAGCCGGTAATATTGCGGAGATTGCAACAGCGGCGTATAGCAAGATGGCTGATTTGAATAATGGTTTGGATCAGATGGACCAGCTTGTTGAAGATGTTACTGTGAGCGTTAATGAGGCAGCCGATGTTACAAGAGATATCAGCGATGCAAGCTCTGAAATCGGTACCGTAGTAGATAGTGTATCTATGAAAGCAGCCGAAGCAGCTCAGGCTTCCGGCGAAATTACTTCTCGTGCGGAACGTTTGTTAGAAACCACATTAGAATCGAAGAAACAAGCCAGTTTGATTTACCATGCGACAGAAGAGGAACTGGAAGCGGCATTACAAGATGTAGAGAAGGTAGAAGTGATTAAGACCTTGTCACAAGAGATTCTTGGCATTGCAAGTCAGACCAATTTGATTGCACTCAATGCTTCTATTGAGGCGGCGCGTGCCGGAGAGGCTGGTAAAGGCTTTGCGGTGGTTGCAGAAGAAGTCAGAACCTTAGCAGAACATTCCAGAACCGCAGTAGATAATATTCAGTCCGTAATTGATGAGGTCGTTGCGTCTGTTATGGCATTAAAGCATAGCGCCGGAATGCTCTTAAACTTCATGAAAGAGCATGTTATCGATGACTATCACGCAATGGTAGATACAGCGCAGCAGTATAAAAAAGATGCGGTATTTTACGATGATATTGCAACGGATTTGGGGGCGTCTGCACAGGAAATGGGAGCTTCCGTACAGGAAATGTTAGCATCATTGCAGACAATTACTGAATTAAATGCAACGATTGTAGAGGATATAGGCAATGTGGCATCTGCCATGCAGACGACGAATATCAGTTCCGAAGAGATTCTTCGTCAGATGTCCATTTTGGAGCGAAGTAGCCGTTCCTTACAGGAAATCATCAGTGATTTCAAGGTTTAATATAGCGGTGTAAGAAATAGAGTGCGATGACATTCGGCACGACCATAAGACCGTTAATGAGGTCAGTACATTCCCAGACAAGATTCATGGGAATGATAGCACCAAAATAAATCATCAGAATATAGAGAAACTTGTAGTACGGAATACCTTTGTTGCCAACAAGGTATTCCGTTGCTTTTTCACCAAAATAAGACCAGCCGATTAAGGTTGTGACAGCAAAAGCAGCCAGCGAGATTGTTAGAAAAGCATCACCCACATAAGGAAGGTGAGTGAAGGCAGCAGCAGTCAGTCCGGTGGAAGGTACATTCTGAATAGAAGCCGGGTCATAGAGCATATTGCAGACAACGACTAAACCTGTTACCAGACACATAACGACAGTATCCCAGAAGACTGCAGTCATAGAAACATATGCTTGATGACTTGGACTATTCGTATCGGATGCGGCAGCAGCGATGGCGGAGGTGCCGATACCTGCTTCGTTCGTAAAAAGACCGCGTGCAATACCATAGCGCAAGGCAAGCTGCAATGTGGAGCCAACGAAACCACCTGCAACGGAAGAAAGAGAGAAAGCATCCTCCAAAATCCAGAGACAGGCAGTGGGCAGTTGTTTGTGGTATAAGCAGAGTAGTAAAAAGCAGCCAAATAAATAAATGAAGCTGATGGCAGGAACCATTCGTTCGCAAAGGTTGCCGATTGTTTTTACACCACCAAGAATGACCGTTCCGGTAAGAACGGCAAGGACAATACCAACCAGATGCGGTGATAGCTGGAACGAACTAACGGCAGCCTGTGTAACAGAATTGGATTGGGTTGTACAACCGACACCGAAGGCAGCAATCAAGGTGCAAAAAGCATAAAGAGTGCCGAGATATCTATTATGTAAACCGTTTGACAAGACATACATTGGTCCACCAACATAAGTTCCGTCTTTGGTTCGCTTGCGGAAAAGAACGCTAAGATAACATTCACTGTAAGCGGTTGCCATGCCCAGAATTCCGGTAATCCAACACCAGAAAATAGCACCCGGTCCACCCAAAGCAATTGCGGTGGAAACACCTATAATATTGCCTGTGCCAAGTGTGGCGGCAAGCGTTGTGGCAAGTGCAGAAAAGGGAGACAAGTTTTTGTTATCATTTTTTTCTGAACCGATACCAAGAGAAAGCTTGATTGCGTAGAAGATTTTGCGTTGCGGAAAACGCAATTTGATTGTGAAAAAAATATGTGTTCCCATGAGAATGATAAGAAAGGGAACACCCCAAAGAAAATCATTTATTTGCTCGATAATAGTTATCATATTTAGAAACCGATTTGTAGAACTATTGCTATATTTATATGGAAATATAGGAGAAAAAAGAACCGGAGTGTGGTATACTTTTGCTTAGTGTGAAAGGGAAAGGTGTGAAGGAAATGCAAGGGAATGTAGAAGAGAATAGAGAACTCAGTGGTGAACAAATAGAAAAAGCAGCAAGAAAATGGGCATGGGCACTTTGTTATTATGCAAAAGAAGATGAGGAATTTTTCGAGCAGTTCTGGTGTGCTTTGCAAAATTCACCACAGATTTATCTGGAATTTATTCATTATTTGCAATATCAAAATTTTCTGTGCCAATATAAAATAGCCGGTTATAGTGTAGTAGACATTATGGTCTGGCAGATGGACCATTTCAAGGCAGAAATGGATAGAGGGCAAGATGATATGAGGCAGAATGGTGACAAAATGTTGTTAATGGCATTTGATACTATGTTAAAAATGGAGAACCAACCGGAGAAATATGTTCAGTTGATGCAGACAGAAACCGGTACGGATTATCCCGATAAGTTTCGGTAATGTGGGAGTATAAAAAGGTAGTACAACACAGAAATGTGAATGAAGAAAAGAAGAACGATGGACAGGAAGGTAACATATGAATTTACTGACACGCTTCGCTATTTACCGCAGCAACCTGAATTTCAGTCAGGAGCAACGGTACTAGAGACGGTTATGAAAGAGAATGCAGGACAGGAGAATTGGAATCTGGAAACGGAGGCAAAATCCATGTTGACAAGGCTTGGGGTAACAGACTTTGAGCAGACGGTGGATCATCTTTCCGGTGGTGAGAAGAAAAGAGTGGCGCTTGTGTCGACATTACTCTCTAAGTCCGATATTTTGATTTTGGACGAACCGACGAACCATCTGGATCATGAGATGGCACAGGCAACGGAGCGAAAGAGACAATCCATTTTGCGTACGGAGCTTGCATGGATAAGACGAGGCGCACAGGCTTGTTCTACTAAGCAAAAAGCAAGAATTGAACGTTTTGAACAGTTACGGGATACCAAAGCACCGGAAACAGGCAGTCGAGTAGAGATTGGTTCGGTAGCCTCCCGCATGGGAAAAACAACGGTAGAACTGGAACAGATTTTTAAATCTTTTGGGGACAGAACGATAATCAATGATTTTACTTACATTTTTCTGAAAAATGACCGGATTGGCTTTGTAGGAAGAAACGGATGCGGTAAGTCCACATTGATGAAAATCATAGTTGGTAAAGAAATACCGGATGAAGGAAATATAACGATTGGACAGACTGTGAAAATCGGATATTATTCGCAGGAAATCAGTACTTCGAAAGAGGATGGTATTGCTTATATGAATCCGTCCATGCGTGTGATTGATTATATTCGTAATACAGCAGAGCAGGTGAAAACAACAGATGGTGTCATTACGGGCTTATCGGGAAGTTGTCCGGTGGTGAGAAACGAAGATTGAATTTACTGCGTGTTTTGATGGAAGCGCCTAATGTACTGATTCTGGATGTAAACTGTAGTACCCTTTTGAGGTGTGCATAGAGTGTATCGTGTAATAAAATAGGTGTAAAGGGTACAGGATACACAAAAATATCATTGTACTGTGTATAGTGTAGTAGAGGATGTAGTCAAAAGAGGTGACTACTTTTTTATTTGGTGTATAATGGTAGCTAGAACAAGATGAAAGAGGAAACAACATGAATTTGATTAACATAGAGAATCTGACAAAGTCCTATACTGAGAGGAAGTTATTTGATG